>DASUWV010000043.1:0-22516 GCA_036378275.1 Solirubrobacterales bacterium | reverse complement strand
TGTGGAGGGCGACCGCGAGCTCGCAGGTGCCGAGGTTGGCGCCGAAGTGGCCGCCGATCTCGCCGATCGTGTCGATGATGTAGGTGCGCATCTCCTGCGCGACCTGCTGCAGCTGCTCGTCGTCGAGGCCGTGCAGGTCCTGCGGCCCGTCGATCTTCGCCAGCAGCGGCTCTTTGTTGTCGTCTTCGTGGCCCTGGGTGGGGGGCTGTTCGCTCATTCGTTCCTCGTGAAGATGTAGTCGGCGACGCGCCTCAGGTCTTCGGTCGCGCCGGGGGCCTCAGCCAGCGCCGCGGTCGCCTTCCGGTGCGACTGGGCGGCCAGCTCGCGCGCCCGCTCCAGCCCGAAAAGGCTGACGTAGGTGAGTTTGCCATGTCTCTCGTCGCTTCCATGGGGCTTGCCGAGCTGCTCGTCAGACTCGGTCACGTCGAGAATGTCGTCGACGATCTGGAACAGCACGCCCAGCTCGTCCGCAAAACGCCGGTAGGGCATTCTCTCACTTTCGGGAGCCGCCTCGAGCTCGAGCACGACGCCGACGCTGGCGGCGATCAGGCGGCCGGTCTTCAGCGCGTGCAGGGCGCGCAGGCCCCCGGCGTCGTCGTAGGCGCCGATCACGTCCACGTACTGGCCACCGACCATGCCCTCGACGCCGGTGGCGGCGGCGAGCTCGCGCAGCGCCGCCAGCACCCGGGCCGGCTCTCCCGGCTGCTCGCAGAAGAGCCGCATCGCCTCGGCGAAGAGGCCGTCGCCGGCGAGGATCGCCACGTCCTCGCCGAACCTTACGTGGGAGGTCGGCAGGCCGCGGCGCAGCTCGTCGTCGTCCATCGCCGGCAGGTCGTCGTGGATCAGCGAGTAGGTGTGGATCAGCTCGATCGCGCAGGCGACGGGGAGGAAGCGGTCGGGCTCGGCGCCGAGGGCGCGGGCGGTGGCGAGGGAGAGCACCGGGCGCACCCGCTTGCCGCCGGCGAGCAGCGAGTAGCGCATCGCCTCCTCGAGACCCGCCGTGGGCGCGACGGCGGAGAAGCTCAGGTTCTCGAGCGCGCTCTCGACCAGGGCGCGCAGGTCCTCGGGGTAGCTCACTCGGCGGAGGCCTGCTGGCGCGCCTCGCGGTTGGCCTCCTCGACCGCCTCGGCGGCGAGGTCGGCGGCCTCGGAGGCGAGCTGGGCGGCGCGCTCGTCGCCGACCTCCTCGCTGCCGAGCTCGGCGGTGATCTGCCGCAGACGCTCGCTGATCTCCCGCAGACGCACGTTCACGCCGCCGCCCCCCGCTCGCGGACGACCGCCCCGAGGATGCCGTTGACGAAGCCGGGCGCCTGGGCCCCGCAGTACTCCTTCGCCAGCTCCACCGCCTCGTTGATCGCCACCTCGGCCGGCGTGTCCATGAATTCGATCTCGTAGAGGGCCGCGCGCATCACGTTCATGTCCAGCGGGGCGATCCGGTCGACGGTCCACCCCTTCGCATGGGCGGCGATGATGTCATCGAGCTCTTCCCGGTGCGCGTCGACCCCCTCGGCCAGCTCCCGCGTCAGCGGCCGCGCCCCGCCCAAAAGCTCGGCCAGCGGCCGCCCGGTGACGTCCCGCTGGTAGTTGGCGAAGACGGCGTCGCGCCGCTGCTCGGACCTGCGCATAACCGCATTCTGTCAGCGCCGGCCCACGCGACCGGTTTTCGGCACAGCGGGGTGTGCCAAGACTCGGCTGCGCCTGCTCAGGCGCGCGAGACGTACTCGCCGGTGCGGGTGTCGACGCGGACGGTGTCGCCCTCCTCGACGAAGAGGGGCACCTGGACGACGACGCCGGACTCGAGCGTCGCCGGCTTGTTGCCGCCGCCGGAGGCGGTGTCGCCTTTGAGGCCGGGATCGGTCTGGGTGACCTTCATCTCGATCGCGCTCGGCACCTGGACGTCGCTGGGCCGCTCGTCGACGAAGAGGACGTCGACCTCGGCGTTCGGCAGCACCCATTGCATCGAGTCGCCGAGCTGCTCCGTCGGGATTTCGATCTGGTCGTAGTCCTGCGAGTCCATGAAGACCGCGGCCTCGCCCGAGTCGTAGAGGTACTGCATCTTTTTCGATTCGGTCCGCACCGGGCGGAACTTCTCCCCCGCCCTGAAGGTTTTGTCGATCACCGAGCCGTCCTCGATCCGGCGCAGCTTCGTCCGCACGAAGGCGCCGCCCTTGCCCGGCTTGACGTGCTGGAACTCGATGATCTTCCAGATCTTGCCGTCGATCTCGATGTGCGTGCCGTTCTTGAACTGGTTGGTGCTGATCGTCATCGGCGCTGCATCCTAGATGGTGCCCTCAGCCGGCGGCGGCGAGGCGCCTGACGGCTTCCTCGGGGTCTGGGAAGACCTCGCCGCGGATGAAGACGCCGTCGCGGACCTGCCAGATCCAGGCGACGGGAACGTCGCGGATGCCGAGCGGGCGGCTGCGGGCGTAGACCCTGCCTCGCACCAGCAGCGAGCTGCCGTGGCGCTCGGCCGTCTTCGGGTTGATCAGCAGCTCGTCCCAGACCTGCTCGACGTCGCGCAGGTATTCCTCCAAGCCGTCGGGACCGACGTAGGGCGCCTCGCGGCCGATCTCCTGCGCCGTCCCGGCCGGGAAGAACCCCATCCCTTCGTCGCAGAGCTGCGTGATCTCCTCCTGGTCGCGGCGGTTGAAGGCCCCGTAGAGGCGCTCGACCAGCTCCCACTCGGCCTCCGGCGCCGGCTCCCCCTCGACCGTGGCGGGAGCGAGGGCGACGATCGCGGCGTCGTCCTCGAGCGCGCCGCCGGTGAACTCGTGCAGCGCCCCCTCGATCCGTTGGGCCGCCCGCGCCGGGCTGCTGATCCCGGCCAGCTCCGCCCGCAGGCGCTCCTCGCCGAAGCGCCCCTCAGGGCCGAGGGCCTCGGTCACCCCGTCGGTGACGACGACCAGCTGCTGCCCCGGTCCGACCACCGTTTCCTCGACCCGCCATCCGTCCTCTTCGGCGAAGGCGCCGAGGAGCGGCGCCGGCTCGGCGGCCTCGGAGACCGAATCGCCTTCGACGAGCAGCGGCGGCAGGTGACCGGCGATCGCCAGCCGGACCGGCTGCCGGGGATCGTCGGAGACGGCCATCGCGGCGACGCTGCAGAGGGCGGTGCCGCTGCGCGCCATCAGCTCCCGGTTCAGCGTCCGCAGGGCGACCACCGGGTCGCCGGTGAGAGCCGCCGCCGTGCGCAGGGTGTAGCGGGCGTGGGCGGTGACCGCGGCGGCGTGGGCGCCGCGGCCGGTGACGTCGCCGATCACCACCATCCAGCCGCCGGCGACGCGGAAGGCGTCGTAGAAGTCGCCGCCGATCTCGTTCTCGGCCCCGGCCGGGCGGTACGTCGCCGCCACCGACCAGCCCGGGATATGCGGCAGGGGCGGCGGCAGCAGGCCGCGCTGCAGGGTCTCGGCGATCTCCGCCCGTTCGCGCTCGCTGCGCTCGAGATTGGAGAAGAGGCCGGCGTTGTCCAGCGCCAGCGCCACCCGCCCGGCGAGCACGCTGGCGAAGTGGACGTCGGATTCGCGCAGATGGCGGCCCGAGTGGCTGACGCCGTAGGTGAGCAGGCCGGTCGGCCGGCCGCGCGCCCGCAGTTCGACCGTGATGCCCGCGCGGATGCGCATGCTGCGCAGGAACTCGAAATCCTCCTCGTCCTCGGCGACGTCGCGCAGGTCCGCCTCGCCGACGTACTCGAAGAAGACGGGCTTCTGGCGCTCGACGTTCGCGGCGCTCGCCATCCGCTCCTGCAGGGCGGGCGTCCGCCGCGCCAGCTTGCGCTGGATCTCCTCGCCGTCCGGGCCGCTGACGCGGGTCGCGGCGCGGCGGACCCGCCCCTCCTCGATCACGTCGATCGTGCAGAAGTCCCCCAGCTCGGGGACGATCACGGCGGCGATCGCGTCGAGCGTCTCCTCCAGCGAGCCGCCCCCCTCGGCGACGCCCGCGATGTCGTCGAGGACCTTGAAGCGGCGGTTGACCCGCCGTACCTGGACCACGGCAAGGGTCGTGACCACCGCGGCTACCACCGCCACAGCCAGGGCGATGGCGGCGGCCGAGATCATTCCTCGCCGGTGCTGGTGGTCAGGCTCGCGGCCGAGCCGCCGCTGAGGACGCGGCGGGTCAGCGACGGGAAGAGGATGCGGAGGATCGCCGCCAGGGCGTAGGGGCGCGGGACATAACGCTCGGGCTTGCGTCCGGGCCCGCACTCGTAGATCGCCTCGGCGACCTTCGCCGGGCTGGAGACGATCCAGCGCGTCAGCGCTTTCTCCCGCAGCTCGGTGGCGGGAAAGCCCTCGGTGCGGATGAAGCCGGGCATCACCAGGCCGACGTGGACGCCCTCCGGCTTCTCCTCGGCATAGAGCGAGTCCGACCAGCCGATCAGGGCGAACTTGCTGGCGCTGTAGGCGCCGGTGCGGGCGCGGGAGACGCGGCCGGCGGTGCTGGCGACGTTGACGATCGCGCTCGGGGACGCTTTGCGCAGCAGCGGCAGCAGCGCCTCGGTTAGGCGCACGACCGCGTCGAAGTTGAGCTCGATGTGGCGGTGGACGTTCGCGTAGCCGCCCTCGGCGAAGCTCGCCCGCCAGGCGGCGCCGGCGTTGTTGACGAGCAGGCTCAGCTCTCCCCCGTGCTCGGCTTCGAGATGGGCCCGGACCCTCGCCGGCGCCTCGGCGTCGGTGAGGTCCACCGCGACGTAGGTGGCCCGGCAGGGCAGCGACTCGGCCAGCTCGCGCAGCAGCTCCTCGCGGCGGGCGACCAGCACCAGCTCCATCCCCGGCTCCCGCGCGAGGCGGATCGCGGTCGCCTCCCCGATCCCCGTCGACGCTCCCGTCACCACTGCGACTGCCATCGGCAGAACTGTATTGCGAGGATGGTGTGAAGCAAGCGCCGGGTAGGGCCCGACACCTGCGCCCGGCCGACGAACATCCGTCCAAGTTATTAGGCATACTGCCCCGACCTTTTGACTACTCCGCCCCTGTTAGACGAGCTTCTGCGCACCGGCGCTCCCTCGGGATACGAGGCCCCCGCCGCCGAGGTGTGGCGCGAGGCGGCCTCCTTCGCCGAGGTCAGCGTTGACGGCATCGGCTCGACGATCGCCCGCATCGGCGAGGCCTCGCCACTGGTGGCGGTCGTCGGCCACATCGACGAGATCGGGCTGCTCGTCACCCACGTCGACGAGAAGGGCTTCCTCTGGTTCGCGCCGATCGGGGGCTGGGACCCGCAGATCCTGGTCGGCCAGCGGGTCGAGATCCGCGGAAAGGACGGCCTCGTCCCCGGCGTCGTCGGCCGCAAGCCGATCCACCTGCTCGAAGCCGACCAGCGCAAGAAGGTGGTCGAGCTGAAGAGCATGCACATCGACATCGGCGCCGCCGACCGCGAGGAGGCCGAGCAGCTGGTCCGCGTCGGCGACCCGGTCGTGATCGCGGCCGAGCCGATGCCGGTCGCCGGCGACCGCCTCGTCTCGCGCTCGATGGACAACCGCCTCGGCGCCTACGTGGCGCTCGAGAGCCTGCGGCGCTGCCACGAGGGCGACGGCCCCGGCGGCTCGATGGCCGCCGTCGCCGCCGTGCAGGAGGAGATCGGCCTCTTCGGGGCCCGCACCGCCGCCTTCCAGATCCGTCCGGACATCGCGATCGCGGTCGACGTCACCCACGCCACCGACGCGCCCGGCGTCGACGAGAAGGAGATCGGCAGCCACCCCTTCGGCTCCGGCCCGGCGATCGGCCGCGGCTCCACCCTCTCGCCCAAGGTCTTCGAGCTGCTGGTCGAGACCGCCGAGGCCGAGGGCATCGAGCACTCGGTCAGCGCCAGCGGCCGCGGCACCAGCACCGACGCCGACGTCCTGCAGATCTCCCGGGCCGGGATCCCCACCGGCCTCGTCTCGATCCCGCTCCGCTACATGCACTCGCCGGTCGAGATGGTCGACCTGCGCGACGTCGAGGCGACGGTCGAGCTGCTGGCGGCCTTCGGCGCGCGCCTGCGCGACGGCGTCGACCTCAGCCGCTGACCAGCACCGGCTCCCAGTCGTCGACGAAGATGCGGTCCCTGCCGCCGGCCTTGGCGGCGTACAGCGACGCGTCGGCGCGGGAGAGCAGGTCTTCGGTGTCGACCGGGCCGGAGTCGGCGACGGCGACGCCGATGCTGAGCGAGACCGATACGCCGACCGGTCGCCGCTCGCGGACCGCCAGCCGCAGGCGTTCGGCGATTTCGACCGCCTCCCCGTGGCCGGCGCCGGGCAGCATCACCAGGATCTCCTCGCCGCCGACGCGATAGATCGAGTCGCCCGCCCGCAGCGCCGCCCGCATCGTGTAGGCAACGTCCTGCAGCACCGCGTCGCCGGCCGCGTGGCCGAACTGGTCGTTGACGCGCTTGAAGTGGTCGAGGTCGCAGAGCAGGAAGGCGTGCGAGAGGCCCTCGCTGGGATCGCAGGGCTGTCCGTCGAGCTCGGAGAGCCGCTGCTCGAGCGCGTTGCGGTTGAAGAGGCCGGTCAGGGGATCGAGGGTCGAGCGGCGGCGGTGGGCGCGGTCGGACTCGACCAGGGCGCCGGAGAGGATCACCGTGCTGACGATCAGCGCCCCGATCGCGATCAGCTCCTGGCGCTGCTCCCAGGCCGCGTGCGGATCGGGCAGGACGGCGGCGCCGAGGAACATCGCCACCACGTAGACGGTGCCGACGATCATCCCGCGGGGCTCGAAGCGGAAGCCGAGGGTGACGGCGGGCAGGCCGAACCAGACGAGGACGGGGCTGGTGGCTCCGCCGGTGACCAGGACCGAGGCGGCGATCAGCGCCGGCAGCGCCGCCCAGGCGGCGGCGATCCAGAGTGTGGGGCGGCTGCTGCTGCGCATGAAGCGGTCGGCGACCCAGAAGCCGCCGAGGCCGAGGCCGAGCAGCGGGACCCACCAGTAGCCGACCGAGCTGCCCCCACCCACCGCCAGGGCGAGGGCGAGGATGCCGAAGCAAGCGAGCCGGTACCGCCGCACCCGGTCCTCCATGTCGAGCAGGCGCTCGCGACGCGCTTCCTCATGGATCGAGACGAGGGTCTCTCCACCCTTTGCCATGCGCTGGCATCGGCTGCGGAAAAGCTCAACTTGAATTTGAGCGGGCTGAGTTCCGGCTAGTCGACGATCTGCAGCTGTTTCGGCAGCGAGCTGAGGTTGCGGACCCCGTCCTCGGCGACGACGACAAGGTCCTCGATCCGCACCCCGAGCTTGCCCGGCAGGTAGATGCCGGGCTCGACCGTGACCACTTCTCCGGACGCGAGGACGTCGTCGGAGCGCAGTGAGAGGCGCGGCGCCTCGTGCACCTCGAGGCCGACACCGTGGCCGAGCCCGTGCCCGAAGCGCTCGCCGTGGCCGGCGGCCTCGATCACCGCGCGGGCGACCCTGTCGACGTCTTCGCCCTTCTCGCCCGCCTTGATCGCCTCGAGCGAGGCGGCCTGCGCCTCGCGCACGGCTTCGTAGACGGCGGTCGCCTCCTCCCCCGGGTCGCCGGTGGCGAAGGTGCGGGTGCCGTCGGAGCAGTAGCCTTCGAGCTGCGCCCCCATGTCGAAGACCACCAGCTCGCCGCGGCCGATCTCGCGCTCGCCGGGCTCGGCGTGCGGCAGCGCCCCGTTGGGGCCGGCGGCGACGATCGCCGGGAAGGAGGGATCGCCGCCGTGCTCGCGGATCCGCGCCTCGGCGGCGCGGGCCACCTCGCGCTCGCTGCGGCCGGCCAGGCCCTGTTCCACGCTCCAGCGCCAGACCTCGTCGGCCAGCTTCGATGCCTCCTCGATCAGGGCGAGCTCGCCGGCGTCCTTGACCCGGCGCAGCTCCTCGACCCGCCCGCCGGCGGCGACCATCTCCACCCCGTCGGCCAGCTTCTCCTTCAGTTTTTCCAGCAGCCGCACCGACATCTGGTCGTCCTCGAAGCCGACCCTGCCCTCCAGGCGCTCGGCGATCCTGCCCAGCCAGTCGGCGGCGAGGGTCACCGTCTCCCACCCCTCGACCTCGGCTTCGGCGCGCTCGGTGTAGCGGAAGTCGGTGAGGAGGAGGCGCACGCCGGGGCCGCAGATGCAGGCCTCGTTGGTGCCGGTGAAGCCGGTCAGGTAGCGGACGTTGGTGAGGTCAGTGACCAGCATCCGGTCGAGCTCCCGCTCGGCCAGCGCCTGCTCCAGCCGCTCGCCGCGGCCGCGCATCAGCCCGCGACCCCGAGCTCGCGGGCGAGCAGCTCCAAGGCGTCGCGGTAGCCGTCGGGGCCCTTGCCGGAGACCTTGGCGAGGACGAGGCCCTCGAAGACCGAGAGCTTGCGCCAGTCGTCCCGCGCCTCGACGTCGGAGAGGTGGACCTCGACCGTCGGCAGCCCCGTCAGCTCCAGCGCGTCGGCGATCGCGCGGCTGTAGTGGGTCCAGGCGCCGGCGTTGACGATCGCCGAATCGGCGAGGTCGACCGAGCGGTGCAGGTATTCGCAGAACTCGCCCTCGGCGTTGGTCTGGAAGAAGATCGGTTCCAGCCCCAGCTCGCGCGCCCAGCCCGAGATCATCGCCTCCAGCTGCGAGAGCGAGATGCCGCCGTAGATCGAGGCGTCCCGGCGCTCGAGGACGTCGAAGTTGACCCCGTGCAGGACGGCGACGCGATTGCTGACGGTCGGCACTAGTAGAGCTCCTCCACGGCAGCCCTGACCTTAGCCGGGTCGACCAGCTGGCCGATCCGGGGCCGGCCCGGCTCGGAGAGGAGGACGAAGCCGACGCCGGCGGCGGTCCGCTTCTTGTCGCGCTGGAGGGTGCCGAGGACGTCCTCGACCGGGATCGCCGGGTCGAGCCGCACCGGCAGTCCGAAGCGGCTGAGGATCGCTTCGCACTCGTCGCGCAGCGCCGGCGCCTCCGAGAGGCGCAGCGCCGCCAGCAGGCCGATCGAGATCGCCTCGCCGTGGCGGTAGCGGCTGTAGTCGCTCGCCGCCTCGATCGCGTGACCTACCGTGTGGCCGAGGTTGAGCACGTTGCGCAGGCCGCTGTCGCGCTCGTCGGCGGCGACCACCGCGCACTTGTAGCGGGCGCAGGCGAAGACGACGTCGGCGAGCTCGTCGGGGTCAAGCTGCTCGATCCCGCGCACCCGCTCCCAGAGCGGGCCGCCCGCGAGCAGGCCGGTCTTCAGCACCTCGACGAAGCCGGCGGCGAGCTCCTGCGGCGGCAGCGTCCGCAGCGTCGCGGTGTCGGCGAGGACGGCGGCCGGCAGCTGGTAGGCACCGGCGTAGTTCTTGCCCTCGGGCAGGTCGACGCCGGTCTTGCCGCCGTAGGCGGAATCGACCTGGGCGACCAGGGTCGTCGGCACGTGGACGACGGGGACCCCGCGCTGGTAGAGGTGGGCGCAGAAGCCGGCGAGGTCACCGACGACGCCGCCGCCGAGGGCGACGATGTGGTCTTCGCGGCTCATCCCCTGCTGGGCGAGGGCGCGCAGGACCTCCTCGGCCCAGCCCATCGTCTTCGCCCCCTCCCCCGGTTCGACTTCGACCGCACCCGCGAGGGGAGCGACCAGCCCGGCGAAGCGCGGCGCCACCTCGCGGTCGGTGACGCAGAAGCGGCGGCCCTCCAGCGGCCACCAGCCGGTCTCGAGGATCTCGGCGCCGACCAGGATCGGGTAGTCCCCCGACTGGCTCGACGCCCACAGCAGCTTCGTCCCCTCCGGCATCTCGGCCAGCTCCTGGATCGCCGGCAGCGCCCGCCCGACCGCCTCGATGTCGGACATCGGCACGATCGCGTCGGCGAGCTCTTCGTAGAGCGGCAGGCGCGCGGCCAGGAGGCGCTCGACGTCGCCCTCGCTCGTCGCCAGCGGCCGCTCCGAGCCCTCGATCCGCCGCCAGGCCTCGGGCGCGTCGATCTCCAGCCAGACGACGACGTGGCGGCCGAGCGCGGCGCGGATCCGCTCCGAGAGGACGCTGCCGCCGCCGAGGGCGATCGCGCCGCCGTCGGCCTCCTCCAGCAGCCTGCCGACGACCTCGGCCTCGCGGGCACGGAACGCCTCCTCCCCGTCCTCCTCGAAGGCCCGGCGGATCGGCTTGCCGAGCTCGTGCTCCATCAGCTCGTCGATCTCGGTCGTCTCCAGCCCCGCCGCGCGGGCGGCGGCGAGCGCGGTCGACTTGCCCGCCCCCATGAAGCCGATGAAGACGATCGCCGGCCGCACGGCCCTCAGCCCTTGAAGTCGATGCGGCGCTTGTAAGCCTCGAGGGCGGCGAGCACGTCGTCGATGTGGTCGCCGCCGAACTTCTCGCGGTAGGCGCGGGCGAGGGTCAGCGCCACCATCGCCTCGGCGACGACGGCGGCGGCCGGGACCACGGTCGAGTCGGTGCGCTCGCGCAGCGCCTGCGCCGGCTGCTTGGTCTCGGTGTCGACCGAGCGCAGCGGCTTGGTCAGGGTCGAGATCGGCTTGATCGCCGCCCGCACCGAGAGCGGCAGGCCGTTGGTCATCCCGCCCTCGAGGCCGCCCGCGTGGTTGGTCTCGCGGTAGTAGCCGCGCGCCTCCGACCAGAGGATCTCGTCGTGGGCCTCGGAGCCGGGGCGGCCGGCGACGTCCCAGGCTTCGCCGATGGCGACGCCCTTGATCGACTGGATCGAGGCGACGGCGCCGGCGAGGCGGCCATCGAGGCGGTCCTCCCAGGAGATGTGGGAGCCGACCCCGGGGACGAGGCCGAAGACGAGCACCTCGAAGCTGCCGCCGAGGCTCTCGTTCGCCTTGCGCAGGCGGTTGATCTCCTCGACCATCGCCCTGCTCGCCTCCGGGTCGAGGCAGCGGACCGGATCCTCGTCGACGTTGGCGAAGTCCTCCGGCTTCAGGTCCGGACGCTCGGGCGCGCGGACCGAGGCGATCTGCAGAACGTGGCTGTGGATCGCGACCCCGAGCCGGGCGAGGAAGGAGCGGGCGATCGTGCCGGCGGCGACGCGGGCAGCGGTCTCGCGGGCGCTGGCGCGCTCGAGCACGTTGCGGATGTCGGTGTGGCCGTATTTCTGGGCGCCGACCAGGTCGGCGTGGCCGGGCCGCGGCAGGTGCACCTCGTCGGGCTCGAATCCCTCGACCGGCCAGGGGTTCATCCGCTCCTCCCAGTTGGCGTAGTCGCGGTTGGCGACCAGCAGCGCGATCGGGCTGCCGAGCGTGCGGCCGTGGCGGACGCCGGAGCGGACCTCGACCGTGTCGGTCTCGATCTTCATCCGGCCGCCGCGCCCGTGGCCGAGCTGGCGCCGCGCCATGTCGCGGTCGAGCGCCTCGCGGTCGAGCTCCAGGCCCGCCGGCATGCCCTCGACGATCGCCACGAGCCCGGGCCCGTGCGACTCCCCCGCGGTGGTGAAACGGAACGTCGTCATCGCGCCAAGGCTATCGGCGCTCTGCGGCGCGGCGCATCACGCCGAGGTCCGGCTCGCAGCCGGTCCAGATTTCCAGCGACCGCGCGCCCTGCTGGACGAGGATCTCGAGGCCGTCGACGGTCTCGGCGCCGGCCGCCTCGGCGGCGGCGAGCAGCGGGCTGCACCGCTCGCCGTAGACCATGTCGACGATCGTCTGGCCGGCCGCGAAGAGGTCGGGCTCCAGCGGCAGGTGCTCGAACGGGTCCTCGCCCCCGAGGCCGGCGGCGCTGGTGTTGACGATCAGCTCGTAGGCGTCCTGGCGGGGATCGGTCACCGCCGCCCCTCCCAGCTCGGCGCAGAGCGCCGCCGCTTTCTCGGCGGTGCGGTTCCAGACCTCTACCTCGGCTCCTTCCCATAGCAGCGCCCAGATCACCGCCCGGGCGGCTCCGCCCGCGCCCAGGACCAGCGCCCGCCGCCCCCGCGGCGTGACCGGCAGCGAGGCCAGCAGGCCGTCGGCGTCGGTGTTGTGGGCCTCGATCCGGCCCTCGGCGAAGACGAGCGTGTTGGCGGCGCCGATCTGCCGCGAGGCTTCGCTCGCCGCGTCGGCCAGCGCCAGCGCCGCCTCCTTGTGGGGGACGGTGACGTTGGCGCCGGCGAAGTCTTCCCAGGCCATTTCCTGCACCCTCGTCTCGAAGCCCTCGGGGGCGACGTCGATCGCCTCGTACTCCCAGTCCCACAGCTCCAGCGCCCCCAGCGCCGCGTTCTGCATCGCCGGCGAGCGCGAGTGCGAGACCGGGTGGCCGATCACCGCCAGGCGTGGCATCGCCTATTCCCCGCAGCTGGTCGGCGAGTTGCCGCCGGCCGCTTCCCGCGCCGAGTTGTACTTGTGGACCGCGGCTTCGAATTCGGCTTCGGTCCTGGCGAAGGTGAGCTTGCCGCAGGCGCCGGGGGTCGTCACGTAGAAGAGGTAGCCGGTCTTCGCCGGGTGCGCCGCCGCTTCGATCGCTTCCAGGCCCGGGCTGTCGATCGGCCCCGGCGGCAGGCCGACGTGGTTGCGCGAGTTGTAAGGCGAATCGATTGCCAGTTCCGATTCGGTCAGCGGCTTCGTGTAGTTGCCGGTGGCGAAGCGGATCGTCGCGTCGATCCCCAGCGGCATCCCTTCGTGCAGGCGGTTGTAGATGACCGAGGCGACGTCCTTGAACTGGCTCGGGACGCCGGCCTCGCGCTCGACCATCGAGGCGATGGTCAGCACGTCGTAGGTGGTGAGGTTCTTCGACCGCGCGTACTTCATGTCCACGCCCTTGATCCGCCGCTTGAAGTCCTGCAGCTGCAGCCGGACGAGGGCGGCCACCGGGGCGTTCGGCTTCAGTTCGAAGGTGTCGGGGAAGAGGAAGCCCTCGAGGTCCTTCGCCCCCTTGCCTCCGTACCGGGCCGGGTTCAGGTACTTGGACTTGACCGTCGCCTTGGTGTAGCTGCCGGGGAGGCCGTCTTCTTCGACCAACTGGGCGGCCTGCGGGCGGCTGTAGCCCTCGGGGATCGTCACCGTGATCGTGCGCTTGACCGGCGGCTGGGAGAGCGCGTCGAGGGCGGCGGCGTAGCTCATCCCGTGGGCGAGGGTGAAGTTGCCGGAGTAGAGAGTCCCGCTCTTGCCTTCGAGCCGGGCGCGGATCTGGAAGAAGGTCGAGTCGTCGATCACGCCCTTTTCGTCGAGCAGGTCGCCGATTTCGCTGACGCTCGCTCCCTTCGGGATCGTCACCGCTACGCGTCCGCTCCCCTCGCTGTGGAACGGCTGGAAGAGCTCGAAGAGGAACCAGGCGACGAACAGCAGCGCGAGGACCGCGAAGATCCGGAGCGGGTGGCGGGCGAGCGCGCCGAGGACTCCACTGCGGCGGCTGCCGCTTCCGTCGCCGGGGCGGTGCCCGTTGCGGGCGGCGCCGGCCATCTCGGGGTCGCCCTCGTCGTGGTAGGCGGCCTCGGTGGCGACCGGCACGGGCGCAGGAGTCGGCTCCGGTTTGGGCTCGGGCTTCGGCTCGGGGTCAGGCTGTCGAGTGACCTTCGCCCGCCGCCTCTCTTCCCGTTCGCGGCGGCGCTGCTCGCGCTCGCGCGCGGCCGGGTCGTCAGGATCGGCGAACGGGTCGCCCTTGAGCCAGTCGTCGCTCATGACCTGCTCGCCAGGTAGGACTCGAGCAGGTGCGCGGCGGCAATCGAGTCGCGGGCGGCGCCGGCTCCGTCGCGGCGGCTGGCGTCGGCCATGCGGCTGGTCAGCCGCTCGTCGTAGGTCTCGACCGGGACCGAGAGGATCGCTTCGAGTTCGTGGCAGAACGTGCGGGCGAGAGCCGCCTGGCTCCCCTCCTCGCCGCTGAGGTGCAGCGGCAGGCCGACGACGACCCGCTCCACCCCGTGCTCCTCGACCAGCTCGGCGACCGCGCGCGCCTCCGGCGGTTCGATCACCGGCAGCGGCGTCGCCAGGGTGCCGCTGGGGTCCGAGAGGGCGCAGCCGATGCGGACCGTCCCGTGATCGAGGGCGAGCACCCGCACTAACCGGCCTCTTGCTCGATCAAGCGCTCCGCCGCTTCCAGCGCCTCGCCGAGCTTCTCCGAGTCTCTTCCGCCCGCCTGGGCCAGTTCGGCATCGCCGCCGCCCCCGCCTCCGATGTGCGGGGCCGCCGCTGCGATCAGGTCAGCCGCCGAGAGCCCCCTCTCGACCGCCGCCGGGGAGAGAAGGATGATCATCCCGGCTTTCTCGCCCGCCACGCCACCCAGCATCACCGCGACCGGACCGTCCCCCGTCGCCGACAGCAGTTCCTTCGCCAGGCTCCGGAGCTGCTTGCCGTCCGCCGGCAGCGGCGAGCTTGGCGCTATCACCCGGACCCCTGCCACCTCCTTGGCCTCCTCCAGGAAGCTTTGGAAGTCCTCCCGCAGGCGCCTTTCCGCCTCGCGCTTCTGGACGCTTTCCGCCTCCTTCAGCTGCTCCGCCGCGCGCCGCGCCGCCGCCACCGGGTCCTGGGCGTTGCCGAGCGCCTCGCCCGCCTCGCGCAGCTGCGCCTCGCGCTCGCGGAACCAGTCGATCGCGGCGGGGCCGGTGATCGCCTCGACCCGGCGCACGTTGGCGGCGCTCGAGCCCTCGGAGGTGATCTTGAAGATGCCGCACTCGGCGGTGTTGGCGACGTGAGTGCCGCCGCAGAGCTCGCGCGAGACCGAGTCGACCTCGACCACCCGCACCCACTCGCCGTATTTCTCGCCGAACAGGGCCATCGCGCCCAGCTCTTCGGCCTCGGCTCGGTTCATGTTCAGCCAGCGCACCGGCCGGCTCGCCTTGATCCACTCGTTGACCCGGTCCTCGACGTCGCGCAGCTCCTCGGGGGAGAGCGCCTGGCCGTGGGTGAAGTCGAAGCGCAGCTTGTCGGGGCGGACGGCGGAGCCGGCCTGACGGACGTGGGTGCCGAGGCGCTCGCGCAGCGCCGCGTGCAGGAGGTGCGTCGCCGTGTGGTTGCGCATCGTCGCGTGGCGCGTCTCGGCGTCGACTTCCGCCTCGACCGCGACCCCGGGCTCGATCGCCGCCCCGCTCGGCTCGACCTCGAGCGCCTGGTCCTCGCCGACGCGGTAGACGTCGACCACACGGGCCTCGTCGCCGCCCCAGCGCAGCACGCCGGAGTCGGCGACCTGCCCCCCGCCCTCGGCGTAGAACGGGCTCTCCTCGAGCTTCACCAGCGCCTTGCCGTCGACCGCCTCGACCGCGGCGAGCCCGGTGGTGGCGCGCAGCGTCTCGTAGCCGACGAAGCGAGTCGGCGGGGCCTGCTCGGCGAAGGCCATCACGCGCTCGTGGGTGTCCTCGGAGCCGTGGGCGGTGGCGCTCGCCATCCGCGCCCGCGCCCGCTGTTCCTCCATCAGCTCCTCGAAGCCCTGGTCGTCGACCGAGAGCCCCTCTTCGGCCAGAAGCTCCTTGGTCAGGTCGTAGGGGAAGCCGTAGGTGTCGTGCAATTTGAAGGCCGCGGCGGCGTCGATCCAGGAGGTCTCGGACTCCTTGGCTTCGGCGATCAGCCGCTCCAGCAGCTCGGTGCCGCGCTCGAGCGTGCGGCCGAAGCTCTCCTCCTCGTCGCGGACCCAGCGGCCGATGTTCTCCCGCTCGGCGACCAGCTCGGGGTAGTCGTCGCCCATCAGCTCGATCGTCCGCTCGGCGAAGCGGCCGAGCCAGGGCGCCTCGAGGCCGAGGGTGCGGCCCTGCTGGATCGCCCGGCGCATGATCCGGCGCAGGATGTAGCCGCGGTCCTCGTTGGAGGGGACGACGCCGTCGGCGATCAGGAAGGCGGCGCCGCGGCTGTGGTCGGCGACGATCCGCATCGCCCGGGTGACCGGGCCGCCCTCGTCGTAGCGGCGGGCGGAGAGCTCCTCGGCGAGGTCGACCAGCGGCCGCACGTGGTCGGTCTCGAAGACCGAGGGGACGTCCTGGAGGATCGCCGCCATCCGGTCGAGCCCCATCCCGGTGTCGATGTTCTTCATCGGCAGCTCGGTCAGGCCGCCGTCTTCGTCGAGGTCGTAGCTCATGAAGACGTGGTTCCAGAACTCGAGGAAGCGGTCGGTGTCGTCGCCCGGCCGCTCGCCCTCGGCGCCGAACTCGGGGCCGCGGTCGAGGTAGAGCTCCGAGCAGGGGCCGCAGGGGCCGGTCGGGCCCGCCTGCCAGAAGTTGTCCTCGCGGCCGAGCCGGACGATCCGCTCCTCCGGCACCCCGGTGGCGCGCCAGATCTCGATCGCCTCCTCGTCGGGACCCAGGCCCAGATCCTCGTCGCCGCCGAACACGGTCACCCAGATCCGCTCGGGGTCCATCCCGAAGCCCTGGGTCGAGAGCTCCCAGCCCCAGGGGATCGACTCGGCCTTGAAGTAGTCGCCGAAGCTCCAGTTGCCGAGCATCTCGAAGAAGGTCATGTGGCGGGCGGTATTGCCGACCTCCTCGATGTCGGTCGTGCGGAAGCATTTCTGCACGTCGGCGAGGCGCGGCGCCGGCGGCTGCTCGCGCCCGAGGAAGTAGGGCTTGAACGGCTGCATCCCCGCCGTGGTGAGGAGGACCGAGGGGTCGTGGACCGACGGCACCAGCGATGCGGAGGGGACGATCTCGTGCCCGCGCTCGCTGAAGAACGACAGGTAGGTGTCCCGGATCTCCTTCGCCCTCATGTTAGGAAGCCTAAATATTTGTCCGATTCGGGGCGGCGTGCGCGAAAGTCACCCCTTACATGCGCATGGGGTCCTGCGTTTCAGGGAAGGACTTGATTGTCGGACCACTGCCTAAGGAGGCAATGATGAAGCTGCATCCGAAGCTCGTGGTGGGCTTGGCGGTGCTGGTGATGGGCCTGTTGCCCGCAATGGCCGGGGCTGTCTCCTATCAGCCGGAATACCACCCCGAAACCCCGCAAGGCCCCAAGAGCCCGCCCAAAGGCCACGCCTACGGCTACTGGTGCCGGGGCGAAAGCAAGAAACACGTCAAAGGCGAGAAGGGCACCGCGTTCAGCCGCTGCGTGCTGGCGCACAAACGGGCTGCCAACCAGCCCGACCTGACTCCCAAGCAGGCGTGCAAAGGGCTGAGCAAGAAGCACACGCCCCATGGCGAAAAGGGCACGGCGTTCAGCCGCTGCGTCAAATCGGTCGCTCAGCAGCGCAAGGAAGAAGCCGCGACGGTTTCGAGCAGCACGACCGCCTGAGCGTCAAGCGGCGATGGTGCCGTGGCCGACGATCTTCTCGCCGGCCATGAGCACCGCCGTCTGCCCCGGGGCGACGCCAGCGAAGGGCTCGCCGAGCTCGATTTCCAGGGAGAAGTGCCGACCTCTCCCCGCTGCCGAGACGGTGGCGGGGAAGGCTCGGGAGCGGTAGCGGAGCTTGACCGCGTCGACCGCGGCGCCGTCGCGGTGGAGGACCGCGTCGCGGACCCGGACGCTGCGCTGCTCCAACTCGGCCCTGGTGCCGACGGTGACCGTGTTGGCGGCGGCGTCGGTGGCGAGCACGTAGAGCGCCTCCGGCGCGGAGACGCCGATGCCGCGGCGCTGGCCGACGGTGAAGTCGTGATGGCCGCGGTGGCGGCCGAGGGTGCGCCCGGCGGAGTCGAGGATCGCGCCCTCGCGCTCGCGCAGGCCGCCGTGGCGGCGGAGGAAGCCGCGCTTGCCCTGGCCGGCGAGGAAGCAGAGGTCCTGGCTCTCGGCCTTGCGGGCGACGGCGAGGTCGTGGCGGGCGGCGATCTCCCTCACCTCGCTCTTGGTCATGTCGGTGAGCGGGAAGCCGAGGCGGCCGAGCAGCTCGGTCGGCAGGGCGGCGAGCATGTAGCTCTGGTCCTTGGCCCGGTCGGCGGCGGTCGCTAGCAGCGGCCCGTCGGCGTCCTCGACGATACGGGCGTAATGGCCGGTCAGCAGGCGCTCGGCCCCGAGCCGCTCGGCGAGATCGACCATCGCCGCCAGCCGCACCTCGCCGTTGCAGAGGATGCAGGGGTTCGGCGTGCGCCCGTCGGCGTAGCCGCCGATGAAGCGCTCGACGACACGGTGGCGGAAGTCCTCCTCGAGGTCGAGCGTGAAGTGCGGGATCCCGAGCTGATGCGCGAGCGCGCGGGCGCCGAGGACGGCCTCGGGCGAGCAGCAGGCCTTGGCGCCGTCGGTCTCGGGGTCGGTCCAGAGCTTGACCGTGACGCCGACCACCTCGGCGCCTCCCTCGCGGGCGAGCAGCGCGGCGACAGCGCTGTCGACGCCGCCGGACATGGCGACTGCGACACGGTTCGAGCCGTCTGCCAGAGGTAGGGACGAGGAGGCGACACCTTGGAGGGAGCGGTGAAGGGCGTCGGTGGCGAGCTGGGCGGCGTGGCGCTTGGCGGGGGTCAGGCCCCCAATTGCCTCGTCGACCGTGTCTATATCGATCAGAGCAGCCTCTAGAACAGGAGAGCCATCGACCATCTCCGCGACTGCGGCCGTGGCCGCACGAGTGGCACCGCAGCCCTCGGCGTCGAAGGTGACCGAGCAGATCCGACCGTCCTCAACCAAGAAGGAAATCCGCGAAAGATCGCCGCATGCAGCGCCGCCGGCAGACCCGACGAAGGCACCTTCAGCTACCGGCCCAAGCCGGCTCTCATCGCGCAGATAGCTCTCGAAAAGCTCCCGCTCCATTCGTCAAGGGTAAAGCGACAACCGCATCCACCTCGCAGCCCGTCCCCCACGCGCACCCACTGAGCAACGTAGGTGTGCGCCCATCCGACTCAGACCCCACCCCGGTGGGGCAAAAGTCGGATGCGCTATTTGGGCGACTGAGGACGCCGCATCGCGCCGGTCCGCCTCTGCCAGGCGACCGCCCCGCCTCCCTCGGCAGACTCAACAAAAGAAGGCCCCAACCCGCCGTTGCCGCCTCTGGCTTTGATCCCTTCATGTGAAGGTGGGTGCCTGCCCCGAATCCCAAGGGATCCGGAGACTTTTCAGCTCCCGCGCCGTTTGTGTTGGGTCAAACGGTGAGACGGCTCTCGTACGGGTTCGAGCCTGGTGCAAAGTTACCACCGGAGCGCCGCGGCCAAACCACCTAATCGTCCAGGTTGGAGAGGTGCCACTCGGCCTCGCTCCAGCTCTCCGGCGGCACGCGCAGGGAGATGTCGCCGCGGCCGAAGCGGTCGATCGGCCAGTCGGAGGTGAGGACGGCGTCGAAGCCGGCCTCGATCAGCGACTGGTGCCAGGCGCGGGCGGTGCGGACGTCGCCGAAGTCGCGCACGACCTCCCAGCCGTCGTAGCTGGGGTCGTCGACGTGGACCGGCGTCTGGCCGGGCCCCGGAGCCGGGCGCCATCTGCGGGGAATCCAGTCCCGCAGGGCCATGTCAGTGTCCGGGCAGTTTCGGTTTGTGGATGGCGACGCCGAGCTCGCGCAGCTGCAACTCGTCGACCGGGGCCGGGGCGCCGGTCAGCAGGTCGAAGCCGGAGGCGGTCTTCGGGAAGGCGATCACGTCGCGGATCGTCTCCGCGCCGGAGAGGCGCTGGACGATGCGGTCGACGCCGTAGGCGATGCCGCCGTGCGGCGGGGCGCCGTAGCGCAGCGCCTCGAGCAGGAAGCCGAAGCGCGCTTCCGCCGTCTCGCGATGGATGCCGAGAGCCTCGAAGACGTTCTGCTGCACCTCGGCACTGTGGATGCGGATCGAGCCGCCGCCCAGCTCCTGCCCGTTCCAGACCACGTCGTAGGCCTGAGCCCGCGCCGCGCCCGGGTTATCGGGGTCGAACTCGCCGGCAGGGGCCGTGAACGGGTGGTGCATCGCGTCCCAGCGCTGCTCGTCCTCGTTCCACTCCAGCAGCGGCCAGTCGACGATCCAGACGAGCCGGTGCTCGTTCTCGTCGATCAGGCCGAACTTCTCCCCCAGGTCGAGTCGCAGCTGGCCCAGCACCGCGTTGGCGACCGGGCGCTTGTCGGCGACCAGGAGCAGCAGGTCCCCCTCCTCGGCGCCGAGGCGCCGGTTGAGGTCGGCGAGCTCCCCCTCGCTGAGGAACTTGGCGGTCGGCGAGCGCCAGCCCTCGCCCTCGCGGAAGGCCCAGACGAGGCCTTTCGCTCCCAGCTCCTGGGCACGGGAGATCAGGCCGTCGAGCTCGGAGCGCGGCAGCTCGCGGCGGCCGGCGTTGATGCCGCGGATCGCGCCGCCGCCGTCCAGCACCGAGCGGAAGACCTTGAACTCGGTCTCCTTCAGGGCGTCGCCGAGATCGACCAGCTCGAGCCCGAAGCGCAGGTCCGGGCGGTCGGTGCCGAACCGGTCCATCGCCTCGTCGAAGGGCATCCGCTGCATCGGGGTCTCGATCGCCGGCCCGCCGACCTGCGCGAACACGTGCGCCAGCAGCCGCTCGTTGACCGCGATCACGTCCTCGGCCTCGACAAAGGACATCTCGACGTCGAGCTGGGTGAACTCGGCCTGGCGGTCGGCGCGGGTCGCCTCGTCGCGGAAGCAGCGGGCGATCTGGAAGTAGCGCTCGAAGCCGGAGATCATCAGCAGCTGCTTGAACAGCTGCGGCGACTGCGGCAGCGCGTAGAAGGAGCCCTGCTGCTGGCGGCTGGGGACGAGGAAATCGCGCGCGCCCTCAGGCGTCGAGCGGGTCAGCACGGGGGTCTCGATGTCGAGGAAGCCCTCGCCGCCGAGGAACTCGCGCATCGCCGCCACCACCCGGTGGCGGAGCTGCATCGCCTGCTGCATCTGCTCGCGGCGCAGGTCGAGGTAGCGGTAGCGCAGGCGCGTGTCCTCGCCGGCCTCGCCGCTGAACCCCTCGACCTGGAAGGGGGGCGTCGCGGCGTCGGCCAGCAGCGCGGCCTCGGTGACCAGCAGCTCGACCTCGCCGGTGGCGAGGTCGGGGTTGACGGTCTCCTCGGAGCGGCGGACGACGTTGCCGCGAGCGCTCAGCACGTCCTCGGCCCGCAGCTTGTGGGCGAGCTCGAAGGAGGTGCCGGAGCTGTCGGGGTTGAAGACGAGCTGGACGATGCCGGTGCGGTCGCGCAGGTCGATGAAGATCAGCCCGCCGTGGTCGCGGCGGCGGTTGACCCAGCCGGCGACCCGCACCTCCGAGTCGACCCGGTCGGGCAGCACCTGGCCGCACCAGGCGTCGCGGTAGGCGTTGGCGCGCAGGGACGGCGCCGCCTCCCTCACGAATTCAATCCCTTCATCTCCTCCGCAAGGTTCGCCAATTTGACCGGCCGCTGCTCCCCGCTGTCCATGTTCCGTAACTCAGTGGACTCGCCGTGGAGGAAAACGACGAACTTTGCGCCGATGCGATTGGCGTGCTTCAGCTGTCCCTTCTGCCCCCGTCCGGCAAGATCGACCTCGGCTGAAAAACCCGCGTGCCGCAGATCGCTGAGAAGGGCAACCGCCTTCTCGGCGTCCTCGCGTTCATACGAGATAAAGACCTTGTTCCGGGGCTGCTCGACCTCCTCCTCTCCAAGCGCCAGCAGGATCCGCTCGATCCCGGCGGCGAAGCCGACCGCCGGCGTCGGCGCCCCGCCGAGCTGCTCGATCAGCCCGTCGTAGCGGCCGCCGCCGCCGATCTCCGACTGCGCCCCGAGCCGGTCGCAGACGAAGGAGAAGATCGTGCGCGTGTAGTAGTCGAGGCCGCGGACCAGGGTCGGGTCGACGACGTAGGCGATGCCGGCGGCGTCGAGCAGCGCCCGCACCTGCTCGAAGTGCTCGGCGTCCTCGCCCTCGAGCCGCCCGACGATCGTCGGCGCGCTCGCCATCACCCCCCGCGTTCCCTCGTCGTCGGAGTCGAAGGCGCGCAGTGGGTTGACGTCGATCCGCTCCCGGACGTCCTTGGGGAGCTCGCCCTCGTGCGCGTGCAGGTGCGCCTTCAGGTCCTCGAGGTAGGAGCGACGGGCCTCGAAGGAGCCGAGGCTCCCGAGCCGCAGCTCCACCCCCGGCACGCCCATCTCGCCCAGCAGGTCGGAGAGGAGCATGATCGCCTCGGCGTCGGCGAGCGGCGAGTCGGTGCCGATGCACTCGACCCCGAGCTGGTGGAACTGGCGGTAGCGGCCGGCCTGCGGGCGCTCGTGGCGGAAGAACGGGCCGAGGTAGAAGAGCTTCACCGGCTGCGCCAGTTTCTGCATCCCGTGCTCGAGGTAGGCGCGGCAGATCGAGGCGGTCCCCTCGGGCCGCAGGGTGAGGCTGCGCCCGCCCTTGTCCTCGAAGGTGAACATCTCCTTGCGGACGATGTCGGTCGACCGGCCGACGCCGCGCTCGAACAGGTCGGTGTCCTCGAAGACCGGGGTCGCGATCGGCTCGTAGCCGGCGCGGCCGAAGATCTCGGCCGCGGCGCGCTCGAGCGCGCGCCGCGGCCGCGCCTGCTCGGGCAGGACGTCGAAGGTCCCTCTCGGTGCCTGGAACTTGCTCGCCATCGTCCGCGCGACCTTAGTGCCTACAGAACCGTCGGCGCGCCCAAGTGAAGCCGCGCGCTGTCCCTACCGCGTCAGCGAGCCGAGGAAGGGATTGGTCGCCCGCTCGGCCCCGAGCGTGGTCAGCCCCATATGGCCGGGATGGACGACGGTCTCCTCCGGGTAGGCGTCGATCAGCTTCGCGATCGAGGCCAGCAGGGTCGGGCCGTCGCCGCCCGGCAGGTCGACCCGGCCGACCGAGCCCTGGAAGAGGACGTCGCCGGAGAAGATCGCCTTCTCCTCCGCGATCGAATACGTGACGTGGTCGGGCGAGTGGCCGGGAGTCCCGATCACGTCGATCTCGAATCCCGCGAGCTGCA
>DASUWV010000042.1:0-22744 GCA_036378275.1 Solirubrobacterales bacterium | reverse complement strand
CCGGAGGAGTCGGGCATCAGCGTCTACGAGCTCCCGCCGGGCCAGGCGGTCTGTCCCTACCACTACGAGTGCGGGGAGGAGGAGTGGCTGCTGGTGCTCGAGGGCAACCCGACCCTGCGCACGCCGGAGGGCGCAGAGCGGCTCGAGCCCTGGGACGCCGTCTTCTTCCCGAAGGGCCCCGAGGGGGCGCACGGCATCCGCAACGAGACCGAGGAGACCGCCCGCGTCCTCATGTTCTCCACCGTCGTCGTCCCCACCGCCACCGTCTACCCCGACAGCGACAAGGTCGGGGTCTGGACCGGCGACCCAGAGGCTGACGTGATCGTCCGCCGCGAGAGCAAGGTCAACTACTTCGATGGCGAGGCGCAATAGGCCGCGCGTTCGCCGCTTCTCCGCGCCTGAATCCACGAAGACCCGCCAAAGCGGGTCTTTTCGTGCGAGGGAGCTACCCCCGAACCGCCGGATAAACGTGGTCGGAGCGTACTCCTCCCCCCTTTCTGCGTCAAAGGGGGCGGTGAGGTGCCGTAAGCGAGCAGCGCAATTCTGTGACTGACGTGATCTTGCTCACACAACAAATATTGCTCTTCCGAAAAGGTTGCACACGTGCAACTATTGTCCTCATGCATGCGACCGATGTGAAGGCGATCGAGGAGGCCGCTCGGAAAGAGGTCGGGCCGGCTGAGCAGGACAGCGCCGCGCGGTTGACCGCGCTGATGCACCACGTCTTCCTCTACGACCGCGGCAACCAGCTGCGGGTGATCGAGCAGACGGGGTTGTCGATGACCCAGTGCAAGGTGCTGCTCGAGCTCGGCGGGCTCGGGCATGAGGCCGAGGCCTGGCAGGTCAGCGACCTGGCCGAGCTGTTCGGCGTCTCGGTGCCCTCGATGAGCCGCGCGGTCGACGCGCTGGTGAAGGCGAAGCTGGCGAGCCGGGTCGAGGACCCGCTGGACCGCCGCGTGCGCCGGGTGAAGATCACGCCGAAGGGCAAGAGGCTGGTCGCCACCCTCGTCACCGTCCGCCTGGCCGGAATCGAATCCTTCGTCGCGACCCTCAGCGCTTCCCAGCGTCGCAAGCTCGACGCCGCGGTCGAGGCGCTGATGGACCGCGAGGACCTGCTGCAGACCTACGAGCACCTGAAGGGAAGTGATCGCCCTTGACGCGATACAGCCACCTGATCACCGACGACAACCGCAAGTGGTGGACCCTCGGCGCGATGTGCTTCGCGCTGTTCATGATCATGCTCGACAACACGATCGTGAACGTCGCCCTGCCCTCGATCCAGAAGGACCTGGGGGCCTCGATCAGCGGCCTCGAGTGGACGATCAACGGCTACACGCTCTCCTTCGCGGTGCTGCTGGCAACCGGCGGCCGGCTCGGCGACATCTTCGGCCGGCGGCTGATGTTCATCAGCGGCGTGGTGATCTTCGCGCTGTCCTCGGCGACCGCCGGCTTCGCGCCCGACGAGACCGCGCTGGTGATCAGCCGCGTGGTCCAGGGCGTCGGCGCGGCGCTGATGATGCCGGGCACGCTCTCGATCATCACCGACGCCTTCCCGCCCCACGAGCGCGGCAAGGCGATGGGGACCTGGGCCGGCGTCTCGGCCCTGGCGCTGGCGGTCGGGCCGGTGCTCGGCGGCTTCCTCACCGAGCACGTCAGCTGGCGGGCGATCTTCTACGTCAACATCCCGGTCGCCGTCGGCGCCGTGCTGGCGACCCTGTTCGCGGTGCGCGAGTCGCGCGACACCTCGGTCGGGCGCGAGGTCGACTACGCGGGCGTCGGCGTCCTCACCGTCGGCCTGACCGCGCTGGTCCTCGCCCTGGTCGAGGGCAACAGCTGGGGCTGGGGCTCGACCGAGGTCATCGCCCTGCTGGCGGGCGCCGCGCTGGCGCTGCCCGCCTTCGTCTGGGTCGAGAACCGGGTCAAGGCGCCGATGGTCCAGTTCGACCTGCTCAGCGATCGCAACTTCCTCGCCGCGGTCTGCGTGGCGATGATCATCAGCTTCGGGATGCTGGGCGTCTTCTTCTTCCTCGCCCTCTACATGCAGGACATCCTCGGCTACACGCCGCTGGAAGCGGGGGTGCGGTTCCTGCCCTCGACCCTGATGATCGTCGGCGTGGCGCCGGTGGCCGGCCGGCTCTCCGACCGCTTCGGGCCGCGCTGGCTGATCGCGATCGGGCTGACGATCGTCGCCGCCTCGCTGTTCAGCTTCAGCCGGATCGCGGTCGACTCGACCTACCTCGACCTGCTGCCCGGGTTCATGCTGCTGGGCATCGGGATCGCGATGACGATGTCGCCGATGACGAGCGCGGCGATGAACGCGGTGCCGGTGCAGAAAGCCGGGATCGCCTCGGGCGTCCTCTCGATGTTCCGGATGGTCGGCGGCAGCCTCGGGGTCGCCGTCACCGGGGCGATCTTCCAGGGCCTGGTCAGCTCCAAGCTCGACTCGCTGCTGAGCGGCAGCGGCGTGAGCGCCGCCCAGCGCGACGCAGTTTCCGAACAGCTCGGCGGCGGCTCGGTGCAGAAGGTGCCGGGGCTCGACCCGGCGCAGGCCAAGCAGGTGATGGCGGCGGGCAGCGAAGCCTTCGTCTACGCGCTCGGCCACGCGATGACGGTGTCGGCTTTCGTCGCCCTGCTGGGTGCGGCGATCGGCGCCATCGCGATCCGGTCCAAAGCGAAAGGCATCAGCGCCGAGGCGGCCGCAGCCGAGGCCAGCCCTGGCGGCGAGGCTCTCGCTGCCGAGGAGGTCCAAGAGGCCGCGCAGGCGGCTTAGGAGAAGATTGGCGAAACCCCTACGCGATTGGCGAGCGCTGACGTGCGGCGCATCCGATTTGGAACACAGCGGGCTGTGCTCAAAATCGGACGCGCTTGCTCCACGGCCCCTCCCACCCGTCTTCCATGCAGGGTTCGCCAATCCCTCATAGCTTGCCGCCCGTGCTGGTCCTCCTCCCACCTTCAGAAGGAAAGGCGCACCCCGAGGCGGGTGAGCCACTTGAGCTTGACTCGCTCGCTTTCGCCGAGGAGCTTGGAAGCAGGCGGGAAGAGCTGATCGACGCGCTCGACCCGAGCCTGCGTGAGGCACCCGCTGCGCCGGCGGCCGAGGTCTACACCGGCGTCCTCTACAAACGCCTGGAGGTGCCGAAGCTACCGGCGAAGGCCCAGCGACAGGTGCTGATCGCGAGCGCGCTGTGGGGGTTCGTGCGGCCGAACGACCGAATCCCGTACTACCGCCTCCCACCCAAAAAGAAGCTGGACGGCATCGGCCCGCTCGCGAAGTACTGGCGTTCGGCGCTGGCCAAGGCGCTGCCCGACGAGGAGGGCGACCTGATCGTCGACATGCGCTCCGGCGCCTACTCGACGATGTGGAAGCCGAAGCGGGCGACGCTGCTGACGGTCCGCGCCTTCACCGAGAGCGATGGAGAGCGCAAGGCCGTCTCGCACATGGCGAAGGCGGTGCGCGGCGACGTGGCGCGAGCGCTGCTGCAGGCGAAGAAGCCGCCGACCGATCCCGAGGGAGCAGCCGCGATCGCCGAAGCGTCGGGCTTCACCGTCGAGTTGAACGACGACAGCTTTGACGCCATCGTCTAGACGCGGAGCGCCGGCCAGCTCGCCGGGTAGCTGAGGTCAAGCTTGGGGAGGGTCAGGACCTCCACCTCACCCAGCTGGGCGATCGTCTCGCGGTTGGAGTTCTCGATCTCGCTCGGCTCATCGGGCCAGGGGTTGAGGACGACTGCGGTGACTTCTAGGCCGGCGGCGCGGGCGGACTCGATCGTCAGCAGGGTGTGGTTGATCGTGCCGAGGCCGGGAGAGGCAACGATCACCAGGGGGTAGCCGAGGTCGGCGGCTAGGTCACGTATGAGATAGGTGGGGGAGAGGGGGACGAGGAGGCCGCCTACTCCCTCGCAGACGATCGCGTCCGCGCCCTCCGCTGCGTCGCGCGCGGCTTGGCGCAGTCGTTCGGGGTCGATCTCCTCGCCCGCCAGCGCCGCGGCGAGGTGGGGGGAGGCCGGGGGGTCGTAGCGGTAGGGGGCGATTTGCTCGTCGCTCTGGGTCGAGCCGGAGGCGCGGCGCAGGAGGGCGTGGTCGGTCTCGCCCTCCTCTTCGAGGCCGGTGACGGCGGGCTTGAAGACGGCGACGCGTTTGCCTTCGGCCGCCAGAGTTCGGGCTATGACGGCGGCGACCACCGTCTTGCCGACTTCGGTGCCGGTGCCGGTGACGAAGACGCCCGGCGTGCGCTCCGAAGCCGCCGCCACGAGTTCAGGCAACCCGGACGTTCAGGGCCCGGGGCGAGGGAGCGAGCCCGATCTCGCGGGCGGCGGCGCCGATTTGCCGGGCCGCCAGCGACATCTCCTCGGCGGTGTGGGTGGCCATCACCGTGCAGCGCAGCCGGCACGAGCCCTCGGGCACCGTCGGCGGCCGGATCCCCTGCGCGAAGATCCGGCGCTGCAGGGCCGCCTCGCACAGGTCCATCGCCACCTCGGCCTCGCCGACGTGGACCGGGACGACCTGGGTCTTCGCGGCGCCGACTCCCAGTCCCTCGGCTGCCAGCGCGGTGCGCAGCCTGCGCGCATTCGCCTGCAGCCGCTCGACCAGCTCCGGCTCGGCTTCGAGCAGGCCGAGGGCGGCCAGGGCGGCGCCGATCGTCGGCGGTGAGGGGGCGGTGGAGAAGATGAAGGGGCGAGCGGAGTTGACGAGGAAGTCGATCGTCTCCGCGTTGGCGCAGGCGTAGGCGCCGTAGGAGCCGAGGGCCTTGCCGAGGGTGCCGACGACGACGTCGACCTCGCCGCTGAGGCCGGCGGCGGCGACCGAGCCGCGGCCGCCGGGGCCGACCGCGCCGGTCGCGTGGGCCTCGTCGACCATCAGCCGCGCGTTGTGCCTGCGCGCCAGTTCCAGCAGCTCGGACAGCGGCGCCACGTCGCCGTCCATCGAGAAGACGCCGTCGGTGACGATCAGGGCCGGGCGGCCGCGCTGGTGGTAGAGCGCCCAGGCGAGGTGTTCGAGGTCGCCGTGGCGGTAGACGAAGGTCTCGGCGCGGGAGAGGCGGCAGCCGTCGACGATGCTGGCGTGATTGAGCTCGTCGGAGAAGACGACCTCGCCCCTGCCGGCGAGCGCGGCGATGACCCCGGTGTTGGCGAGGTAGCCGGAGCCGAACAGCAGCGCCGACTCATAGCCCTTGAACGCGGCGAGCCGCGCCTCGAGCTCCCGGTGCGGCTCCATGTTCCCCGAGATCAGCCGCGAGGCGCCCGAGCCGGCGCCCCAGCGCAGCGCCGCCTCGGCGGCCGCCTCGCGCACCTCGGCGCGGTCGGCCAGCCCCAGGTAGTTGTTTGAGCAGAGCAGCAGGACCGGGCGGCCGTCGAGCGTGACGCTCGACCCCTGCGCTCCCTCGATCAGTCGTAGTCGTCGGTAGAGCCCGCGCTGGCGGAGCTCCTCGAGCCGCTCGGCGACATCGGTCACGCCGCGGCGGCCCCCGACGGGGGGTAGGAGGGCGGCTTCTTCGCCTTCTTCACGACCCGCAGCTGGGTCGAGGGGTCCCAGAAGTTCGCCTCCGCCTGGCTGTCGATCAGCTCGTCGATCGGCGTCTCCGGCGCCTCGCCCTCGAGCCAGCCGGAGCGGTTGTCGGGCCGCGGGTTGGCGCCGTTGTCGGGCTGGCGGGCGACGTTGAGGCCGAGCTCTTCGAACATCGCCCGGTCCTCGGCCGGCTCGGCGCCGAGGGTGGTGAGGAAGTTCCCCATCATCACCCCGTTGAGGCCAGCCTTGACCGCCAGCTTGTGGAGGCTGCCGAGATTCTCGACCCGGCCGCCGCAGAGGCGGAAGAGGGCGCCGGGGATGATCAGGCGGAAGATCGCGATCCACTTCACGACCTCCCACGGGTCCATCACCTCGCGGTCGCCGAATTTCGTCCCCTCCTTCGGGATCAGGAGGTTGATCGGGACCGAGGTCGGGTTGATCTCGGAGAGCTCGAAGGCCATCTCGACCCGCTGCTCCTCGGTCTCGCCGAGGTTGAGGATGCCGCCGACGCAGGTCTCGAGCCCCGCCTCCTTGACCGCCTGGATCGTCCGCAGCCGTCCCTCGTAGCGGACGGTGGTCGAGACCTCCGGGTAGTAGGAGCGCGCCGACTCGACGTTGTGGTGGACCCGCTGGACGCCGGCCTCCTTCAGCGCCGCGGCCCGGTCTTTCGACATGTGGCCGATCGAGGCGCAGCGCTTGAGGTTGGTCTGCTCGGCGACGAGGCGGGCGCCGGCGAGGATCTTCTCGAAGTCCCGTTTGGAGAGGCCCTGGCCCTGGGTGACCATGCAGAAGCGGTGAGCGCCGGCGGCCTCGGCCGCTTTGGCGTGCTCGAGGATCTGCTCCGGCTCCATCATCGCGTGCATCGGCGTGTCGGCCTCGGCATAGCGGGACTGGGCGCAGAATCCGCAGTCCTCGGCGCACCCGCCCGACTTGGCGTTGACCAGCGAGCACATGTCGGTCGAGTTGCCGAAGTTCTCCCGCCGCACCTCCCAGGCCCGTTCGACCAGGGCTTCGATCTCGGCGTGCTCGGTGAGGCGGCCGTAGGCGCGGGCCTCCTCGGCGGTGATCAGGGGGGGCATCGGGGCGGAGCCTAGGAATCGGCCCGGACGCGTAGCATCGGCGCATGGAGCCGGCAGCGAGGCGGCGGCGACGGGGAGCGCTGGTGGCCCTCCTCTGCCTGGCCGTGGGCGCGTTTGCCTTCGGGGCGTCGCTGGGGGACGGACAGGCGCCGCCGCCCGGGCTCGCGAGCACGCTCTCGCTGAAGCAGCTGGCCGGGGAGAGGATCGTCGTCGGCCTCGACGGCACCTCGATCAGCCCCGGGCTGCGGGCGGCGATCCACGAGGGACGCATCGCCGGCGTCGTCCTCTTCGCCGGCAACTTCCCCACTCGCGCCGCCGGCCGCCGCCTGATCGCGCGGCTGCAGGCGATCCCGCGGCCGTCGAAGCTGCGCCCGCCGCTGCTGGTCATGGTCGACCAAGAGGGCGGGGAGGTGAAGCGCCTGAGCGGCGCCCCGACCGCTTCCGCCCGCGAGATGGGCGCGCGCGGCGCTGCCTTCAGCGCCGAGCAGGGCCGGCGCACCGCCGCCAACCTGCGCGACGTCGGCGTCAACGTCGATCTGGCGCCGGTGCTCGACGTCGCTCGCCCCGGCGGCGTCATCGCCGAAACCGAACGGAGCTTCGGCGCCACCGCCGACCGCGTCGCGGCCACCGCCATCCCCTTCGCCAGGGCGCTGCAGGCAGGCGGGGTCGCCGCCACCGGCAAGCACTTCCCCGGCTTCGGCGCCGCCCGCGAAAACACCGACTTCTCGGTCGAACGCATCCCCCTCTCCAAGCATGAGCTGCGAGCGGTCGACGAGAAGCCCTACCGCGCCTTCGTCGCCGCCGGCGCCAGGCTGGTGATGCTCAGCACCGCGATTTACCCCGCCTTCTCCCAGGACCCCGCCGCCTTCACCCGCTCGATCGCGACCGGCGAGCTGCGCAACCGCCTCGGCTTCGAAGGCGTGACGATCAGCGACGCCCTCGAAACCCCGGCGGTCGAGCATTTCGGCAGCCCGGCGCAGGCGGCCGTCGCCGGGGCCCGCGCGGGGACCGACCTGCTGCTCTACGTGCGGCTCGGCTCGGCGCTGTCGGGGTGGAAGGCGCTGGTGGCGAAGCTGCGCTCCGGCGCCCTCGACCGCGAAGAATTCGAGCAGGCGGCGGAACGGGTGCTGGGCCTGAGGGCCGAAGCGGCTCGCTAGTCCTCGCCGTAGCCGTCGCCGCGGATCGAGATCGGCTCGAAGACGCGCACCCCGTCGCGTCCCTCGTCCTTGGCCGCGTACATCGCCGCGTCGGCGTCGGCGACGACGGTGGCGACGCTTGTCTGCGGGTCCTCGCCGAAGACCGCGACGCCGATGCTGACGGTGACCGGGTCGAGGCCGTCCTTGGGATGGTGGCGGCGGATTTCCCCGGCGATCGCCTCGGCGGCGAGGCGGGCCTCCTCGCGGCTGCAGCGGGGCAGGATCACGGCGAACTCGTCGCCGCCGAGGCGGGCCAGCGAGTCGCTCGCCCGGGTCCGCCGCCGCAGCGTCTCGGCCACCTCCTGGATCAGCCGGTCGCCGACCGGATGGCCGTGCGCGTCGTTGACCTGCTTGAAGCGGTCGAGGTCGAGTATCAGCAGCGCCCCGGTGGTGCGATCGCGGCGGGCGCGCGCCAGCGTCGCCGCCAGGTCTTCCTCGAAGCGGCGCCGGTTGCCGAGGCCGGTGAGTGAGTCCTGGCCGGCCTGCCGTTCCAGCTCGCGCATCCGTTCGCCGCGGCTCCAGCTGACGACGAGGGAGGCGAGCAGGGCGGCGAGCGCGATCCCCAGCACGGCGATCGCGACCGGCAGTCCGACGGCCGCGCCGCCGGCGTCCTTGACCACGAGCAGCCAGGTGCGGTCGGCGATGTGGAAGGGGACGCCGGCGGCGTCCTCGAGTTCTCCGCCCGGGCCGAAGGCCCTTTGGTGATCCACCTGCAGTTGCACCTCGGTGTCCTTCGGGAGGACCGCGAGCGCGGCCGCGGCCACGTCGTGGACGCGGAAGCTGCCGGCGATGAAGCCCTTCAGCGCTCGTCGCCGCTCGGCTGCGGTCCTGATCGGCGCTCCGTCCCGGTAGACGGGGCGGAAGACGTTGATCCCGGTCCCTCCGATCAGCAGCCGGACGAGCGGAGTCGCCGCCGCCTTGCCGATGTCGCCGGCTCGCTGCATGACGCGGGCGCGCAGCGGGTCCGAGCCGAGGTCGTAGCCGCGAATTCTGCGCGGTTCTTCGACTTCGCTGGTCCCGAAGGTGACCGGGTAGTAGACCGGCCGCGCCGCGGCCCGTTTGAGGATCGGGCCGAAGGTGCGTTCCCTGATCTCGATGCCGACCTTGCGTTCGAAGCCGGCCCGGCGAAACGCCGGCACCCGGGGGATGTAAGCCGCGCCGTCGAGGGCGCCGTCGCCGAGCAGGGAGTTGCCGATCACCCGGAACTCGTGCCGGTCGATTTCCTTCTGCGTCTGCGCGAAGGCCGCGGCGGTCGAGAGCTTGCCGACCGACAGCGCGGCGACGGCTTCCGCCTGGTGCGCGGCCCGCATCGCCTCGTCGGTCTGCATCCGGTCGAAGTTGCTCTGGTCGTTGAGGTAGACCCCGACCGCCGCGATCACCGAGCCGATCGCGATCGCGGCGACCGCGCCGATGCTGAGCCAGAAGCGCGCCCTCATCCGGGCACCCCCGCCAGCGACTCCCACAGATAAAGCGAAGCCAGGCTCCGGTAAGGCCGCCACGGCTCGCCGATCTCCAGCACCCGGCTCGGCGGCGGCATCTCCCCTAGCCCGTACTCGATCTGGATCGCTTTGCGGATTCCGAGATCGCCGCCGGAGAGGACGTCGGGCCGCTGCAGGTGGAAGAGCAGGAACATCTCCGCGGTCCACCGGCCGAGGCCGCGAACGGCGACGATCTCCTCGATCACCTGCTCGTCCCCGAGCTCCTCGAGCCGGTCCAACTCGAGCTCGCCGTTGAGCACGTGCGCGGCGAGGTCGCGGACGTATTCGGTCTTGCGGCCCGAGAGGCCGGCGGCGCGCAGGTCCTCCTCGCTCGCCTCCAGCAGCTGCTCCGGCGTCGGGGTGGTGCCGCCGAACAGCTCCAGCACCCGCAGGTGGATCGTCCGCGCCGCTTTGGTCGAGAGCTGCTGGCCGACGATCGCCCGCAGCAGCGCTCCGTAGGCGTCCGCCGGCCGCTCCTCCCGGCGCCGTTTCAGCCGGGTCGCGATGTCGATCCTGCCGACCCGCTCGATCAGCGCCGCCATCGTCGGGTCGGCGGCGGCAAGTGCTTTGCGCGCTTTCGCGCTCACCGCCCCGTCCACTGCGGGCGCCGCTTTTCGCCGAAGGCGCGGATGCCCTCGCGCAGGTCCTCGGAGGAGAAGCAGGACTCGCGCAGCGCGACCAGCCCCGCCTCCTGCTGCTCGGTCAGTTCGGGGGAGGCGTTCAGAAGGTCGATCGCGTGCTTGTTGCCGCGCATCGAGAGCGGCGCGTTCTCGGCGATGGCGGCGGCCAGCGCCACCGCCTCGCGCTCGAGCTCCTCGTCGGCGACGACTTCGTTGACCAGCCCGATCCCCTCGGCGCGGGCGGCGTCGAGGTTGCGCCCGGTGAGGAAGAGCTCCTTGGTCCGCGCCAGCCCGATCGTGTCGAGGAACTTGCGCAGGCCGGTGTGGCCGTAGATCAGGCCCAGCTTCGCCGGCGGCATCCCCAGCTTGGCGCCGGCGGCGCAGATCCGCAGGTCGCAGGTGATCGCCAGCTCGAGGCCGCCGCCGAGGCAGTGGCCGTTGACCGCGGCGATCGTCGGCCACGGGTGCTTGGCGATCGCCTCCATCGCCGCGTGGAAGGGATGGGCGACGAGCGCCTCGGCGTCGCGCTCGAAGCTCTCGTCGGCGATCCCGGCGATGTCGTAGCCCGCCGAGAAGAGCGGCGGCGCCCCGGTGATGAGGACGCAGCGGCTCTCGATGCCGCGGTCCAGCTGCGGCAGGACCTCGGCGATCGCGTCGAGGATCTCGTGGTCGAGCGCGTTGCGGCGGGCGGGGTTGGAGATCGTCAGCCGGCTGACCGCCTCGGCCGGGCGGTCGAGAAGCAGCTTGCCGCTCGCGAAGCGCTCCTCCACGGCTACTCCAGGACTACGAGGACGTCGCCTTCGCTCACCGACTGGCCCTCCTCGCAGCGGATCTCCTTCACCACCCCGTCGTCTTCGGCCTCGACCGGGATCTCCATCTTCATCGACTCGAGGATGACGACGGTGTCGCCGTCGGCGACCTGGTCCCCTACCGCGACCTCGACTTTCCAGACGTTGCCGGTGATGTGAGCCTCGATGTCTGCCATGGCCGGGGACAATAACCCGACGATGGGACCGGAACGGGCTGCGGGGGAGGAAGGCGCGCTGGCGGCGATCGTCGCGGCGCGCAACGAGGCCGACCGGGTGGGCGAGACCGTGAGGGCCCTGCGCGGCGCCTTCCCGGACGCGCGGGTGTGGGTCGCCGACGACGCCTCCACCGACGGGACCGCCGAGGCGGCGATGCTCGCCGGGGCCGAGGTCGTGCGGCGCGGCCGCTCGCACGGCAAGGGCGGCAACGTCACCGCGGCGGCGGACGCGGCGCTGAGCGTGGAGGCGCCGCCGCGGATCGTCCTCCTCTGCGACGGCGACCTCGGAGCCTCGGCGGCGCGGCTGGCGCCGCTGGCGGAGGCGGTGGAGCGGGGCGAGTGCGACCTCGCGGTGGCGGCCTTCAGCCGCCGGGTCGGCGGCGGCTTCGGCATCGCCCTCGGCTTCGCCCGCTGGGCGATCGAGCGCCTCTGCGGCCTGGCGACGGAGGCGCCGATCTCGGGCCAGCGGGCGCTGCGGGTCGAGGCGCTGCGGGCGACGCTGCCCTTCGCCAAGGGCTACGGGATGGAGATCGGGATGACCGTCGACGCCGTCCGCGCCGGCTACCGCCTGCGCGAGTACGAGCTGGACCTCGACCACCGTGCCACCGGCCGCTCCCTCGCCGGCTTCCGCCACCGCGCCGCCCAGCTGCGCGACTTCGCCCGGGTGTTCCTGTTGCGGCTGATGCAGCGCCATTGAGGGCGTCACAAAGATTTTGCACTTCCGTGCACCAAAAGTGATCTTTTGTCTTCTAGAGTTACTGTCTCCATGCAGGCTATGAGAGACAAGTGGACCGACGAGCGGCTGGACGACCTGAACGAGCGGGTGGGAAAAGGCTTCGATCGCCTTGACAGCGATATTCACGAGGCTCGTTCCGAGGTGGCCGGTGTCCGCGGTGAAATGAACAGGCGCTTCGAAGCCACTCATCGCTTGATCATCCAGGTCGGCGCCGGCCTGTTCGGCACGATGGTCATCGGCTTTCTAAGCCTCGTGGTGACGCAGCACTAGCTCACGCGAGGACCGACCCGCGTTAGCCTGGCCGGGTGCGGAGGAAAGGGAAGAGGACCATGGCTGTTGTTGCGCTCGCGGCGATGTTTCTTCTCGTCGCCTCGATCGCCCACGCCGAGCTGATCGAGCGGGGCGACCTCTTCGTCAAGTTCCAGGGAGGCATCTCTCCGACGGCGCTGCCGCGGCACGCGAACGCGCCGATCACGGTCAGCGTCGACGGGACGATCAAGACGCTCTCCGGCAACCGGCCGCCGGCGCTGCGCTACATCGCGATCGGGATCAATCGCGGCGGCCGGATCGACACCAAGGGGCTGCCGACCTGCCGGCGCTCGCAGATCGAACCGGCGACGAGCAGGGAAGCGCTGGCGGCGTGCCGGCCGGCCCTGGTGGGCGAAGGGCGCTACGTCGCTGCCCTCTCGCTGCCGGAACAGAGCTCCTTCCCGCTGCGGGGGCGGGTCCTCGCCTTCAACGCCGTCGTCGACGGCCGGCGGGCGATCCTCGCCCACGTCTACGGCCGCAACCCGGTCCCGAACAGCCGCATCCTCGTCTTCCACGTCCACAGGGCGAGCGGCACCTTCGGAACCGTTCTCACCGCGGCCCTCCCCGCCGACCTCAACCGCCACGGCTACCTGAAGAAGATCAGCCTCGACCTGCGGCGGAGCTTCCTCTTCCGCGGCCGCAGGCACAGCTACCTGAGCGCGGCCTGCGCGGCTCCGGCCGGCCTCAGCAGCGCCGTCTTCCCCTTCGTCCGGGTCTCGATGACCTTCGCCGACGGGCGCAAGCTGTCCTCGAGCCTGATCCGCACCTGCAGGGTCCGGGGCCGCCGGGCGTGATCCTCGCGATCGACCAGGGGACGACCGGGACGACCTGCCTGGTCTTCGACGGCGAGGGGGCGGTCGCCGGCCGCGCCTACTCGGAGTTCGAGCAGTTCTTCCCGCGGCCGGGCTGGGTCGAGCACGACGCGAACGAGATCTGGGAGGTGACGCGGCGGGTCGCCGCCGAGGCGATCGCCGACGCCAGCATCGAGGGCGCCGAGCTCGACGCGATCGGGATCACCAACCAGCGCGAGACCGTCGTCGCCTGGGATCCGCGGACGGGCGAGCCGGTCCACCGCGCCCTGGTCTGGCAGGACCGGCGCACGGCCGGCCGCTGCGACGAGCTGAAGCGGGCCGGCCACGAGCCGCTGGTGCGCGAGCGCACCGGGCTCACCATCGACCCCTACTTCTCCGGCACCAAGATCGAGTGGCTGCTGCGCAACGCCGAGGGGGCCGAGTGCGCGGTCTTCGGCACGATCGACTCCTGGCTGCTGTTCAAGCTGACCGGCCGCCACGCCACCGACTACACGAACGCCTCGCGCACGATGCTGTTCGACATCCGCAAGCTCGCCTGGGACGAGGAGCTCTGCGAGCTGCTCGGGGTCGACCCGGCTCGTCTGGCGGACCCCCTGCCTTCCTCCCATGTCTTCGGCGCCACCTCCGAGTTCGGTGGCGAGGTGCCGGTCGCGGGCGTCGCCGGCGACCAGCAGGCGGCGCTCTTCGGCCAGGCGTGCCACCACCCGGGGATGGCGAAGAACACCTACGGCACCGGCAGCTTCGTCCTCCTCAACAGCGGCCCCGAGCCGCCGCCAGTCCCGGACGGCCTCTTGGGCACGGTCGCCTGGGGGCTGGGCGGGGAGGTCGCCTACGCGCTCGAGGCCTCGATCTTCGTCACCGGCGCCGCCGTGCAGTGGCTCCGCGACGGGCTCGGGGTCATCGCCGAGGCGGGGGAGACCGAGGCACTCGCCGCCTCGCTCGATTCCAACGAGGGCGTCTACTTCGTCCCGGCGCTGACCGGCCTCGGCTCGCCCCACTGGGATCCCTACGCGCGGGGGACGATCGTCGGCCTCACCCGCGGCAGCGGCCGCGCTCACCTGGCGCGGGCGGCGCTGGAGGCGATCGCCTACGAGACGGTCGACGCGGTCCGCGCCCAGGAGGCCGCGAGCGGCGAGCGCCTGGAGCTGCTGCGGGCCGACGGCGGCGCCACCGTCAACCGCTGGCTGATGCAGTTCCAGGCCGACGTGCTGGGGGCGCCGGTCTCGGTGCCGGAGATCGCCGAGACGACCGCGCTCGGCGCCGCCTACCTGGCCGGGATCGCGACCGGCGCCTGGTCGCTGGGGCAGGTGGCGGAGATGTGGCGCGAGGCGGAGCGCTACGAGCCGCGGATGGAGGAGGTTCGGCGCCGGCAGCTGCTGTCCGACTGGGGCCGGGCTCTCGAGCGTTCGCGCGCCTGGGCGTAACCGGCCGCACTGCCTCGGGTAGGCAGCACGGGATGGAGGAGATGAAGCCGCAGGTCTACAAGGACCCCCGCCCGGCGGAGTATTTCGAGCAGTTCCACCAGGCGGCGCGCAAGGGCGTCGGCTGGACCTACACCCTCGCCCGCATCGTCCTCACGGTCCCGACGATCCTGATCTACCGGCTGCGCGCGACCGGGGTCGAGAACGTGCCCAGGGAGGGGCCCCTCGTCCTCGCACCCAACCACTTCAGCCAGATGGACCACTTCTTCGTCGGCGTCTACCTGCGGCGGAAGATCCGCTTCATGGCGAAGAGCCAGCTCTTCGGCCCACCCCTCCTCACCTACATCTACAAGCACGGCGGCGTCTTCCCGGTCCGCCGCGGCCACCATGACGAGGAAGCGATGGAGACCGCGCGGATCCTCGTCGACCAGGGGGAGATGCTGCTCGTCTACGCCGAGGGCGGACGCTCGCGCTCGGGCGAGCTCGGGCAGCCGAAACCGGGCATCGGCCGCATCGCCCTGGAAACCGGGGCGCCGATCGTCCCCGTCTGCATCCACGGCTCCGAGCGCGTGCGCAGCTGGAAGCGCCTGCGCTTCCCCAGGGTCACGATCCAGTTCGGCGAGCCGCTCACCTTCCCGGTCGAGGAGGTGCCGAGCCGCGAGCGCCAGCTCGAGGTCGCGACCGAGATCTTCGGCCGCGTGCGGGAGATGCACGAAGCGCTCGCTACTCGTAGCGCTGCTCGATCCGGGCGTAGAAATCCGGATCGTGGCCCGGCGTGACGATCGCGTCGGGGAACTGACGGCGGAACAGGCGCAGCTCCTGCAGCGAGCGGCGCAGGTTGTGGGCGTCGTGCGGCCGCGGCGGGCCCGGTTCGGAGCCGTCGAGCTGGCCGGCCATGTAGACGACGTCGCCGCCGATCACGAAGTCGCGCTGGGCGAGGCGGGCGATCACCGAGATGTGGCCGGCGGTGTGGCCGGGGGTGAAGGCGAGGCGGACCGAGCCATCGCCGAAGAGGTCGAAGGTGCGGCCGAAGCCGGCGTAGGAGTTGATGTTGGCGCGGTCGAAGTCGACGGTGCGGTACTCGAAGGCGTAGTCGAAGTGGGCGCGGCGGTAGCCGTTCTGGATCGAGCCGCCGCTGCCGGCGGCGAAGCGCCACTCGGCCTCGCTGACGACGAAGGTCGAGTTGGGGAACTCGGAGATCGCCGAGGCGTGGTCCATGTGCAGATGGGTCATCACCACGATCGGGATCTCGCCCGGGTCGAGGCCGCGTTTGCGCAGCTGCGAGGGGACGTCTTCGCCGGGCGCCAGGGTCGGCCTGCCGAAGCGGGCCCCGAGCGAGCCGAAGTTCTGGCCAGGGTCGGTGGCGATCGAGGGGTGGAGGCCGGTGTCGACGAGGATCGCGCCGGCGCTGGGGTGGCGGATCAGGAAGGCGGGGACCGGAACGGCGACCGCCCCGCTGTGGGTGAGGAGCGCCCGCATCAGCTTCGCGGTCAGCATCCGGCCGCCGGGGCTGACCATCATCGCCCGCGGCCAGTCGACGTGGCCGGCCACCATCGGTTCGATCGCGACGGCGGCGCCGGGGGTGCCGCCGGCCAGCGGCTCGTGCAGCGGGTGGGGTTCGATGTGGACGGCCATTGCGAGGGGGAATTTACGCGGCTCTGCGCGCCGATAGGCTTGGCCGCCGATGGCTGAAAGCGACCGTTCGCGGGTCTTCAGGGACGGCCTCCTCGAGGGGCAGGTGTGCGCGGTCTCCGGCGCCGGCAGCGGGCTCGGGCGCGAGACCGCCCTGGAGCTGGCGCGGCTCGGGGCCGCTGTCGTCGCCTGCGGGCGCCGCGAGGAGCCGCTGGCGGAGACGGCGGCGCTGGCGGCGGGCCTGCCCGGCTCCTTCGAGTACGAGACGCTCGACATCCGCGAGGAGGAGCCGGTCGGCCGCTTCTTCGACGGCCTGGTCGAGCGCCACGGCCGCCTCGACATCCTCGTCAACAACGCCGGCGGCCAGTTCCTCAGCCCGGCCGAGGCGATCAGCCCGAAGGGGTTCAAGACGGTAATCGACCTCAACGTCCTCGGCACCTGGCTGATGACCCACGCCGCCGCGACCAGGGCCTTCATCCCGCAGGGGGAGGGCAAGGTCCTCAGCGTCACCCTCTCGCCGCACAACGGGATGCCCGGCATGGTGCACTCCGGCGCCGCCCGCGCCGCGGTCGAGAACATGATGCGGACGCTCGCGGTCGAGTGGGCGCGGTTCGGGATCAAGACCGTCGCCCTCGCCGCCGGCCAGTTCGCGACCGAGACGCTGCTGACCAAGTATCCGCAGGTGGTCGTCGACAACCTCGAGCGCTCGATCCCGATCGGCCGCGCCGGCCGCCCCGAGGAGATGGCCTGGCTCGTCGCCTACCTCGCCTCGCCCGCCGGCGACTTCTACTCGGGGACGACGATCACGATCGACGGCGCCCGCGACAACTGGGCCGGCCCCTGGCCCCCGCAGGCGATCGCCACCGAGGCCGGCGACCCGGTCGCGGAGGAGCGCAGGCCGAAAGCCGGCTAGCGCGGCTCGAGGACGACGATCGGTATCTCGCGCCCGGCGCGGGCGCGGTAATCCTCGTAGGGCCGGTACATCTTCACGGCCTTCGCCCAGAGGCGCCTGCGCTCGTCCGGGTCGGTGACGACACGCGCGTGGACCGCCCGCCGCTCGGAGCCGATCTGCGCGTACGTGTCCGGGTGCGCCTTGAGGTTGTGGAACCAGGCCGGGTGCTTGGGGAACCCGCCCTTGGAGGCGATCACGGCGACGTTCTCGCCGTCCTCTATGTACTGAAGCGGCGAGGTCCGGTGGGCGCCGGTCTTCGCCCCGACGTGGTCGAGAAGCAGGAACCGGTTCGGCAGCCCGGGCAGGGTGTGTCCCAGGCGCCCACCCGTCCTCCGGTAGAGGAAGGTGTGGGCGCCCATGACACGCCGGGTGACCGGCCAGATGCGGTCCCCCAGGTCGAGGTAGCGCGGCGTGCGCCGCGCCCCGGTGTCGCTCAGGTGTACATCCCTCCGAACATGCCGCCGGTCACGTTCAGCACCTGGCCGTGCATGTAGTTCGCCAGCGGCGAGCTGAGGAAGAGGACCGGGCCGGAGGCCTCCTGCGGGGTCGCCGGGCGGCCGAGCGGGATGATCGCCGAGGCCATCGCCCGCATCTGCTCGGGGATGCCGAGCTCGATCTTCTCGCCGGTCGGCGAGGTCATCTCTTCGCCGGCCTCTTTGGCGGCGGTGAGGCGGGTTTCGACGAAGCCGAAGGCGACCGCGTTGACGTTGATCTTGAACTGGCCCCACTCCTTGGCCAGCGTTTTCGTCAGCCCGACGACGCCCATCTTCGCCGCCGAGTAGTTGACCTGGCCGGCGTTGCCCATCATCCCCGAGGTCGAGGAGACGTTGACGATCTTGCGAAAGACCTCCTGGCCTTCCCCGCGCTCGGCCTTCGCAGCCTCGCGCCAGGTCGGGGCGAGCGCCCGGGCGACCCGGAAGGGGACGATCGTGTGGATGTCGAGCATCGCCTGGAACTGCTCGTCGGTCATCTTGTGGGCGACGCCGTCCCAGGTGTAGCCGGCGTTGTTGACGACGATGTCGACCGCCCCGAAGGCGTCGTTTGCGGCCTTCACCAGCTCGTCGGCGGCGCCGGCCTTGGTCAGGTCGCCGGCGTGGACGGCGGTCTCGCCGTCGATCTCGCTTGCCGCCTGCTCGGCGACGTCGGCGTCGAGGTCGTTGATCAGCACCTTCGCGCCCTCGCTCACGAACAGCTCCGCGGTCGCCCGGCCGATGCCTCGCGCCGACCCGGTGACGATCGCGGCTTTCCCATCCAGAAGTCCCATTGCTCCGTGTCTCCTTCGATCGATGAAAGTCGGGCGGGGAGGCTATCGGGATCGGAGCGATCCTGGTTGACCGGCCAGTCGGTTCAGGCACCGGCCCCTGCCGCATCCGACCGGCCCACACCGTCATCCCTTGTGTGGCGAATTCACGATGCGACAGCCTGTCCAGTCCGCAACAATCGAGCAGATGACCATCCTCGTCGCCTACGCTTCCAAGCGCGGCTCGACCAAGGAGATTGCCGAGACCGTGGCAGCGACCCTGCGCCGCGAAGGCCTCGGCGTCTGCCTGGAGCCGGCGGAAGCCGTGCAGAGCCTCGAGGGCTACGACGCCGTCGTCCTCGGCAGCGCCGTCTATATGAAGCGCTGGCGCGGCGACGCCCGCCACTTCCTCAAGAAGCACCGCAAGCCCCTTCGCCACGTCCCCTTCTGGATCTTCAGCTCCGGCCCGGTCGGCGACCCCGCCAACGACAACCCCGAGTGGGCCGAGCCCCCGAAGATCGTCGAGAAGGTGGAGGAGATGGGGGGCAGAGGCCACGTCGTCTTCGGCGGCCGCCTCCCCGCCGAGCCGAAGAACTTCATGGAGCGCGCGATGGTCGAGAGCACCCCCCGCGAGTACCGCGACCGCCGCGACTGGACCCAGATCCGCGACTGGGCCCACCAGATCGCCACCGATCTGGCCGTCGCCCACGCCTGAACATCCACTTCGCCAACTCTTCGCGCGCGCCCCACCCGCGTTTCATTGACTTTCCCTGAGCGCTAGGTCACGTTCTCCTCCCTTTTGGTCAATCAACATGGAGGAAAGATCGTGAACAGGCTCATCATCGCCGGCATCGGGGCCCTCGCCACTGCCCTGCTCGCAGCGGGCTGCGGCGGGGGAAGCGACGAAGCCACCGCCCAGGTCAGTAAAGCCGAATTCTACAAACAGGCAAGGGCGATCTGCGCAAAGACGCAGAAGAAGGTCAATGCTGAGCTGGCAGCTTCCAAAAGCATTGCCGCCGCGTCCGGCAAGCTTGGTCAGCTACGTGAGACCGAGGCCGAAGAACTCGAGGCCATCCCCGGTCCAGAAGCGGTTGAGGAAGAAGTCAAGTCCTTCATAGCCACCGTCTTGAAGGCAAGCCGCCAGGTAGCACGGGAAGGACCGGCAGCGGCGAATGATCCGAGCCTTCAAGCGTACGTTCGTGAAGCCGCTTCCCTCCATTTGAATGAATGCTGAATGGGCGGCGACTGAATGGGCGGCGACTCAAGCTGGCGAGCGCAACTTTGCGAGGGCTGGCCTGAAGCGATCTTGTGTTTCCAGGAAAAGGCCAACCTTTACCGAAATTCAGTCCCGATTCAGCAACGCCTAAGGGCAGCACATCTTGACCAGGGAATGGCGCTCCCATAGTCATTGAGCGGAAAGCGGGAGTCCTGGCAGCAGCCGGGCGCTCCCGGATCAAACGACGGCAGGATCGCATTTTGATTCGGTCCTGCCAGTTCAGGAGATTGGCGACCATGAGTAAGAAGATCATCCTGCTCGCCCTGGCGGTAGCCAGCCTGGCGGCATTCGCCCTTCCGGCGGCGGCGATGGCGGCGGAAGAAGATATCGCGCTCCATCTGGTCCCGAAGCCCGAAGGCGCAAAGACCGTTGACGGGGTGGGCGAAGCCAGGCTGACAGCCAACTTCGCAACCGTCACCGCAAAAAAATGGCACGGGACGGCAACCTTCACCACTTCCACAACAGGGACGATTGAACTGACACTTGAAGAAATGTCTGACGTCTTTGGACCCTGCACCACGCCGGGGGAGCCTAGCGGCGACATTGTAACGACACCGCTCGAATTCCACCTCGTGACAGTCGAAGACTCGGTGACCCATGCAACCGGTCCTGGAATTTTAATTACACCGAACGCGACGACCGGCGTTTTTGCCCATTTCGAATGCCCAGTAACCGGAAAAGTCACACTCGAAGGCAACGGCTTGATCGGCACAATTACCAAACCGAAATGCGGAGAAGAAAGCACGGAAGTGACAATTGAATTCAGCTCGTCGTCCCAGTCTGTACAGACACATAAGACAGTCCGTTCCAACGGTTCAACCGGGGCCACACCGACTGAGTACTCCTTGACGAGCGGCGGCCAGCCTGCATCGTTGGACGCAGAGGGCACGATCACACTCGGCACGAAAGCGAAACTCGAATGCACATAGCTTGACGGGGTGAACCTTTCAGATAGCGTCCACGCGGGGCTGCAATCTTGCGGCCCCGTCGTTCTCAAGAATCCGAAGGCATGAAGATCGTTGACGGGGCGTGCGAAGCTAGGCAGACAGCCTTCCTTCGCAACCGGGTACCTGCGAATATGCGCACGGACTTCATCGAAGCACAGCTTCCCCAGCGAGTCGTGGTCGTACCCCACGTCCAGCTCCCTCCCGGGTAGCGCGGCTCATGCGCAAGGAGGGACCTACACGGCGTCACGGCTGGCGCCCGACGTCAGAACACCCTTCAACGTGCTCGAACGTGCTTGAAGTTCTTCTGAGCGTGGTTGAGGGAAAAGAGGTGGGCCGGTTGCATAGGAATTCTCCTCGAGGTACCTGGGGGCGTACAAGGGCTCGCTCAACGAAGTGAGCCGCTTGATCGGGCAATCGCCGAGCGGACGGCAGAGAGGGCGCACGCGCAGACGATTGCCCGCCTGCGCTGCTTGCGCGGCATCTACAGCCCTCTCCGCGGCGGAAGTCTGCTCTGAGAGAGGCAACTTCTGCCGCTTTGCTGAGTCCAACTCAGCAAGCCACTCCCCGGTCTGAAGAGGAAGAAGTCATGCCCTTTCTCACGACCATCTTGAAGGCAAGTCGCCGAGTTGCGCGGGAAGGTCAAGTAGCAGTGAATGATGCGAGCCTTCAAGCATACGTCCGTGAAGCCCCTCTCCATCCGGATGAATGCTGAACGGGTCGGCGACATCAGCTGGCGAGCGCAACTTTGTGAGGCCTAAGCGCAAGCGATCTTGTGTTTCCAGGAAAAGGTCATCTTTTTACGAGCGTCAACCTCAATCCAGCGACGCCTAAGCACAGCACATCTTGACCGGCGACCGGCGCTCCCGTAGTCATTGAGCGGAAAGCGGGAGTCCTGGCAGCAGCCGGGCGCTCCCGGATCAAACGACGGCAGGATCGCATTTCGATTCGGTCCTGCCAGTTCAGGAGAAAGGCATAATGATTAAGAAGATCATCCTGCTCGCCCTGGCGGCGGCCAGCCTGGCGGCGTTCGCCCTGCCGGCGACGGCCATGGCGGTGGAAGAAGACGAGGCGCTGCATGTGATCCCGGCGCCCGAAGGCGCAAAGACCGTTGACGGGGTGGGCGAAGCAAAGCTGACAGCCAACTTCGCAACCGTCACGTGCAAAAAATCGCACGGGACGTCAACCTTCACCTCCTCCACAACAGGGACGTTCGAACAGACATTTGAAGAATGTTCTGACGTCTTCGGGACCTGCACCACGGCAGGCGAGCCTGCTGGCGACATCGTTACGACACCGCTCACCTTCCACCTCGTGACAGTCGAAGACGCGATCACGCATACGAGCGGTCCCGGAGTGCTAATCACACCGAACGCAACGACCGGAGTATTCGCTCACTTCGAATGCCCGGTGACCGGAAAAGTCACAGTCGAAGGCACCGGCTTGATCGGCACAATCACGAAAATAAAACATAATGGTGGAGGAGGAACTCGCCCGCCCTGCGAAGAAACCCAATTCACAGAAGGCAACGAAGCGACAGTCGAATTCAGCTCGTCGTCTCAGGGTGTGCAGACACATAAGAAAGTCTACGAGAAAAACGGGACCGAAACAGGCACTACACCGATCGAATACTTCTTGAAATCGAACGGCGGTGCCGCATCGGAGGATGCCGAGGGCACCATCACACTCGGAACCACAGCGAAACTCGAATGTACATAGGCTGAAAGGGTAGACCTTCCGAAATGCATTCAAGCGGGGCCGCATTTGCGGCCCCGCCTACGTTCGGAAGGGGAAAGGCGCCAGTTTTCATCTGCAGTAATGCACGCGCGGACATATGGCGAACGGGGAATTGCAGGGGAAAACGAGGAGAAGGAGCAGTCGGGCGGACTTGACGCGGAGGGAACAGAGCGGTATCGATTGGGCCGCATAAGGGCACGTAGCGGTTCTCAATAATCGCGGGACACGCGCCAAGGGGAGGTACCAAGGGGAAAGGGAGAGAGAGGAATGGCAGGGGACGGTCCGAGGATCCGCGCAAGAGGAGTCACCAAGGGGAAAGGGAGAGTAAGGAATAGCAGGGGGAGCTCGCTCCCCGCTGCCCTTGTCGTTGCGCTGACCGCCTTCCTTGCCCTCATCGCCGTTCCCGCCTCGGCCAAGCAGATCCACAAATTCTCTAACGCTTTCGGTACCCCAGCGAGCGACACGACCCTATCTCTTGCCTCCAATAGCGGTCTCGCCGTCAACGAAACGTCCCACGACATCTACATCGCTGACACCGGCAACCACCGCATCGTCGAGTTTTCCGCGGCAGGAGCTTTCATCCGCGCGTTCGGCGCCGACGTCGGCGGTGCCGGGGTAAACGTCTGCACCACGGGCTGTCAGGCCGGGACCGCCGGCACGTCACCAGGCTTCTTCGAATCACCGACCTTCCTCGCGATCGACAACTCTGGCGGTGCCTCGAACGAAGACCTCTACGTCGTCGATAGCGCTACCCACGTGGTCTCCAAGTTTGAAGCCGACGGC
>DASUWV010000041.1:0-7434 GCA_036378275.1 Solirubrobacterales bacterium | reverse complement strand
TGATCCAGACGCGCAACTCCCACGAGCTGGAACTGATGAACGGCTCGATCGTCTTCCTCCGCGCGGACAACCGCGAGAAGAAGACGATCACTGTGGAAACCGACGACGGTGGCTCCCGCGTCATCCCCTACCGCGACGCCGACGACCTCAACCTCGCCTACGCGATCTCCGTCCACAAGTCGCAGGGCTGCGAGGTGCCCGTGGTGGTCGGCGTCTGCCACCGCTCCCACTCGCGGATGCTCAACCGCCCCCTCCTCTACACGGCGATCACCCGCGCCCGCACCAGCTGCGTCCTCGTCGGCGACCAGGCCGTGCTCGCCGCCGCGGTCCGCCGCGACGACAGCGGCGGCCGCCACTCCGGCCTGGCCGAGCGGCTGCGAGGCTGAGCGCCGCCGAGCTGCATCTAGCCTAGGCAGGTGGAGAAGACCCGCGTACCGTGGGTGGAGATCGCGATCACCGTGGCCGGGATCGCCGTCCTGGCGCTGCTCGCCCTCGCGGTCGACCCGATTCACGAAGCGGTCAAGGCGGCCCTCGAAGGCGACAACCACGAGGTCCGCCGTCAGATCGACCGCCTGGGCGCCGCCGGGCCGCTGCTGATCCTCGCCCTCACCCTCCTCCACGCGGTCGTCTTCTACCCGGCCGAGATCGTCGACGCGGCGGCCGGGTTCGCCTACGGCTTCTTCCCCGCCCTGCTGCTGATGATGGTCGGCTGGGTTCTCTCGGGACTGATCTGCTGGGCGGTCGGCCACCGCGTCGCCCGGCCCCTGCTCGACCGCTGGTTCGGGAGCGAGCGCTTCGAGCGCGTCGAGCGGGCGATCGAGCGCGGCGGCCCCTCGCTGCTGATCGCGATGCGGCTGATCCCGATCCTCCCCTTCAGCATCGTCTCCTACGCGGCCGGCGCGGCGCGGGTGCCGGCCTGGCGCTTCGTCTGGACCACCGCCGTCGGCTACCTGCCGATCACCGCGATCGCCGCCTACTTCGGCACCCGCCTGGAGGGCCTGTCGCTGACCGACCCGCTGGTGCTGGGGACCGCCCTCGCGCTGCTGGCATTGTTGGGGGTCGGCCACTGGGCGGCACGCCGCCAGGGGCGGCGGTCCGAGCGCTCAGCCGACGTGCTCGACCCGGAAGCGGAAGACGGCGGCGGTCGCGTCGGCGAGGCCGGTTGAGCCGACCGCTTTGACCTTGACCACGTGGCGGCCGAGGCCGAAGCGGTGGGCGATCCGGGCGCCACAGGGCCGGAAGGCCGCAGCGTCGAACTTGCAGACGAAGGTCGCCCCCGCCTGATCGGAGCTGAAGCGGAAGACAACGCGCGCGGTGTTGCTGCGGATGCGGACGATCTTGGGCGGGTGCTTGGCGAAGGAGGTGTTCGGCGGAGTCGAGGGCGGAGTCGGCGTCCCAGCAGGCATCGGTATCGGGACCGTAGGCGGGAGCGTTTCCCCACCACCCCCTCCTTCTTCTCCCCCTCCTTCTTCCGCCGGGGGACAAGCAAGCGCCGGCACTGCGCCAGGTTCTGCAAGGAGCGCCGCCACGGCTCCTTTGGCTTCGACAAGGCCTGCCCCGACGGCACACGCGCCGAAGCTACCGACGGCAGACGCCGATTCCAGCAGGGCGGCCCGGATCGGTTCCGGCTGTTCGAGTCCTCCCCCCGCTTCTTCGCCCGCCTGCATCATCAGCGCCACCGCGCCTGCCGCGTGGGGCGCGGCGGCCGAGGTCCCACAGAAGCGCCATATGCCCGGCGAGCTTTCGAACGCAAAGAAGGTGGTGCGGCCGCAGTCGGTCGCAGCCACGTCGGGCTTCGCAATCACCTCTGGAGGAGCGAGCGGCTGCGCTGGTCCGCTGCCGCCGACCGGCCCGAAGTAGTGCCGGACCGGCCCGCGCGAGGAATAGGGCTCGGGCTGTCCAGAGTTGGAGAACGGGATCGCGCCGACTGCGATCGCGGCGGCGGAACCCGCGTGCCCGTAGACGGTCGGCCCGACCGTGTCGCCCCCCTGCGACTGGGGGTACTCGGTCCCGCTGACGCCGCCGCCGTTCTCCAGCAGGATGAACTTCAAGCGGGGATTCTTCGACGCCGAAGCGCCGGGGTTGCATTCGCCGAAGCAATGGTCAATCGCCAGCTGGACCACCCTCGACTGGCTGGGACTCGGGTTTTTCCAGAACAGCAGCTCCACCGGTTTCTGGCTGGCGATGTTGTTCTGGGTCGCGCTTTCGAGGACGGTGCCGCCCGAGGCGTTGAGAAGGAACGCGTCGAAGTCGGTTTCCACGCCTTCCCACGGTTCCGCCCACTGAAGGTCGAGAAGCAGTTCTTCTTCCGGTTCGACGGTTATCCCGAAGGTCTCGTCGCTGCCAGGTCCGGGATTGAAGTCCATGCAGTGCGTCGGGCCGATGCCTGGCATCCCTGCGATCACCGCGGGGCAGGCGCCGCCGTCGCGGAATGACGGCGCTTCCCAGGAGGCGATGTCGCGGCCCAAGCCGTCGATCAGGTTGTCATTGCCGGCTGCAGAGAGGTAGCTGACGCCTTCGGCAGTCACCTTGTTGACGGCCGCTGCCACCGGGCCGTCCTGGAAGAAGGGCTCTTCGAAATAGCTGATGTCGTCGACGATCACCTTTGCCCCCGCGCCGCCTGATAGCACAGGTTTTGCGAGTTCTTCGATGCTTTCGGCGAATGCAAGTTCGCCGCTGAAGGCGCTGGCGAAGGCGAGTTTTGCATCAGGTGCGACGTCGTGGACGATCTGCAGCATGGCCCGCCCCTCGTCGGTGGCTTCCGGGCTCGAGAGATCGCTGCGGACGTCGACCGGCGCCTGCTGCCCGAGGCAGGTGTTCGTCAGCCCCGGCAGGTCCTTGGAGGACACGTCTTCGGGAGCGTGGGTCGCCGCGCTGGTCGATTTGTCATAGGAATCGGAGAGGACGCCGACGGTGACGCCTTCGCCATCGACTGCGAAGGCTTCCCTCGCCCCTTGGGCGTTGATCTGGGCAACCCCCTCGGAAATCACCGATCCGCCTTCGCATTCCCCGGCCCAGGCGATCGGTGCCGGAACCGCAGTGACGGACTTTACGCCGGGAATCGCCGCTACCTGGTGGAGGGCGGCAGGTAGTACGGCCGCGGTAACCGTCTGGTAACGGCGGCTGGCGGATGCGACCGTGGCGCCGGCGCTGCGCAGTGCCCCGAGATGGGCCAGGGCGCCGCTGTTGAACCGAACGTCGACGAGTACACGCCGGCCTTCGCGGATCAGGCTGCCGGGTCCGGACGTCGGCACTCCCAAAGCCTCGGCCTGCTGCGAATCCGACTCCGGGACGACCGCAGGCGCGGCCAACTGTCGAAGGTCCGGCGAGAGCGGACCATGCGGCTTGGCGGCGGGTGCGCTCGCCCCTGCCGCCGGCGACAGGAAACCGACAACGCCAACCGCGAGCAGAAGCGACCATCCGAGCGATCGGTTGAAGCGAAGCCTCCGAAGCATCATCTCCATTCTTATCGGCAGCTCAGACTGCCTCCCAAGCCCCCCGTGCCGAGGCTTACCGGCGGTTGATCCTGCTACGGTGCCGTCCGTTGGGCCGGGAAATACCGGCGAAAGTTGTGCGTAGCGCTCGCAGTCGTTGCTTTTGCATCCTCCGCGTTCGCAGCACATGAAGTGGAGGCAATGCATGCCCACTGGAACTGTCAAGTGGTTCAGCGACGACAAGGGCTACGGGTTCATTACGCCCGACGACGGCTCGAAGGACGTCTTCGTCCATCACACCGCGATTCTCGGCGAGGGCTTCAAGTCCCTGACCGAGGGCGCCAAAGTGACCTACGAGTCCGAGGAAGGGCCCAAGGGCCCGGCCGCCGCGAGCGTTCAGCAGCAGTAATTGCGCTGAAAGCTCTTCGCTGTTCCGAAGCCCGCCGCCAGGCGGGCTTCTTCTTGCCCGCGGCCGAGCTGACCAGTTCCCTACTCTCCCCCTTCGCATGAGCACCGCTAGAGAAGACCTGCGCAACGTCGCGATCATCGCTCACGTCGATCATGGGAAGACGACCCTGGTCGACGCGATGCTGTGGCAGACCGGCACCTTCCGCCAGGGCCAGGAGGTCGCCGAGCGGGTGATGGACTCGATGGACCTCGAGCGCGAGAAGGGGATCACGATCCTCGCCAAGAACACCGCCGTCACCTACGGCGAGACGAAGCTGAACATCGTCGACACCCCCGGCCATGCCGACTTCGGCGGCGAGGTCGAGCGGGCGCTGACGATGGTCGACGGGGCCCTGCTCCTGGTCGACGCCTCCGAGGGGCCGCTGCCGCAGACGCGCTTCGTCTTGCGCAAGGCGCTGGAACGGAAGCTGCCGATCGTCCTCGTGGTCAACAAGGTGGACCGGCCGGACGCGCGGATCAGCGAGGTGGTCGACGAGATCTACGAGCTCTTCATCGACCTCGACGCCGACTCCGACCAGATCGACTTCCCGATCGTCTACACGAACGCGAAAGCCGGTTGGGCCTCGCTCGAGGAGGGCGTCGAGGGAACCGACCTGACGCCGCTGCTCGACCTGATGCTGGAGAAGATCCCGGCGCCGAGATACGAGGAGGGGGCGCCGCTGCAGGCGCACGTGACCAACCTCGACGCCTCCCCGTACGTGGGGCGGCTGGCGATCTGCCGCGTCCACCAGGGGACGATCCGCTCCGGCCAGCAGATCGCCTGGTGCCGCGCCGACGGCAGCGTCGCGCGGGCGGCGGTGAGCGAGCTCTACGTCACCCAGGGGTTGGAGCGGGTCGCCGCCGGGGAAGCGGGGCCGGGCGAAATCATCGCCGTGGCGGGGATCGAAGAGGTGACGATTGGCGAGACCCTGGCCGATCCGGAGAACCCACGGCCGCTGCCGGTGATCACGGTCGACGAGCCCTCGCTCTCGGTCGTCGTCGGCATCAACACCTCGCCGCTGGCGGGCACGCAGGGCGGTGACAAGCTGACCGCGCGGCAGGTGCGCTCGCGGCTCGACGCCGAGCTGGTGGGCAACGTCTCGCTGCGAATCAACGACACCGAGCGGCCCGACGCCTGGGAGGTGCAGGGCCGGGGCGAGTTGCAGCTGGTGGTGCTGCTGGAGATCATGCGGCGCGAGGGCTACGAGCTGACCGCCGGCCAGCCGCAGGTGGTGACGCGGGAGATCGAAGGCCAGGTGAACGAGCCGGTCGAGCGGCTGGCGATCGACGTCCCCGAGGAGCACGTCGGCGACGTCACCCAGATGGTCGCCGCGCGCAAGGGGCGGCTGGAGCAGATGGTCAACCACTCGACCGGCTGGGTGCGGATGGAGTACCTGGTCCCGGCGCGCGGGCTGATCGGCTTCCGCACCGAGTTCCTCACCGCGACCCGCGGCAGCGGCCTCCTCCACCACGTCTTCGACCGCTGGGAGCCGTGGGCGGGCGAGCTGCGCACGCGCCAGACCGGCTCACTGGTGGCCGACCGCCGCGGCCAGACCGCGAGCTACTCACTGCTCAGCCTGCAGGACCGCGGCCGGCTCTTCGTCGGGCCCGGCGAGGAGGTCTACGAAGGGATGATCGTCGGCGAGAACTCGCGCTCCGAGGACCTCGACGTCAACCCGACCAAGGCCAAACAGCAGACCAACATGCGCGCCGCCAGCGCCGACGTGCTGGTGCGCCTGGCTCCGAAAGTCGAGCTCTCGCTCGAAGCCGCGATCGAGTTCGTCCGCGAGGACGAGTGCGTCGAAATCACCCCCGAGGCGGTCCGCCTGCGCAAGGTCGAGCTGGACAAGATCAAGCGCCTGAAGGCGTCGAAGCAGCGCGACAAAGCCCCCGCGCGCTGAGCAGCCGCGCGACCCGCTCGATCACCTCGTCCGCTTCGCGGTCCAGGCGCGGGCCGGTGACTCGGGTCATATGGATGCCGGCGAGAAGCAGGTCCTCCTGGCGCTTGCGGTCGCGCTCGAAGGCGGCCCGGGTCCCGTGCGTCTCGAAGACGTCGAGTTCGACCGCGAAGTGGAACTCCGGCCAGTAGCAGTCGAGCTCGAAGCCGTGCTCGACGTAGTTGGTGTGCGGCTGCGGCAGCCCCGCCTCCATGCAGAGTTCCAGGAACCGCTTCTCCAGGCCGGAGCGCGTGAAGCTGGTGGGCTTGTAGAGCGCGATCGCTTTGCGCAGGCGCCCGTGGCCGTGGTGCCCCACCGTGCGATCTAGTAGGTCTTCGATTGCTCTCAGGTCGAGGAGTTCAAGCTCTTCCGCCCGCTCGACCATCCTCTCGAGCCACTCGAAGCGCACATCCGCCGCGACGTCGAGCAACGTTCTCGACAGGGACGTGACTGGAATGCCCTCACGGAGCGCCCAGTCCTCAGCAGCGATCATGCGCGCCTCATGGAGACGGATGGGAGGTCGCGGCTTGCGACGCACCGGCGTGGTCACCGAAAAAGGGGCAGGTGAGGCAGAGGAGATGCCCCAAAGCCAGGCAGCCGAAAGGTGGCTGAGAAGTGCTCGGGGCCCGGAGGCGAGCACCGCGGGCAAGCATTTGCCTTGGAGTGAGATACGAGTGTGGCCGACCGCGAAGACTCCCCGATACAGGCGATGCAGGTGGCCGGCGGCTACGGCGCGGTCAACCGCGCTCCGCGAATAACCCAGCGGCCCGGTCAGTTGCCGGATCGAGACGACACCATGCTGCCGCTCCGCTAAATCCGCCAGAGAGATCGGTTCAACTGAAGAGTGCGCCTGCCCTTTGCCCCGCATAGCGGTGAAAAGGACCGGCGGACCTTCGTCTCTCCCCCCACCCAGCCGGTTGTTCGTCCCGAGACCGCGCTCCGTGCGCATAAAAAACCGCCGGCCCGGAGGCCGGCGGTTTCACAGGCGTTTGCACCCGCGGGCGCGATTCGGGCTAAACCGTCGCCGCGGCCTGCTCGGACTGGCTCTGCTCGGAGGCCGTGGCGGCGGGGTCCGGGGCGGCGGTTTCCTGGCGCGGCAGCAGCACTTCTTTGGCGATGACCAGGCGCTGGATCTGGCTCGTGCCCTCATAGAGCTGCATGATCTTCGAGTCCCGCATCAGTTTCTCGACCGGGTACTCCTTGATGAAGCCGTAGCCGCCGTAGACCTGGACGGCGTCGGTGGTGACCTCCATCGCCGAGTCGGCGGCGAAGCGCTTGGCCATCGAGGAGATCTTCGAGTTGCGGACGCCCTGGTCGAGCAGGAAGGCCGAGTTCCAGGTCAGCAGGCGGGCCGCCTCGACCTTGGTCGCCATGTCGGCGATCATGAACTGGATCGCCTGGTGCATCGCGATCGGGACGCCGAACTGGACCCGTTCTTTCGAGTAGTCGGTCGCGAACTCGAGGGCGGCGCGGGCGATGCCGACGGCCATCGCCGAGACGCCGGGACGGGTCCGGTCGAGGGTCATCATCGCCAGTTTGAAGCCCTTGTTTTCCTCGGCCAGGAGGTTCTCGGCCGGGACCTCGACTTCGTCGAAGGAGATGGTCGCGGTGTTGGA
>DASUWV010000040.1:0-6840 GCA_036378275.1 Solirubrobacterales bacterium | reverse complement strand
CCGGGCGTCGGCTGGCGGCGTCGAGGGGGCGCATTCGCGTTCACTTCGCACCGTCGGGCCGTCCAGTGCCCTTTCCCCCACTTCGACCACGAACTTCACGGCCGGGGAGAGGACCGTGATCACCGCGGCGGCGATCATCGCAGCGCCGAAGGCGGCGCGGGCGGCGGAGAGGGTCGTGGTGAGGATCCTGAGCACGGACACGCATGAACCGTACCCGCCCGGGGCGTCCGCGAACCGCCCACCGGTACCCTTGCCCCGTGGCCTCGAAGCGCCAGATATGGGTCGGCGGAGTGCCGATCGGGGGTGGCGCCCCGGTCGCCGTGCAGACCATGACCAAGACCGAGACCGCCAACCTGGCGGCGACGATGGAGCAGGTCCGCAAGGTCGCCGACGCGGGAGCGGACCTGGTGCGCGTGGCCGTGCCCCGCGACAAGGACGTCGAGGCGCTGAGGACGATCGTCGCCGACTCGCCGATCCCCGTGATCGCGGACATCCACTTCAACCACACGCTGGCGCTGAAAGCGATCGACGCCGGCGCCCACTGCATCCGCCTCAACCCGGGCAACATCGGCGGTCGAGACAAGGTCGCCGAGGTGGCCAGGAAGGCGACCGCGGCCGGGGTGCCGATGCGGATCGGCGTCAACTCCGGCTCGCTTCCCAAGCACCTGCACGAGCTGGAGCGCGAAGAGCCGGTCGAGGCGCTGGTCGCCGCCGCGGTCGAGTTCGTCGAGCTGATGGAGGGCCTCGACTTCGAGAACTTCAAGGTCTCGATCAAGTCGACCAACGTGCCGAACACGATCGTCGCCAACCGCCTGCTCGCGGAGAAGATCCCCTACCCGCTGCACCTCGGCGTCACCGAGGCAGGCACGAAGTGGGGCGGCTCGCTGAAATCGGCGGTGGGCCTTGGGACGCTGCTCGCCGACGGGATCGGCGACACGATCCGGATCAGCCTCTCGACCTTCCACGCCGAGGAGGAGGTCAAAGTCGCCTGGGAGATCCTCAAGGCGCTGCAGCTGCGCGAGCGCGGACCGGTGCTGATCGCCTGCCCGACCTGCGGCCGCCTGCAGTTCGACATGGACTCGGTGGTGGCCGAAATCGAGCGGCGGCTGGAAAGCTACGAGGAGCCGGTCGAGGTCGCCGTCCTCGGCTGCGCGGTCAACGGGATCGGCGAGGCCAGCCACGCCGACTTCGGCATCGCCGGGGCCAAGAACGAGGGCCTGATCTTCGCCGGCGGCAAGCCGCTGCGGAAGGTCCCCCAGGCGAAGCTCGTCGACACCCTGTTCGAGGAGATCGACAAGTCCCTCGACCGCGGCGGCGAGGTCGAGTTCGACGAGGCCGAGTCCCGCGAGGGCGCCGAGTGGGTCGCCAACATCGAGCGCGAAAACGCCGGCGACCTCACCCCCGAGAAGATCGCCGCAATGGAGGCCGAAGCCGTCGAGCGCGGCGAGTCCGACCGCGTCCTCCTCGACGAGGAGGCCTCACCGACGGCGGGGCGCCGTTTCACCCGCGCCTAGAAGGTCGCATGTCGCTTTATGCGTCCATATGGGCGCATAAGTCGACACGGCCCATCCAGCGGGTAGGTTTCGCGCTGTGAGCCGCCTCTCGCAGACCTTTCTCCCGACCCTCAAGGACGCTCCCGCCGATGCGGAGGCGATTTCGCACAAGTTGATGGTGCGGGCTGGGTTGATCCGGCAGCTGGGGGCGGGGCTCTGGACTTATCTGCCGGCGGGGTGGCGGGCGCAGCGGAAGGTCGAGGCGGTGATCCGCGAGGAGATGGAGGCGATCGGCTGCCAGGAGATGCTGATGCCGGTGCTGCAGCCGGCGGAAGCCTGGGAGAAGACCGGGCGGTATGCGATCGAGGAGCTGTTCAAGCTCGAGGACCGCAAAGGCTCGCCGCTGGTGCTGGCGATGACGCATGAGGAGGCGGTCACCTACCACGTGGCGCGGGAGGTGCGCTCCTACCGCGACCTGCCGCTGATGCTCTTCCACATCCAGACGAAGGAGCGGGACGAGCCGCGGCCGCGGGCGGGGGTCCTGCGCACGCGCGAGTTCACGATGAAGGACGCCTACTCCTTCGACCGCGACGAGGAGGGGCTGGCGCGCTCCTACGAGCTGCAGGCGGGGGCCTACGAGCGCATCCTCGACCGCTGCGGGCTGCGCTGGTACCGGGTCGAGTCCGACGTCGGGATGATGGGCGGCTCCGGCGCCGACGAGTACATGGCGCCCTGCCCGGCCGGGGAGAACGAGGTGGCGCTGGCGCCGGGCTACGCAGCCAACGTCGAGGTCGCCGGGGCCGAGCCGCAGCCGGTCGAGCTGCCGGCGCCGCTCGACGCGCCGGAGGAGGTCGACACCCCCGGCCAGACCAAGGTCGAGGAAGTGGCGGCGCACCTCGGCCTGCCGCACGGCGCCTTCATCAAGACGCTGCCGATCATCGTCGAGGGGCGGGGGATGGTCCTGGTCCTGATCCGCGGCGACCACCGCCTCAACGAGGTGAAGCTGCGCAACGGGATGGGGACTGACTTCCGCCAGGCGAGCGCCGAGGAGATCGAGGCCCAGCTCGGCCCGGTCGGCTACCTCGGCCCGGTCAACACCGGCCTGCCGATCATCAAGGACGCGGCGCTGACCGGCGACTCCTACGTCACCGGCGCCAACAAGCCGAACACCCACCTGCGCGGCGTCGATCCATCGCGCGACTTCGAGGCCTACGCGATGGACGTGCGCATCGTCGAGGCCGGCGACACCGCCCCCGGCGGCGGCACGATCGCGATCGAGGCAGCGATCGAGGTCGGCAACATCTTCAAGCTCGGCACCCGCTACTCGGAGCCGCTCGGCGCCACCTACCTCGCCGACGACGGGGTCGAGAAGCCGATCGTGATGGGCAGCTACGGGATCGGGCCGGCGCGGATCGTCGCCGCCGCGATCGAGCAGCGCGCCGACGAGCGCGGCATCGTCTGGCCGCGGGCGATCGCGCCGTGGCAGGTCCACCTCGTCTCGCTGGCGAAGGGGGGCGAGCCCGAGCGCGAGGCCGCCGACCGCCTCTACGAAGAGCTGCAGGCGGCGGGCGCCGAGGTCCTCTACGACGACCGCGACGCCGGCCCGGGAGAGAAGCTGACCGACGCCGAGCTGCTGGGCTGCCCGCTGCGGGTCGTCGCCGGCCGCCGCGGCCTCGCCAACGGTGTGGTTGAGGCGACCGAGCGCGCCTCGGGCGCCGAGCACGAGCTGCCGCTGGAGGACGCCGCCGCCCGGGCGCTGTCGCTCCTCGATGACTGACCGGGACCCCTTCGGCCGCGGCCGCGCGCGCCGCCTCTTCGGGCTCGACCGCAGCGGCCCGAAACCGCGCCAGACGCGCAGAGGGGAGCCGCTGCATCCCTGGACGGTCCCGAACCTGATCGGCTACCTCCGCCTCGCCGCGCTGCCCGTCTTCCTCGTCCTCGCCTACAACACCGACGACGGCACCTCGGTCGCCTCGGCGATGGTCTTCTGGGCGATCGCCGCCGGCGACTACCTCGACGGCATCCTCGCCCGCCTCACCGGCCAGTACAGCCGCCTGGGGGCGCTGCTCGACCCGCTGGTCGACCGCCTGACGATCCTCGCGGGCGCCGTCGTCTGCTGGAGCTTCGAGCTGCTGCCGCGCTGGGCCCTGGCGTTGCTGGCGCTGCGGGAGCTGACGATGCTCGTCCTCTCCTGGTACGGGCTCCGCCACGGCGTCGACGTCGAAATCAACTGGCCGGGGCGGATCTCCGTCTTCCCGATCATGGGCGGGATCTTCCTGGCGCTGCTCGCCCCGGGCTGGGTCGCCACGGCGCTGCTGCTCTGGGGCCTGGCGATGGCGATCGTCGCCACCGTGCTCTACGCGCGGGAGGGCCTGCGCGCTACGCGCGCCGCCCGCGCTGCAAGCTGAGCTTCAACCGGAACTCAACCCTTAACCTGCGGTTGAACCTTTAGGCGGCGGGGAGCTATCATCGGCTCCCGCGAAACGGAGGCACCGCCTCCTCGAGTTAGGAGCACGATGGAGGACACCTTTCCCGATCTCGGTTCCCTCAGCGACAAGGAGCTGAAGGACATGATCGACAACCTGACGGCGGAGGAGAACGAGATCTCCTACAAGCGGCGCGTGCTGCACGGGAAAATCGACATCCTGCGCGCGGAGCTGGTCAACCGCCTGCGCCACAAACGCGAGGCGGGGGAGTCGGTGATCTCCGGCGACGACGTCGAGCAGCTGACCCAGATCCTCGCCGGCAAGGCGCAGCCGCTGTCGGAGGACGATCCCGCCGCCTGAGCGGGACAAGCCATGGCCGTCCACTGTCCCGAGTGCGGTTTCGCCAACCCCGAGGGCGCCAACTACTGCCAGAAGTGCGGCGCCTACCTCGGCGGCCCGAAAGAGGCGGGCGAGGAACCGACGACGATGACCTACCGGGTCGACGAGACCGGCGAGATGAAGCCGGTCGACATCGACGAGGTGGTCGAGGAGGCCGGCGCGGCGCTGGTCATCCGCAGCGGTGGCGGCCGCGCGGGCGAGAGCTTCAGCATCGACGACGAGCGGATCAGCATCGGCCGCAGCCCCGACGCCGGCGTCTTCCTCGACGACGTCACCGTCTCCCGCAACCACGCGCTGCTGGTGCGCCGGCGCGACGGGCTCTACATCGATGACCTTGGCTCCCTCAACGGCACCTACGTGAACCGGCGGCGGATCGAGTCGCACCGCCTCGCCGACGGCGACGAGATCCAGATCGGCAAGTACAAGCTGAGTTACCTGGAGCGGTAGGCGTGACGGTCTCCGAACAGACGGGGCGCAGCACCGAACCGCCGAGCCGGCCGCGCAAGGCGCTGACGATCGGCGCCGTCTGCAAGATCCTCCAGAACGAGTTCGACGACGTCTCGATCTCGAAGATCCGCTACCTCGAGGACCAGAAGCTGCTGAGCCCGCGCCGGACCTCGGGCGGCTACCGCCTCTACAGCCAGGCCGACGTCGAACGGCTGCGGACGATCCTGCGGCTGCAGCGGGACGAGTTCCTGCCGCTGCGGGTGATCCGCCAGGAGCTGGCGGCGGGCGGCGACGTCGTCCTCGGCGACGGCGAGCGTAAGCCGGCGAGCGGTGCGGTGCGGCGGGCGATCCTCGTCGACACCTCGCGCGCCTACCTGACGCTGGAGGAGATCGTCGAGGAGACCGGCGCCCGCGAGGAGCTGATCCGCGAGCTGGAGACCTTCGGGATCGTGCAGCCGGAGAAACGCGAGGGCAGGACCGTCTACGACGAGACCGACCGCGAGATCGTCCGCGCCGCCAACGAGCTCTCGCGGGTGGGCGTGGGGGCGCGGAACCTGCGCGTCTTCCGCTCCTCGGCCGACCGCGAGGCGAACCTGCTGGAAGCGCTGCTCGGGCCGTCGCTGCGCTCGCGCAACCCCGAGCGCCGCAAAGAGGCGCTGCAGAGCCTGGAAAGCCTGGCGGCGACCGTGAGCCACCTGAAGCACCTGCTCCTCGTCCGGGACCTGCGCCGCCTCGCCGGCGACTGAGCGCCCTCCGTGGCCCGCGTCACCCGCACGCGCACGGTCGAGGCGCCGCTCGGCGACGTCTGGAAGCTCGTCTCCGACCCCTACAGCCTGCCGCGCTGGTGGCCGCGGACGGCGCGGGTCGAGAACGTCGACGCCAAGCCCGGCGGCAAGCGGACGCAGTGGACGAAGGTGCTGCAGACGGCGGAGGGCCGCGGCGTGCGGGCGGACTTCCGCTGCGTCAGCTCGGCCGAGCGCGAGCGCTACGTCTGGGAGCAGGAGCTGGAGGGGACGCCGTTCGAGCGGCACCTGAAAGCGCTGCGGGTGGAGATCGGCCTGCGCGAGCGCGGCGGCGGCACCGCGGTCAGCCTGACCGAGGAGCAGTCGCTGAAAGGGATGTCGAAGCTCGGCTCCCCCCTGATGCGCCGCGCCCGCGGCGACGTCCTCGACGAAGCCCTCGACGGCCTCGAAGAGGCGCTGACGTGACCACCGACAAGCGAACTGCATCAAATTTCCGGGCTGTCAGGCAGGTAATTTGATGCAGTTCCCGAGAAGGGACAGCAAGTGGTGGGGGTGGGGGGATCCCTCTATCGAGTCGGCGCTGGACGACGAGGCGCTGGGGGTGCTGCAGGAGCGGATCGGGGACCTGGAGGCCTGGCCGCTGGCACGGGAGCTTGGGGATTTCGAGCTGCCGGCGGCGGAGGAGTTGCCGCCGGCGCTGATCGAGGCGGTGGGAGAGGGGAACGTCTTCGCCGCCGACGAGGATCGGCTGCGGCACTCGACTGGGCGGGGGTATGTCGATTTGGCGCGGCTGCGGAACGGAGTGCTGCAGGCAGCGCCCGACGCGGTGGTCATGCCGCCCGGTGCCGGAGCGCTTCGGCGGGTGATCGACGTCTGCGCCGCCGAGGGCGTCGCGATCGTGCCCTTCGGCGGCGGCACCAGCGTCGTCGGGGGAGTGGAGCCGTTGCGGGGCTCGCACGGCCGCGTGATCAGCCTCGACCTCGGCGCCCTTCGGGACGTCGAGGTGGACGAGCGCTCGCTGACGGCTCGGCTCGGCGCCGGGCTGCGCGGGCCGGAGGCGGAAGCGGCGCTCGGGCGCCACGGCCTCACCCTCGGTCACTTCCCGCAGTCCTTCGAGTACGCGACGATCGGCGGCTTCGCCGCGACCCGCTCCGCCGGCCAGGCCTCGAGCGGTTACGGCCGCTTCGACGCGCTGGTCAGCTCGGTGCGGCTGATCGCCCCGGCCGGGGAGATGCGCACCCTCGAGACGCCCCACACGGCCGCCGGCCCGGCTCTGCGCGAGCTGATCGTCGGCTCCGAGGGGACTCTCGGCGTGATTCCCGACGTCACGGT
>DASUWV010000039.1:0-15403 GCA_036378275.1 Solirubrobacterales bacterium | reverse complement strand
GCCAACCCAGATGTACGGCACAGGCCTGAGAGCACTATCCATCGCCACGGTCGCGACGATCGCCCTGGCCCACTGCCTGGTCTTCTTCTACGCGCCGCTCGACGCCGACCAGGGCTTAATCCAGAAGATCTTCTACCACCACGTGCCGCTGGCGATCGTGGCGCTCGTCGGGTTCGTCGCGGGCGGCGTCTTCGCGATCCTCCACCTGCGCTCGAACGACCGCAAGTGGGACGCCTATTCGTACGTCGCGATCCACATCTCGGTGATCTTCGGCGTCGCCGTCCTCATCACCGGCGCAATCTGGGCGAAGGCCTCCTGGGGCCACTGGTGGGTCTGGGACGAGCCGACGCTGGTCAGCTTCCTGATCGTCTTCCTCCTCTACGCGACCTACTACCCCTTCCGCTACGCGATCGAGGACCGCGACCGCCAGGCGCGCTACGCCTCGGTCTTCGCCGTCACCGCCGGCGCCTTCGTGCCGCTCAACTTCATGGCCGTGCGGATGGCGCAGAGCCTCGTCCATCCGCGCACCTTCGCCACCGCCGAAGGCGGGATGCCGGGCGAGATGATGCTGACCTTCCTCTGCTCGATCGTCGCGATCGGGCTGCTGTGGACGACGCTGGTCAAGTTCGAGCTGACCGCGAAGAGCGCCTCCGGCCAGGTCAAGCGCCTGCGCCGCGCCCTCGACGCGCCGGTCGGCGGCGGCAGCTCGCGGATCGCCCCGGAGGTGAGCTGATGGAGGTCCTCTTCGCCGCTCCGGCGCTGCCGCTCGACGAGGCCGGCAAGTACGTCGCCGGTGCCTACGTCGTCTTCGTCGTGCTCCTCGTCGTCTACGTCGGGATCATGGCGGCGAAACTGCAGCGGATCGAGCGCGACCTGCGCGAGGTCGCGGCGATCGCCGAGGAGCGCAAAGCCGGTGAGCGCGAGGAGGTGGGCGCCTGATGGCCGAGCTCCTGGCCCTCGGCGTCTCCCACAAGACCGCGCCGCTCGACCTGCGCGAGCGGCTCTCGCTGACCGAGGGGCGGGCGGTCAGCGCCCTGGCCGAGCTGACTGCGGCGAAGGGAATCCACGAGGCGGCGGCCATTTCAACCTGCAACCGCACCGAGCTCTACCTGATCGTCTCCGACCCGGTCGAGGCCGAGTCGACCGCGCTCGGCGTGCTCACCCGACAGGCGGAGATCCGCCCGACCGAGCTGCTCGGCCATCTCTACTCGCTGCGCGCGACCGACGCCGCCCGCCACCTGCTGCAGGTGACCGCCGGGCTCGACTCGATGATCCTCGGCGAGGCCGAGATCCAGGGCCAGGTCAAACGCGCCTACGAGCTGGCGCTGGTCGAGGGCGCGACCGGCCCGATCCTCAACCGCCTCTTCCGCGGCGCCCTCAGCGCCGGCGGCCGCGCCCGCGAGGAGACCGGGATCAGCCAGAAGGGCGTCTCGATCCCCTCGGTCGCGGTCGAGCTGGCGCGGCGGGCGATCGGCGACCTCTCCGCGAAGCGAGTCCTGGTCGTCGGCGCCGGCGAGACCGCCGAGCTGGTCGCGCGGGCGCTGGTCGCCCGCGGCGTCGCCACCGTCTTCGTCGCCAACCGCCACTACGACCGCGCGATCGGGCTGGCCCAGCGCTTCCACGGCGCCGCGGTCCGCTTCGAAGAGCTGCCCGAGCAGCTGACAAGCGCCGACATCGTCGTCTCGGCGACCAACTCGCCCCACCACATCGTCGAGCGCGACGGGCTCGAGCAGGTGATGCAGGAGCGACCTGAGCGGCCGCTGCTGGCGATCGACCTGGCGGTGCCGCGCGACATCGAGCCGGCCTGCCGCGAGATCGCCGGCGTCACCGTCCACGACATCGACGACGTGCAGCAGATCGTCGAACGCAACCAGGGCGGCCGGGAGGCGGAGGCGGCGAGGGCGGAGCGGATCGTCGAGGCCGAGCTCGACCGCTTCGAGCGCTGGCTCGCCTCGCTCGAGGTGGTGCCGACGATCACGGCGCTGCGCGAGCGCGGCGACGAGGTGGTGCGCCGGGTGCTGGCCGAGAACGAGGGACGCTGGGAGAGCCTCGGTGAGGCCGACCGCGAGCGGCTGGAGACGATGGCGAAGGCGATCGCCTCGCGGCTCCTGCACGACCCGACCCTGCGGATCCGTCGCTCGGCGGGCTCCGACGAGGCCTACTTCTACGTCAGCGCCCTGCGCGAGCTCTTCGGTCTCGACGTCGAGACCGAGCCCGAGGTTGAGAGCCGTGACAACGTGACGGAGCTTCGTCGCAAGAACCAAAAGGGCTGAGGGTGCGGATCGCTACGCGGGGCAGCGCGCTGGCGCTGACGCAGGCGAAATGGGTGGCCGAGCGGCTGGGCGGCGCGGAGCTGGTCGAGGCGAGCTCGGACGGCGAGCCGGGCGACAAGTCGCGCTTCGTGCGCGGGGTCGAGCGGGCGCTGCTGGCCGGAGAGGCGGAGATCGGCGTGCACTCGGCCAAGGACCTGCCGGGGGAGATGCCCGAGGAGCTGGAAATCGCCGGGGTGCCCGAGCGCGAGAACCCGGCCGACGCCTGGATCGGGGTCGGCAAATCGCTCGACGACGTGCCGGAGGGAGCGCGGGTCGGCACCGCGGCGCTGCGGCGGCGGGCACAGCTCCTGGCCGCGCGGCCCGACCTGCGGGTAGAGGAGCTGCACGGCAACGTCGACACGCGCCTGCGCAAGCTGGCGGAGGGCGACCTCGATGCGATCGTCCTCGCCGCGGCCGGGCTGCGGCGCTTGGGACGCGAGGGGGAGATCGGCTTCCGGCTGCCCGCCGAGCAGATGTGCCCGGCGCCGGGGCAGGGGACGCTGGCGCTGCAGGTGCGGGCCGACGACGACGCATCAGGCGAGGCCGCCGCCTCGGTCAACGACCTGAAGGCGATGCGCGAGCTGACCGCCGAGCGGACCGTGGTCGCGCTGCTGCGGGCGACCTGCAACACGCCGCTCGGCGTAAACGCCCGGGTCGAGGGGGAGCGGCTGACGATCGACGCCTTCGTCGGCCTCCCCGACGGCAGCGAGTGGCTGCGCGACCGCCTCGACGCGAGCGCCGAAGAGCCCTCCTTGGCCGGCGCCGAACTCGCCCAGCGCCTCCTCGGCGCCGGCGCCCGCGAGCTGCTTGACCGGGCGGAGGCGATGTGAGCCCGCGCAGCGGGGTCGTCTACCTGGTCGGCGCCGGGCCGGGGGACCCTGGCCTGATGACGGTGCGCTCGCTGGAGCTGATCGCGAGCGCCGACACGGTCTTCTATGACCGCCTGATCCCGCCCGGTGCCCTCTCCGGCGCCCGCGAGGACGCCGAGCTGGTCTACGTCGGCAAGGAGCCGGGCGTCCCCTCGGTCCCGCAGGAGGAGATCGGCGAGCGCCTGATCGAGGCCGCCCGCGCGGGCAAAAGCGTCGTCCGCCTCAAGGGCGGCGACCCCTTCGTCTTCGGCCGCGGCGGCGAGGAGGCCGAAGCTCTGCGCGAGGCGGGGGTCGAGTTCGAGGTGGTGCCCGGCATCACCGCCGGCGTCGCCGCCACCGCCTATGCGGGCATCCCCGTCACCCACCGCGACGACGCCTCCGCCGTCGCCTTCGTCACCGGCCACGAGGACCCGGAGAAGGAAGAGAGCGCGCTCGACTGGGAGGCGCTCGCCCGCTTCCCCGGCACGCTCGTCTTCTACATGGGGGTGAAACGGCTGCCGGAGAACGCGGCGGCGCTGATCGCGGCGGGCCGCAGCGCCGAGGAGCCGGCGGCGGCGATCGAACGCGGGACGATGGAGGGGCAGCGAACCGTCGCCGCGACGCTGGGGACGATCGCCGAGGCGGTCGCGCGGGAGGAGGTGAAGGCGCCGGCGCTGATCGTCGTCGGCGAGGTGGCGCGGCGGCGCGAGCAGCTCGCCTGGCTCGAGCGGCGGCCGCTGCACGGCCGGCGGGTGGTCGTCACCCGCGCCCGCGCCCAGGCCAGCGGCCTGGCGGCGACGCTGCGCGGGCTCGGCGCCGAAGTGGTCGAGCTGCCGTCGATCCGGATCGAGCCGCGGATCGAGTCGCCGCAGGTGCGCGATGCGTTCGAGCGGCTCGGCGACTACTCGCTCGTCTGCCTGACCAGCCCCAACGGGGTGCGCCTGCTCTTCGAGGCGATGACCGCGGCCGGGCAGGACGCCCGAGCGCTTGGCGGCGCGACCGTCGCCGCGATCGGCCCCGGCACCGCCCGCGAGCTGGCGAAGCGCGGCATCGTCGCCGACGTCGTCCCCGAGCGCTTCGTCGCCGAGGCGCTGGTCGAGGCGCTGAAGGACATCGACGTCGAGGGCAGGCGGGTGCTCGTCGCCCGCGCCGCCGAGGCGCGCGACGTGCTTCCCGACGCCCTGCGCGAGCGCGGCGCCGAGGTCGACGTCGTCCCCCTCTACGAGACCGTTCGCGAGGCGCCGGAGGAGGCGGAGACCGAGCGCGCCCAGTCAGCCGACTACGTCACCTTCACCTCCTCCTCGACCGTAACCAACCTGGTCGCGGCGCTCGGCGACCGCTTCCCGCGCAACGCCCGCGTCGTCTCGATCGGCCCCGTCACCAGTGAAGCCGCCCGCGCAGCCGGCCTGCAAGTAGACGCAGAGGCCGAGCGCCACGACATCGACGGCCTCTTAGCGGCTCTTCTGGATGACGTTCGGCGCTCCGCATAGGCACTACTCGCGCACCGACTCGACCAATTCGCGCGCCCGCGAGCTCGCGGCTGCGGGAGCACCACACGGGACCGTCGTCACCGCCGCCGAGCAGACCGCCGGCCGCGGCCGCCAAGGCCGCACCTGGACCGCCCCCCCGAACAAAGCCCTCCTCTACTCAGCCATCGTCCGCCCCCTAGAAGAGCGCCACATGACGCTTCCCCTCGCTGTTCCGCTAGCTGTCTGCGAAACGGCGGAGCAGCTGAATCCCGACCTCGAATGCAAGGTCAAGTGGCCGAACGATGTGCTTGTCGAAGGCCGCAAGCTGTCAGGAGTACTGATCGAGGCCCGACCCCAAGACGGCTGGGCGGTGATCGGCATCGGCCTGAACCTCTACATCGAGGATCGCGAGTTCCCGGCCGAGCTCAGGGGCCGTGCCACCTCGATCTTCACCGGCGATCAACGGACCCAAGAGAGGGGGTCCGCCGGACCCTCCCCGCTGTTGTCCGGAGGACCCCCTCTCTTGGGTCCGCTCAACAAGCGCTTGGACCACTGGCTCCAAGCAGAGCCGGACGAAGTTCTCGCCGCCTGGCGCCAACGCGACGCGTTGAAGGGCCGCGAGATCGAGTGGGAGGGCGGCTCAGGAGTCGCCGACGGCGTCGACGACCGAGGGTACCTCGTCGTCGTCACCCCCGGCGGCGACCGCATCGCCGTCGGCGCCGGCGAGGTCCACCTGACCCGGTACTGACTCGGGCTTGCCGTTCCCGTTCTGGTCTTTGTTGCGTTTGCGCTTGCGCCGCCGCTTGCCGCCTTTGGGGAAGTTCTTCAGCAGCTCCCGGGCGACCGCCGAGGGTTTCCGCGCCATCCGCATCCGCGCCCCGCGCAGCACCTCCTCGCCCTCGGGCGTGTGCGAGACCGCCGCGGCGAGCAGCCCCACCGCCAGGCGCCGGTCCTGTTTGCGCGCCGCGTGCACCAGCCGGCGCGCGTTGCGACCGTGCGCACGGCCTGAGGAGTTGACCAGCAGCCCGAGCAGGCGCTTCGTCTCCGGCCAGCGCTGCACCGCGTACTCCTCGTGCAGTTCGCGGGTGTAGGAGGCGAGCCGCCAGACCCACGCCTGCGCCTGGTCGCGGCGGCCGATCCGCTTGTCGACCAGCGCCTGCAGCAGCGTCTTCGTCCCCGCCCGTTTGTCCTCGCGGCTCCAGGTGCCGACGATGTCGATCGCGTCGTCGAAGGCGTCGGGGTCGCCGAGGTCGGCGATCTCGCTCAGCGCTTTCAGCCGCAGCTGCGAGTTGCGGTTGCGCTGCACGCAGGTGAGCAGGAAGCGGCGGCGCAGCTCCTTGGTGCGGTCGTTCTGCAGCATCGCCCGCGCCCGGCGCCAGCCCTGGGTGTTGACCCGCGCCCCGGCCAGCGCCGCCCAGGCATGCTGCTCGGGGTAGTCGAGGTTCTCGACCGCGATCCGCCAGATCTCCCGTTCCAGCACTTCCATCCGCCGCTCCTCCTTGTCGGAGACGGGGACGATCCGCCGCTCGACCCGGACCTTGCGGCCGCGCCCGCGGCGCACCGGCCCGACGACGATCGCGCCGCCGCGGTAGACGTCGCGGTCGAGCAGGCTGTGGAGGGTGACGATCGTCTCGTCGTGGGTCGTCGCCGGGTGGACGAAGTCGAGCACGATCCCGGCCTCCTTGCCGGGCGCCCGCCGGGTCACGCGGCCGACCCGCTGCTGGTAGACCCGCCGCGAGGCGGTCGGCGCCAGGTGCATGCAGATCGTCGCCCGCGGGCTGTTCCAGCCCTCGGCCAGCAGCATCGCGTTGCAGAGGACGTCGACGGTGCCGCGCTCGAAGCCGGCGAGGATCTCGGCCAGCTCGCGCTTCGGCGTCTCGCCGGAGACCGCCTGGGCGTTGATGCCGGCGTCGCGGAAGGCCTTGGCGACGTTCTTCGCGTGCCGAACGCCGGCGGTGTAGACGACGCCCGGCACCTTGCGGAAGCGCGAGCGGTAGAGGTCGGCGATCGCCACGTTGAAGGGCTCCTGGTCGAGCAGTGCGGCCAGCTCCTCCTGGTCGAAGTCCTGATCGACCTCGCCTTTTCGCAGCGGCACTTTGGCGATCGTCCGCACCCCCGGGCCCGGCGGGATCCGCAGGCACCGCAGCGGCGCGATCACCCCGCGCCGCGCCGCCTGGGCGAGGTCGAAGCGCGAGGTCTGGGTCGGGAAGAGGTCGGCGACGTGGCGGGCGATCAGCGCCCCGGTCGCGGTCATGCCGATGTAGACGGGGCCGGTCCATTCGCGGATGCAGGCGCTGGTTTTCTCGCCCAGCGCGGTGTGGGCCTCGTCGCAGATCACGATCGAGTAGGCGTCGGAGACCTTCCTGTGGTTGCGGACGAACCACTGGTAGGTCTCGACCGTGACCGGCCCGTCGGGGTCGTCGCGGCCGTCGAGCAGCGGCGGGCGCAGCCGCTGCTTGTAGCCGCGGTCGGAGATCTCGCCGATGAACTGGTCGACGAGGTTGCGCCTGTGGGTGAGGATCAGCACCCCGCCGGTCCGGGTCGCCTCGACGAAGCCGACGGCGGCGACGGTCTTGCCGGCGCCGGTCGCGTGCTCGAACCAGAAGCGGCGCTCGGCGCCGGGGTCCTCGGGCGCCTCCTCGACGACCTCCTCCTCGTCGTCGGCCGGCCGTTCCTCCCAGTCCTGCGGCTCCTCGTCGGGAGCCATCTCCTCGTCCTCGTCGAGCTCGCCGGCGCCGTCCAGCTCCGCAGTCTCGCTGGTGCCGTTCCCGGCCTCGCCGCTGCTGCTCTCAGCATCGCCGTTGCCGTTTGCCGGGGCTTCGGAAGCGGCGCCGACCTGCTGCTGCCCCATCAGCTCGGCAAGGGTGCCGGAGAGCGCGTCGACCTGGTGCGGGTTCAGCTCGGCCCCGTCGCGCAGCTTCGGCGGCTCCTCGGCGAGGAAGCGCTCGAGCCCGAGCAGCAGCGAGAAGTCCCGCCGCCACTCGATCGAGGGATCCTCGGCGCCCTCGTCGAGCTCCTTCAGGGCCGCGTCGAGCGCGCGCCGCCGCGCCGTCCCGGGCGCCAGCGCCTCCGGGCCCTCGCCTTCGAGCAGGAAGGGCTCCCGGGCGAATGCCGCCGCCCGCTCGATGTCGGCGCTTGAAGGAACTGCCGCCTCGGCGGCAACGTCAGTGGTTTTGGCCATGGAAGGCTTTCGGGGCTTCCGTCCCCGCCGAATAAGACGACGACCGGGACAAGTGAACGAGGCTGCAGGGGCTTGACTGAAGGTCCCCCCCGAAGAACTCAGCGGCCCGCGATCCGCGAACCGAACGCACGTATTGTACCGACTGAGCGGATGCATGCGCGAATCAGACCCCTCTCGGCGCTGTGCGGATTGCTGGCGGCGGCGCTTCTGGCCGGCGGCTGCGGAACCTCGACCGGCGGCGACGGCAACGGCTCGCACCCCGACTACGCCAGGGCCCTCGCCGGCTCGCCGCCGCCGCTCGCCGCCCTCTACAAGCAGGCGAACGCGCTGCTCCCGGGCGGCAAGGAGGCCTTCGAAAAGCGGCTCGGGCAGCTGCACGGCTACCCGGTCGTGGCCAACATCTGGGCCTCCTGGTGCGGGCCCTGCAGGGCGGAGTTCCCGATCCTGCAGAAGCTCTCGGCCCGCTACGGGAAGAAGGTCGCCTTCGTCGGGATCGACGGCGAAGACTCGAACGACGCCGCCGCGACCTTCCTGCGCGAGGAGCCGGTGCCGTATCCGAGCTACACCGACCCGAGCAAGGAGATCCTCCGGTCGCTCGGCGGCTACGGCGGCTTCCCCGACACCGCCTACTACGACCGCAACGGCAAGCTCCTCTACCTCAAGCAGGGCCAGTACCCCGACAGCTCGGAACTCGAAGCCGACCTGCACCGCTACGCGCTGGGGGGCGCATAATCAAGGGCGATGGAAGCCTTCGTCGTCATCGCGCTGATCGGGTTCGGGCTGCTGCTCGCCGAGCTGCTGCTGTCGACCGGGGGCATCCTCGCCGCCGTCGGCGTCGCCGGGCTCACCGCTGCCGGGATCGTCGCGCTGAACTCCGACAGCACCACCGCGGAGTACGCCGGCGGCGCCCTGATCGCGCTCGGCGTCATCTCGGCGATCAGCTTCTACTTCGTCACCCGCAAGGTGATCGCCGCCCATCGCGACCCCCACGTCCGCACCGGCAGCGAGGAGATGGTCGGCTCCACCGCCGAGGCGCGCACCTCGATCGACCCCGACGGGCGGGTCTGGCTCGGCGGGACGCTGTGGAGCGCCCGCCTCGCCCAGGGGTCCGAGCCGGTGCGCCTTGGGGATAGAGTCCGGGTCGAGGCGGTCGACGGGCTGACGCTGGTGGTTCGTCCGGAGCCGCAAACCGCGGTCCAGTCCAAAGAAGGAGCCGGCTGATGCAGGCTGTTGCAGGGATTCTCATCGTCCTCGTTTTCTTCGCGCTGATCGCGCTGGGCATGTCGGTGCGCGTCCTGCGCGAGTACGAGCGCGGCGTGATCTTCCGGCTCGGCCGCCTGATCGCCCAGAAGGGGCCGGGCCTGATCCTGCTGATCCCGCTGGTGGACCGGATGGTCAAGGTCGACCTGCGGACGGTGACCCTCAACATCCCGCCGCAGGAGGTGATCACCCGCGACAACGTCCCCGCCGGCGTCAACGCGGTCGCCTACTTCCGCGTCGTCGACCCGAACAAAGCCGTGGTCGAGGTCGAAAACTATCTGCTCGCCACCTCGCAGATATCGCAGACGGCGCTGCGCTCGGTCCTCGGCAAGGCCGAGTTCGACCAGCTGCTGTCCGATCGGGAGCGCCTCAACGAGGAGCTGCAGAAGATCATCGACGAGTCGACCGAGCCCTGGGGGATCAAGGTGACCGCGGTCGAGATCAAGGACGTCGAAATCCCCGAACAGATGCAGCGCGCGATCGCCCGCCAGGCCGAGGCCGAGCGCGAGCGGCGGGCCAAGATCATCAACTCCGAGGGCGAGTGGCAGGCCGCCCAGAAGCTCACCGACGCCGCCGACATCATCAGCACCAACCCGGCCTCGCTGCAGCTGCGCTACCTGCAGACGCTGCTCGAAATCGGCAGCAACCAAAACACGACGGTGGTCTTCCCGCTGCCGATGGACGTCTTCGAGCCGTTCCTCGGGGCCGTCAAAGACAAAGACGGTGCGTCCGCGAAGCCGAGACCGCGGCCGCCCGCGCCCCCGGCCGAGCCGCCGCCTCCCCCGCCGCCCGACGACCTCCCCCCCTCCCGCTCCTGAGCGCGCCCGAGATCCGCATCGACCAGCTGACCGGGCTGAGGACGATCCTCGCCCCGGGCCGCGCCGCGCGCCCCGACAGCTTCTCGCCGCGCTCGACCGAGGCGAAGGGCCCGGAGAGCTGTCCCTTCTGCGAGGGTCGCGAGGACCGGACCCCGCCGGAGCTCTACGCCCTGCGGCCGGGCGGAGGCGAGCCCGACACGCCGGGCTGGAAGACGCGCGTGGTGCCGAACCTCTACCCGGCGCTGGGCGGAGAAGAGGCGCGGAGCGAGTCGGAGCCCGCCGCGGATGCAGGCTCCTTCGCCAGCGCCGGCGACCCGCTGCTGGCGACCAAACGGGCGGGCGAACCCGACCTGTTCTCCTCGCGGCCGGCCGAGGGCTCGCACGAGGTGCTGATCAACTCGCCGCAGCACCTGACCGCGATGGCCGAGCTGGACGAGGAGCAGTTCGCCGCCGCCGTCGCCACCTGGCGCGAGCGGATGCGCGCTCATCCCGAGGCCTCCTACCTGCAACTGATCGTCAACGAGGGCGGCGGCGCGGGTGCTTCGCTGGAGCACACCCATGCCCAGCTCTACGCGCTGCCGTTCGTCCCCGCCGCCGTCGCCCGCGAGCGCGAGCGGGTGGGCGCCTACGGCGAACGCACCGCCGGCGGCGGGCTGCTCAGCGACGTCCTAGTCGAGGAGGTGCGGCGGCGTGACCGCTTGGTCGCGATCGACGACGAGGCGGCCCTGATCTGCCCCTGGGCCTCGCGCTCGCCCTTCGAGCTGCGGGTAGTCCCGCGCCAGGAGAGCGCCCGCTTCGAGGAGGACGAGAGCGGCGCGGCGATGATCCGCGCCGCGCTGCGCGCCCTCGCCGCCCTCTTCGACGGCCCGCCCGAGCTCAACCTCTGGATCCGTACCGCCCCCCGCGGCGCCGAGCAGTTCCACTGGCACGTCGACATCGCCCCGCGGCTGACGATCAAGGCCGGCTTCGAGCTCGGCACCGGCGTCGACATCAACGTCTACCCGCCGGAGCGGGCCGCCTCGGACCTGCGCGACTGCATCGACTCGTAGATAGGGTTGCCGCGTGCGGCCGACCGAACGACCGATCCCGCGCTTCATCGCCGACACGACGCAGGAGGGCATCCCCCACGGGCGCTTCGCCGAGCGGCTGCGGGAGGAGTTCGCCAAGGCCGTCGGCGTGATCGAGGACCTGCCGGCCGGCGCCGAGCTTCCGGCCGAGGTCGACTGGTTCCCCGAGCGCGCCTGGGGCGGCCGGGTCTGGGTCCCCTGCTCGGCGAAGACCGAGAGCGAGGAGGGGCGGCTGGAGCTGTTCGGGCACGTCTCCTACGTGCAGCCGCCTGAGGGGGAGCCTGGGGACTTCGCCGCCAAGGCCGACTTCACCGACATCCTCGCCGAGGACAACGAGGACTGGCGGATCGACCTCAACGACGACGTGATCGGCCGCTGGCGGGGAGAGAACGGACGCGCCGGCGCCGTCACCCTGGTCTGGGGGCGGCCGCTGGTCCGCGGCGCCGTGGCCGCCACCGCGGTCGTGGAGTCGGAGACCGTCGACCAGGAGCTGATCTCCCAGGACCGCTTCACCCTGATCGCCCTCGACGCGCTCGAGGGCTACGGCGACGAGATCTTCATGGAAGTGAAGCTCTGGAGCCGCCGCGCCGACGAGCTAGCCTCCGAGACGCTCTACGCCTGACCGAGCACCTCGATCGGAAGATCGAAGCCCGAGCGCGCCAGCCGGGCGTCCAGGGTGAGAAGCGGTTCGTCGAGCATCAGCGCCAAGGCGACGTAGAGACCGTCATAGAAGCTGAAGTTGTCGCGCAGCCCCCAGGCGACGTGAATCAGGAGTTCGTGCTCCACCCGTTCGACGGGAAGGTCATCGACTTCCCAGAGCGCCCTTCCCCCGGCATCCGCGGTGAGCTTCCCCAGACGGACCCACCGTCGCAGCGCGTGGCCGACCTCCGCATCGAGCAGATGCGGCGCCCACAGCGCGTATTCCTCGGCGTCGAGCCGCGCTTCGACCACCTCCTTGTGCTCCCCGTCGCTGAGCAGTTCGAGGACCACCGATGCGTCGACGACGGGCATCAGTCGCCGCGCATCTCGCGGATCGTGTCGACGACGTCTTTCGTGGTCAGGCTCGACCCGGCGCTGCGTCCCTGACTCCTCGCGCCGATCTCCCGGATCGTGGATTTGCTGCTGCGCCGGCTCAGCTCCCGCTTGATGTAGTCGGACATGCTCATCCCGGCCGCCGCCGCCCGCATCTTCAGTTCCCGGTGCAGGTCGTCGGGCACGTTCCTGATCTGGATCATCTTGGACATGTGCCCCACATTAACCCGTGCGGCGGACATGTCGAGTAGCTGTGCTGCCTCCATGCAGCCGATCTTGCCAGGCAACCCCGCAACTGTGGCGCGCACAATGAGCCAATTCTCCCCCGCCTTTGCCAACTAAGAGACAATTCCACCCCCGCCCCGATAGCTCAGCTGGATAGAGCGATCCCCTCCTAAGGGATAGGCCGCTGGTTCGAATCCAGCTCGGGGCATCTGGCGGCGATGCAGGCCGGCGCCCAGGAGGGAGCAACTTTTGACGCGCCGGGTTGCTTGTACCGAGAGTGCAGACTGTGATTCGGCACGCCCGGTTGATGCTGCTTGTCCTCCTGGTTTCCCTCTTGGGCGCGATGGAGGTCTCAACGGCTTCGGCGGCGCCTGGGAAGCAAACGCTCCACTTCGACGGCCGCACGCTGAGCGTCCCCGCCTCCTGGCCGGTCTTCCGCCTGGCCGACCATCCGCGCATGTGCGTGCGGCTCGACCGCCGGGCGGTTTACCTGGGGACGCCCTCGGCCCAGCAGAACTGCCCGGCCGAGGCGATTGGGCGGCGGCGCGCGATCCTGGTCGAACCCCGCTCCTCGGCCTCTGCCTCGAGCCTGCCGCGGGCGCGGGTGAGCACCGCCGCTCGCTCCGCCGCGGTCTTCACCGGCCTCGGCTTCGACGCCTGCAGCGCTCCCTCCGCCCGCTCGATGAACGCCTGGAAGGAATCGCCCTACCGGGCGGTCGGGGTCTACATCGGCGGCATCAACCGGGGCTGCTCGCAGCCGAACCTGACCCCCGAATGGGTCGCGGCGCAGACGACCGCCGGCTGGCACCTGATCCCCACCTACGTCGGCCTGCAGGCGCCGACCAGCTCCTGCTCGAGCTGCGCCAAGCTCAGCGCCGGCCAGGCCACCGCCCAGGGCGTCGCGGCCGCGGTCGACGCGGTCGAACAGGCGGGAGCGGTGGCGATGGGACCGGGCAGCCCGATCTACTTCGACATGGAGTCCTACAGCCGCACCTCCTCGGCGAGCGCGGCGACGCTCGCCTTCCTCGAAGCCTGGACCAGGAAGCTGCACCAGCTCGGCTACGTCTCCGGCGTCTACAGCTCCAGCAGCTCGGGGATCGCCGACCTCGGCGAACAGGTCGGGACCGGCTACGAACTGCCCGACCAGCTCTGGATCGCCAACTGGAACGGCATCCAGAGCACCACCGACCCGGCCGTGCCGAGCAACGCCTGGACCCAGCACCAGCGCATCCACCAGTACGAGGGCGGCCACAACGAGAGCTACGGCGGCGTGACGATCAACATCGACAACGACTACGTCGACGGATCCACCGTCGGCGAAGCGACGCTGCCGCCGGAACCGGGAGACAACCCGATCGGCTTCCTCGACCTCGCCAAGTCACCGGCCCCGGGCCAGGTGCGCGTCAGGGGCTGGGCCTTCGACCCCAACGCGCCGACCTCGGCGCTGGCGATCCGCCTCGTCGTCGGCGGCAGGGAAGGCGAACCGGGCGCGATCCCCTACGAACTCGGCGCCGTCGCGAACATGCCGCGGCGCGACGTCCGCCTGAGCTATCCGGAAGCGGGCGGCCGCCACGGCTTCGACCTCAGCCTGCCGACGGTGAAATCGGGACGCCAGCGCATCTGCGCCTACGCGCTCGACATCGAACCGGGCGAAGACAGCCTGCTCGGCTGCAAGGGGGTGACGATCCCGGTCGCCCTGCGGCTCTCCAACCTGAAGGCGCGAGCCGACCGGGTTCAGGTCCGGATCACCTGCCTCTGGCCGGAAGGCACCGAATGCCCGGGGCAGATCGTCCTACGCAGCCACTTCCGGGTGCCGGTCGGCCACTACCGCGGCCGCGGGCCGCGGACGCGACCGGTCACCCGCGTCGTCGGCCGCGCCGCCTTCCACCTCACCGGCGGCCGGGGCCACACCTACCGGGTGCCGCTCACCGCCGGCGGCCGCAAGCTGCTGCGCCTGCGCTCGCGGCTGAAGACCCACGTGCTGGTCGCGATCCCCGGCGGCCGCCGCACCGGCGTCGTCGAACTGCGCGGTTAGACGCCATCGCCTCAGCCGCGGTCGGGGCGGTCCGGGTAGATCTCGTCGATCGTGATCAGGACGCGGTAGGGCGCGCCGGCGGCCGCTTCGATCTTCTCGGCCCCGCCCGCGAGCCGGTCGACCACGGCGACCACCCCGGCCACCTGCAGCCCCTCCTCTCGCACCCGCCCGATCGCCTCGGCGGTCGAGCCGCCGGTCGTCACCGTGTCCTCGACCACGAGGCAGCGCACACCCGGCTCGACCGGCCCCTCGACCCAGCGCTGCAGGCCGTGCTCCTTGCGGGCGCTGCGGACGAAGAAGGCGACGAGGTCGCTGCCGGCGGGAACCGCGATCGCCCCACAGGCTGGCGCGATCGCCGCGGTCGCCGGGCCCCCGACCGCCGTGGCGCCGACTTCGTGCGCGATCGACGCGATCAGCTCGCCCGCCGCCTTGAAGCCGGCCGGCCGCATCAGGGTGCGACGGGCGTCGACGTAGTACTGCGCCACCGCGCCGCTGGCCAGCGTGACCTCGCCGAGGATCAGCGAGTGCTCGCGCAGCTCCGCGAGCAGCGTCTGCTTGGCGGCATCGAGGTCGGTCACCGCGCGCATCCTAAGGCTGGAGCAGCTAGAAGACGAAGATGCTCTCGCCGAGGTGGAGCTGGTTGTAGATCCTCGGCTGGTCGGCGATGAAGGTGCGGACGCAGCCGTGGCTGGCGGCGTAGTTGGGGACTTCGGCGTAGCCGTGGACGGCGTAGCCGTTGTGCCAGTAGAAGGAGTAGTACATCCCCTCCGAGTTGTAGCCCGGTTCCTGGCGGTAGAAGTGGTAGTGGCCGGTGATCGTCGGCGTCGAGGGCTTGCCGGTCGAGACCGGGTAGATCGCGAACGGCTTGCCCTTCTTGATCAGGACCAGGACCTGCTTGCCGAGCGGGACCTCGGCGTGTTCGCCCGCATTCGGGTGCTTGGGGTGGTAGCCGCCCTTGCCGCCGAAGACCTTCTTCACCAGGCCGGCGCCGGCCTTCTGGCTGCGGTTCATGTCGTTGACCTTGCGGTAGGCGAGGACCTCGCGGCCGAGCCGGCCGTTGAAGCATTTGCCGCCGCCGGCGACGTAGCCCATCTTCGCCATCGCCTTCTTGAAGCCCCCGACGACCTTGCCGCATTCGCCCGGGTGGAGCGCGGGG
>DASUWV010000038.1:0-30238 GCA_036378275.1 Solirubrobacterales bacterium | reverse complement strand
TCTCCGGCGGCACCGCTCGCGACCTTCTCCGCGCGATTGCCGCCGGCGACGCCAAACGCTTTCAGGCGGTGCCGGGGATCGGCAAACGGACGGCGGAGCGGATCATCGTCGAGCTGCGGGAGAAGGTCGCCGGGGCGCTCGAGGAAGAGGTCGTCTCCCTCGACGGAGAAGGGGGAAGCGCGCGAACGCTGGCCCGGGACGGCCTGGTCAACCTCGGCTACGCGCCGCTCGAGGCCGAGCAGCTGCTCGACGGCGTCGAGGGCGACGAGCCGCAGGAGCTGGTCGCCGCCGCCCTGCGCAAGGCCGGAGCTTCCAGGAACGCCGCGTGAACAGGCCTCCCGACATCGGCGGCAACCGGATCCGCACCCCCGGGATCGACGGCGACCCCGTCCCGGTGGACGCCGAGGTCAAGGTGCACGACGCGCGGGCCGAGGCGCCCGACGAGGAGCTCGACCGCTCGCTGCGGCCGCCGACGCTGGCGGACTTCGTCAACCAGCAGCAGGTGACCGACCAGCTCGCGATCTTCATCGAGGCGGCGCAGAAGCGCGGCGAGCCGCTCGACCACGTCCTGCTCGCCGGGCCGCCCGGCCTCGGCAAGACCTCGCTGGCGCACATCGTCGCCGCCGAGCTCGGCGTGCCGATGGTCCAGACCGCCGGGCCGGCGCTCGAGCGCAAGGCCGACGTCGCCTCCTTCCTCACTGCCCTGGAGCCCGGCACCGTCTTCTTCATCGACGAGATCCACCGCCTCGGGCGGGCGGTGGAGGAGACGCTCTACCCGGCGATGGAGGACGGGGAGCTGCCGGTGGTGCTCGGGCAGGGCGCCGGCGCCCGCACGGTGACGCTGCCGCTGCCGCCCTTCACCCTGGTTGGGGCGACGACCAGGGCGGGGCTCCTGACCACGCCGCTGCGCGACCGCTTCGGCGTCTCCCACCGCCTCGAGTACTACTCGCCCGAGCACCTGGCGCTGATCGTCGAGCGCTCCGCGGGCATCCTCGGGGTGGAGGTCGACAGCGGCGGCGCCGAGACGATCGCTTCCCGCTCGCGCGGCACGCCCCGCGTCGCCAACCGCCTGCTGAAGCGGGTCCGCGATTTCGCCCAGGTGAAGGGCAGCGGCCGGATCGGAGTCGAGGTGGCGGCCGCGGCGCTGGAGATGCTCGAGGTCGACGCGGGCGGCCTCGACCGCAGCGACCGCGCCCTGCTGGAGACGATCGCGGACAAGTTCGCCGGCGGCCCGGTCGGCCTCTCGACCCTGGCGATCGCGATCGGCGAGGAGCAGGACACGATCGAGGACGTGCTCGAGCCCTACCTCCTCCAGCAGGGCCTGCTGAAGCGGACCCCGCGCGGGCGGGTGCTGACCCAGCGGGCCTACGACCACCTCGGGATACCAGCTCCCGAAGGCGCCGCCAGCCTCTTCTGAAGCGGCCGAATCCGGATAGCCAACGGATCATCTAGCCTGTCGCCTATGCCGTTTTTCATCTGTCCGAATTGCGGACACCGGGAGGTGAGCGGGGAGCGGACCGCGGGGTTCAGCACCCGTCCCAAGGGCTGCTCGAAATGCGGCTTCGGCTTTGTCTTCGAATTACTCGACGATTATTATCCGGCTCCCAATGCCGCCTTTTTCGTCTGTGACAAGCAGGAACGCGTGATCGACGCCGGCAAAGGCAGCTTCGAGCTGACCGGCCTCACCGACGAGGACGTGATCGGGCGCCCGGTGCGAGAGGTCCTCGGCCTCGACTGGATCGACGCCGGCGACGGCGGCGAGGAGGCCGACACCGACGGCGACGGCGTCAGCGACCCGATCGAGACCTCGCTGGAGTGGGGAGTGCGCTCGCTCGGCAAGCGCGTCTCGGTCAACGCGGAGGGCGACCTGCCGGCGAAGGCGGTCGCCGACGTGTTCCCTGCCTACGACGACGACGGCGGCCTGCTTCTCGTCCTCACCCCGGAGGGCTAGCCGAATGGGGACCCGGCGCCGGCACCTTTTCGTCCTGCTCTTCGTCGTCGGCCTGGTCGCGATTTCGGCGATCGTCATCGCCAGCAAGGAAACGAAGCTCGGCCTCGACCTCCAGGGCGGGCTCGAGCTCGTCTACCAGGGCCAGGCGACCGGCGTCGGCAACGAAGTCACCGGCGAAGACATCGAAGACTCGATCTCGATCATCGAACAGCGGATCAACAAGCTCGGCGTCGCCGAGCCGGAAGTGGCGCGGCTGGGCAACACCGAGATCACCGTCTCACTGCCCGGCATCACCGACGCCAACCGCGCCGCCGAACAGGTCGGCACCACCGCCCAGCTCTACGAGTACGACTGGGAGCCGAACCTGATCGGACCGGAGAAGGCGATCGGTGGGCGCCCCGGTCGCGAAGCTCCGGAAGCGCCGCTGAAAGCGTCCGACAAACGCTGGGAAGAAGCCGGGCGCAACGTCGCCAAAAAAGAGAACCAGCAGCTGATCGTCAGCGGCGCCTATCCGACCGCCTACGAAGCGGCGCTGCTCGCCTCCGAACAGGAACCGGTCGAAAACTGCAGCGAATGCTCGATCGCCAAACCGCGCTACTACCTGTTCAGCAAGGAACGCCCGCACGACCTGATCGCCGGGCCCGAGCTGAAGAAATCCGACCTCTACATCAGCCCGACCGGGAAGAAACGGCCGAAGGACGGGATCGTCGTCGAAGTCCCCGTCGGCACGGTCGTCGTATCCGAATACCCGACGGAAGAAAACGGCCATCTCGACGAATCCGCCGAACCGGGCTGGTACGCGCTCAAGGACAAACCGGCGCTGAGCGGCAAGGAAATCACCAATCCGGAACAGACCTACGGGCCGAACAACGAACCGATCGTCACCTTCGAATTCACCGGCAGCGGCCGCGAAGCCTTCCAGGAAGTGACCCGCCGGATCGCCCAGCGCGGGCAGGCCGCGGCGATCGGCCCGGTCAGCACCGAAGAAGCTGCGGCCCTCTCGGGCCACTTCGCGGTCGTCCTCGACAACGAAGTCAAGACCCGGCCGATCATCAACTTCGCCGAAAACCCAGACGGGATCGACGGCCGCACCGGCGCCCAGATATCAGGCGGGTTCAGCAGCGTCCAGGACGCCCAGGAACTGGCGACGACCCTGCAGATCGGCGCCCTGCCGATCAACCTGAAGCTGATCAGCGAGACCCAGGTCTCGGCGACCCTCGGCAGCCAGGCGCTGCACGACGGGATCAAGGCCGGGATCATCGGCCTCAGCCTCGTCGTCATCTTCCTGCTTCTCTACTACCGCTTCCTCGGCCTCGTCGCCTCGATCGCGCTCGGTGCCTACGGGGTGATCTTCTTCGCCCTGATCAAACTGATCCCGATCACCCTGACCCTGCCGGGGATCGCGGGCCTGGTGCTGACGATCGGCGTCGCCGCCGACTCCAACATCGTCATCTTCGAGCGAATAAAGGAGGAGGTGCGGGCCGGGCGCTCGATGTCGAGCGCGATCGCCGCCGGCTACAAACGCGGGATCAGCACCATCGTCGACGCCAACGTCGTCACCTTGCTGACCGCCTTCATCCTCTTCGTGCTGGCCACGGCCGGGGTCAAGGGGTTCGCCTTCACCCTAGGGGTGGGGACGATCGTCTCACTGCTGACCGCGGTCGTCTTCACCCAGGCGCTGCTCGGCAGCATGAGCCGCTCGCGCCTGCTGCGCTCGCCGAGCGCCCTCGGCGCCGGCGGCGAGGGGAGGCGCTGGCACTTCGACTTCATGGGCGCGAGCCGCTGGTTCTTCACCATGTCCGGGGTGATCCTGCTGGTCGGGGCGCTGGCGCTGGCGACCAAGCAGCTCAACTTCGGCATCGACTTCGAGTCGGGGACGCGGATCACCGCCGCGCTGGAAAAGCCGACCGACGAGGAAGGGGTGCGGGAAGCGCTCGACTCGGTCGGGATCAGCGGCGAGGAGGTGCAGCAGGTCAGCGACCCGAACTTCGGCGACAACGTCTTCCAGATCCAGTCGCACGAACTCGAACCGGACGCGGTGCACGAAGCCGAAGCGGCGCTCGCAAAGGAATTTGGGATCCAGAAGAGCGGCTTCGAAAGCACCAGCGTCGGGCCGACCTTCGGCCAGCAGGTGGCCAACAGCGCCCTGAAGGCGCTGATCTTCTCACTGCTGGTGATCTGCGGCTACGTGGCGCTGCGATTCGATCCGAAATACGCGGTGCCGGTCCTGATCGCGATCTTCCACGACATCCTCATCACCGGGGGCGTCTATTCCCTGACCGGAAAAGAGGTGAACAGCGGAACGGTCGCCGCCTTCCTCACGATCTTGGGCTACTCGATGTACGACACGATCATCGTCTTCGACCGCATCCGAGAGAACGTGCCGCGGATGCCGCGGGCGGCGTTCTCGCAGATCGTCAACCGCTCGATGAGCGAGGTGCTGACGCGTTCGCTGGCGACCAGCTTCTCGACCCTGCTGGCGGTCGGCTCGCTGCTGGTCTTCGGCGGCGCCACCCTGAAGGACTTCGCCTTCGCGATGCTGGTCGGGATCGCCTCCGGCACCTACTCGTCGATCTTCATCGCCTCGCCGGTGCTGACGGCCTGGAAGGAACGCGAGCCCGGGTTCGTGCAGCGGCGCCTGCGGATCGCCGAAGTCGAGGGCGGCAAGGTGCCGGCCTACGCGGACGAGATCGAGATGGCGAAGCTGGGCCGCGACGAGGAACGGGAAGGCGAAGCGGCGCCCGCCGCTGAGGAGCCCGCCGCTGAGGCGGCACCCGGCGCGGTGGCCACGGTGGAGCGGACCGGCGAGGGCTCCGGCAACGGGTCGGGGGCGCTCACGAACGGCGACAGGGAGGCGGCCGAGGCCGCGTCTGCCGAGCGCCGCAAACGGAACGCCGAGCGGAAAGCGCGGCGCCAGGCGCGCCGCAAGCACGGGAGGAGCCGCTAAAGGTGGCGCTGGTCGTCTTCTTCACGATGGGAATTGCCCTTTGGCACTTCACGGTCTTCCTGCCCGACCACTTCTGGCAGGGGATCGTCGGCGCCTTCCTCGGCGCTGTGCTGGGCGCGGTGATCTTCGGCCTGATCGTTCAGGAGGCGAGCGGCAAAAGCCTCGGCGACACCGACCTCGCGACCGCGCTGATCGCGATCCCCGGCGTCCTGATCGGGCTCGGGGTCGTCTACGCGGTCGGCATCCGCCAAGAGCGCAGCGTCTAACCAGGCTTTTCGCCCAGCTTGCGGTCCTTCGGCAACGGCTTTCCGCCGGGTCGCTTCCTAGCCTGGAAATGTGGCGGAAACCATCAGCGCCTTTGCCGTAGAGCCCTATTCCTATGCCGAGGCCCAGGCCCTCTCGGAGCAACTCGGGCTGAGCGGGCCGGTGGCGGTGACGCTGGTCCGCCGCGGCTACCGGACGCCGGAGCAGGCTCGCGCCTTCCTGGCGGCCGAGGAGTCCCATCCGCCAGGAGCGTTCGCGGGAATGGCGGAGGTGGTCGAGCGGGTGCGGGCGGCGATCTCCACGGGCCGGCGGATCACCGTCCACGGCGACTTCGACGTCGACGGCGTCTGCGCGACGGCGATCATGGTTCGGACGCTGCGGGGCCTCGGAGCCGACTGCGACTGGTTCATCCCCGACCGGATCGGGGACGGCTACGGGCTGAGCGCCGAGAACGTGCGGCGGCTGGCGGAGCGCGGGACGCAGCTGCTGTTGACGGTCGACTGCGGGATCACCTGCGTGAGCGAGGTGGCGCTGGCAAAAGAGCTGGGGCTGGAGGTGATCGTCACGGATCATCACCAGGCGAAGGAAGAGTTGCCGGCTTGCCTGCTCCTGCACCCGGAGGTGAGCGGCTATCCGTTCGAGTCGCTGTGCGGGACGGCGGTGGCCTGGAAGCTGGCTTGTGCGCTGCGGGGGGAGGCGGACGAAAGCGACCTCGATCTCGTGGCGCTGGCCACGGTGGCGGACGTGGTGCCGCTCGTCGGCGAGAACCGGGCGTTGGTGCGGAGGGGGCTGGCCGAGGTGCGGCGGGCGAAGCGACCAGGGATCCGGGCGCTGCTCGAGGTCTCGAAATGCGATCCCGAGCGCCTTGACGAGGGCGACCTCTCGTTCCGGCTGGCACCGCGGATCAACGCCGCCGGGCGTCTTTACCGGGCCGACGCCGGGGTCGAGCTCTTCCTCACCGAGGACGAGGAGCGCGCGAGGGCGATCGCCGAAGAGCTGAGCAGGGCCAACTCGGAGCGCCGGGCGACCGAGCGCGAGGTCGACGCCGCGGCGGAGGCAGCGCGGCGTGAGCTGCCGGACCACCTGCGCGAGGCCCACGGGTTCGTGGTGGCGGGGGAGGACTGGCATCCCGGCGTGGTCGGGATCGTCGCCTCGCGGCTGGTCGAGCGGCACTGCCGCCCGGTCGTCGTCATCTCGCTGGCGGAGAGCGGGGAGGGGAGGGGAAGCGGCCGCAGCATTCCGGGCTTCGACCTGCTGGCGGCCCTGGAGGCCTGCGCCGAGCATCTGGAGGGATTCGGCGGGCACCGGGCGGCGGCGGGTCTGACGATCAGGGCCGAGAACGTGGCGGACTTCCGGGAGGCGTTTGCGGCCTACGCGAACGAGGCCCTGGCGCCGGAGGACCTGCGGCGGACGGAGAAGATCGATGCCATCGCCGGTGGAGTGGGCCTAGGGCTCGAGCTCGCGGAAGAACTTCGGCAGCTGGCCCCCTTCGGGATGGGCAATCCCGGCGTGCGCCTGCTGGTTCCGTCGGCCCGGGTCACGGACGTGCGGGCGATGGGGGAGGGCAAGCACGCCCGCTTCAGCCTCCGCAGCGGCTCCCACCGCGCGCTGGGCGTCGCCTTCGGCCGCTCCAGCCTCGGCGTCGAGGACGAGGACCTGCTCGACGCCACCGTCCGCCTCGAGATCAACCACTGGAACGGCTCGGTCGAGCCGCGGGTGGTGCTCCGTGAGCTGTATCCCCTTGAAGCGCCCGAGGCGGAAGAGACCGAGCCGTCGCTCCCGCACTCCTGCACCTGCGAGGAAGGCGAATGGTGGAAGCGCTTCGAAGCCGAGCTTGAAGCCGACCTCGACGGCGAGTCCGCGAAAACTGTTGTAGAGCAACAGCTTTCGCGGAGTCGCGAGCGGCAGCGGATGGTTCGGGGCGCCGCGCCGGCGACGGTCGCGATCGCGGAGCTCGTCTCTAGCGGCGCCGGCGTCCTCGCGGTCTGCGCGGACGCCTCCCGCCGCGCCGGGCTCGGCAACGGCGCCGGCGGGCTGGCGCGCTTCAACGGAGGCGCAGCGCTGGTCGCCTGTCATCGCTGTCCGGACGGGGAGATCACCCAGCTCGGGAGCAAAGGGGACGCCGGTCTCGCCCTCACCGATTACGCGGCCTTGGAGCGGTTGGGCGAGCAGGCCCCCGAGCTGGTCGCCGCCTTCGAGCACGTCGTCCTGGTCGATCCGCCGCGGAGCGCCACCGACGAGGAATTGGTGGCGACTTCTGCCACCGATGACAAGCCGGGCTTCCTCCACCTGCTCTGGACCGACGCCGAGGTCGAGTTCGCCGTCAAGGTCTTGGCCGAGCAGTGGCCCTCGCGCGAGGCGGTCGCCGCCGGCTACCGAGCGCTGCGCGAGCTGGGGGATTGCGGCGGCAGCGACCTGCGCAAGGCCCTTTCCGGTCCCGGCAGGCACCCGCTCTGCCCCGAGGCCGCCGCCCGCCGCTTCCGCGTCCTCGCCGAGCTCGGCCTGGTGCATGGTTCTGCGCAAAGCGGCGCGGGCGTCGTACGGGCCGTATCCTCAGAGAAGACGGATCTGCAGCTCTCGGCTGCCTTCCGTGCTTACAACGAGAGACTTTCGGAGGCTCAGCGATACCTCGCAAGACCGAAACCGCGGTAGCTCACAAGGAGCTCCTCGCCGATCTGTTCGCCGTGATCGAGGAGTTCGACTCCGCCGCGCCCGAAAACGGCAGCGGCAACGGGGCGGGCGGCACGGCGGTCGCGGTCGCGACGATCGACCGCGCCAAGGTCGAGCAGGCCTTCGACTTCGCCTGCGAGCGCCACGCCGACCAGCGTCGCTACTCGGGCGACGAGTTCATCACCCACCCGGTCGGGGTGGCGCAGATCTGCGCCGGGATGCGGCTCGACACCGAGACCCTCTGCGCCGCCCTGCTCCACGACACGGTCGAGGACACGACGGCGAGCCTGGAGGAAATCCGCGCCGAGTTCGGCGAGGAGATCGCCCAGCTCGTCGACGGCGTCACCAAGCTGACCGGGATCACCTTCGAGAGCCGCGACGAGCGGCAGGCCGAGAACTACCGCAAGATGATGGTGGCGATGGCCACCGACGTCAGGGTGATCCTGATCAAGCTGGCCGACCGCCTCCACAACATGCGCACGCTCGGCGCCCTGCCGAAGCAGAAGCAGACGCTGAAGTCGCACGAGACGCTGGAGATCTACGCGCCGCTCGCCCACCGGCTCGGGATCCACGCGATCAAATGGGAGCTGGAGGACCTCGCCTTCGCCACCCTGCACCCGCGCAAGTACGCGGAAATCAAACAGCTGGTCGCCCAGCAGCGCGACGAGCGGGAGAACTATGTGGCCGAGGCGGGGGAGTTCCTCGCCAAGGAGCTCGAGCAGGTCGGGATCGAGGCCGAGATCTCCGGCCGGGCCAAGCACTTCTACTCGATCTACACGAAGATGGCCAAGAAGGGCCGCGAGTTCAACGAGATCTTTGACCTCACCGCGATGCGGGTGATCGTCCACTCGGTCAAAGACTGCTACGGGGCGATCGGCGTCATCCACTCGCTCTGGAAGCCGCTGCCCGGCCGCTTCAAGGACTTCGTCGCGATGCCGAAGGCCAACATGTACCAGGCGCTCCACACGACTGTGATCGGGCCCGAGGGCAAGCCCTTGGAGATCCAGATCCGGACCGAGGAGATGCACAAGCTCGCCGAGTACGGGATCGCCGCCCACGTCGCCTACAAAGAGGGTGCCAGCGGCGACCCGAAGCGGGAAAAGATGACTTGGCTGCGGCAGCTGGTCGAGGCCGAGGGCGAACAGGACCCGACCGAGTTCCTCGAATCGCTCAAGGTCGACCTCTTCGAGGATGAGGTCTTCGTCTTCACCCCGAAGGGCGAAGTGAAGAACCTCTCGGCCGGCTCGACGCCGCTCGACTTCGCCTACGCCGTCCACACCGACGTCGGCCACAGCTGCGTCGGCGCCAAGGTCAACGGCTCGATCGTGCCGCTGCACTACCAGCTGCGCTCCGGCGACATCGTCGAGGTGCTGACCGCGAAGCAGAAGCGCGGCCCCTCGCTCGACTGGCTGAAACTGGTGCGGACCAACCGCGCCCGCAACAAGATCCGCTCCTGGTTCAAAGAGGAGCGGCGCGAGGACGCCGAGCGCGACGGCCGCGAGAAGCTCGAGGAAGCGCTGCGCAGCCGCGAGATCCCGATGCAGAGGGTCTCCGGCTCGGCGCTGCTCGCCGACGTGATCCGCGAGATGGGCTTCCGCAAAGCGACCGACTTCTACATCGCCCTCGGCCAGGGCAAGGTCTCGGCCAAGACCGCCGCCAACAAGCTGATGCAGCGGCTGAAGGCGGGAGAGGGAGTCGAAGACGTCGCCGAGACCGCGCAGCCCGGCCGCGAGGACCGCGCTCGCCGCACCAAGGACGCCTCCAACTACGGGATCACGGTCAAGGGCGTCGAGAACGTCGCCGTGCGGCTCGCCAAGTGCTGCCGGCCGGTGCCGGGCGACGAGATCGAGGGCTACGTCTCGCTCGGGCGCGGGATCACCATCCACCGCGCCGACTGCAAGAACGTCAAGGCCCTGAAGCGGGCCTCCGAGCGCTTCGTCGAGGTCGGCTGGGAAGGCGAAAACAAGGCCGCCTACCGGGTCGAGCTGCAGATCGACGCCTACGATCGCACCCGTCTGCTCGAGGACCTCTCGCGGACCTTCTCCGAGGTGGGGATCAACATCATCGGCGCCACCTGCACGACCAACCACCCGATGGTGAAGAACCGGTTCGTGGTCGAGGTCGGCGACACGGAGCAGCTCAAACACTGCATCAGCCGCCTCCGCAACGTCGAGTCGGTGTTCGACGCGTATCGCATAACCCCGGCCGCCTAGGACGGCCATGCGGACGGGGTAGATGCCTCTAGCCGTCGCAGTCACCGGCCCCACCGGGGAGATCGGCAAGCCGCTGATGGCGGAGCTGGAGCGGCGGCCGGAGGTCGAGAGCGTGCTGGGGATGGCGCGGCGTCCCTTCGACCCCGCCGCCGAGGGCTGGGGGAAGGTGAGCTACCGGCGCGGCGACATCCTCGACCGCGGCGCCCTGGCGGCGCTCTTCGACGGCGCCGACGTCGCCGTCCACCTCGCCTTCGCGATCTTCGGCAGCCGCGAGGAGACCCGGCAGGTCAATCTGCAGGGGACCCGCAACGTCTTCGAGGTGGCGATCAAGTCCGGAATCAAGCGGCTGGTCTACGCCTCCTCGGTCGCCGCCTACGGCTTCCACCCCGAGAACCCGCAGCCGCTGACCGAGGAGGTGCCGGCGCGCGGCAGCGAGAGCTTCTACTACTCGCGCCAGAAGGCCGAGCTGGAGGAGCTGCTCGACGAGCTGCTGGTCGACAGCGAGGTCGGGGCCTACGTCTTCCGGCCCTGCATCGTCGCCGGGCCGCGGGCGACGATGCTGGTCGAGCAGACCGTCGACGCCGTCCGCGTCGGCGACCCGCTGCCGCTGCTGCGCAGGGGGGTGGAAAAGGTACCGCTGGTGAAGCCGCTCCTCCCGGACCCCGGCGTGCCGTTCCAGCTCGTCCACCACGACGACGTCGCCCGGGCGATGGCGGCGGCGATCTGCGGCGACGGCCCGCCCGGCGCCTACAACCTCGCCGGCGAGGGCGAGGTCCGCGTCCGCGACGTCGCCGGCGCGCTCGGCTGGCGCTGGGTTCCGGTCCCGCGCCCGGCGGTCGGCATCGGCACCGCCGCCGCCCGTCGCCTCAGCTTCGCCTCGCCGAAGCTCGAGTGGGCGATCGCCGCCGACACCCCGGTGCTGATGGACACCGCCAAGGCCCGCCGCGACCTCGCCTGGGAGCCCCAGCACGACGCCCGCGAGACGCTGGCGGAAACGGTCCTCGGGGCGCAGGCGAAGGGACTGCTCGACTAGGCGACGACGGTCAGCACGCCGGGAGCGGACCGCAGCTCGATTCGGTCGCGCTCGCCGAGGTAGTCGCCGTCGACCTGGAGGGGCAGAGGCCGCACTTTGCCCGCCTTGTCCTTCGAGACCGTTTCCACGACCGCGTGGGCGACGTCGTCGAAGTGGGCGACCTGCTTGTGGCGGGCCGCGGGGCGGGTCTCGCTGAAGAGGCGGTTGATCAGCGTCGGCATGTCGCGCTGGGCGGCGCGCTTCAGCACCGCCATCGAGAGGGTGCCGTCGTCGATCGCGATCCCCTCGCAGACGCGGATCGGCCGGCTGGCGAAGTAGGTGAAGGGGTCGGAGTTCTGGACGACCGTGGTGACGCCTTCGACCGGCTCGCGTCCGTCCACCGTCGTCCGCATCCGGATCGGGTTAACCAGGTATTTGCGGTAGAAGCTCGAGATCCCGGCCCAGGAGTAGTAATAGGGGCCGGCGTTGCCCTTCATCGTCGGGTTGCGGTCGACCCGTTTGACGACGGAGGCGTCGATCCCCGCCCCGCAGGCGAAGACGAAGTAGCGGTCGTCCACTTTCCCGAGGTCGATCCTGCGCGGCTCCCAGTCGTCAGCCAGCGAGAGCAGGTGCTCGGTCGCGTCAACGACGTCGTTCGGCATCCCCAGCGTCCGCGCGACCACGTTGGTCGAGCCGCCGGGGAGGATCGCCACCGGCAGGTCGGTCCCGGCCAGCCCGTTGACGACCTCGTTCAGCGTCCCGTCGCCGCCGAAGGCGACGACCACGTCGTAGCCGCCGTCCAGGGCCTCGCGCCCGATCTCCGTCGCGTGGTTCTGCGCCTGCGTCGAGACCGCTTCGACGTCGAAGCGCCCCTGCAGCGCGTAGACCACCAGGTTTTTCAGCCGGTCGGAGACCGTCGTCGCGTAGGGGTTGACGATCAGCAGCATCCGTTTCTTCGCCGGCTTGCGGCGACGCAGGTGGCGTAGCTGGGCGGACACGGGAGGCGCAGCCTATTGCGCTTCGTAACGGATCACCGCGCCGTCGTCGACTTCGCGCACCCGGCCTTCGTTGACCAGCAGGTCGGCGTGGCCGATCACCTCGGAGAGGGTGAGGAAGGCCTGGGTCACGGCGACGTTGCCCCACAGCGCCTGCGCCAGCTCGTACGCGTTGCGGGGCTGCTCGGCGATCAGCGTGAAGAGCTTCTCCTTGCGCCTGTCGTAGCCGGCCATCCGCGAGTCGATCAGCTCGACATGGTCGGTGATCGGCTCGCCGTGGCCGGGGAGGACGATCTCGATCGGCATCTCCCGGGTCTTGCGCAGCGAGTCGATGTAGGTGACGAGCGCCTGGGGCCGCCCCGGCGAGCCGTCGAGCGGCCGGGTCAGCAGCGGGTTCGAGGAGATGTGGGGGAGGAGGTGGTCGGCGGCGATCAGGATCCGCCGCTCCGCGTCCCAGAAAACGGTGTCGGAGGGGCTGTGGCCGGGCCGGTGCAGGACTTCGAAGCGGCGGTCGCCCAGCTCCAGGGCGCCGCCGTCGTCCAGCGGCCTGGTCACGGTCACGTGCGACCCCCAGCCACGGAAGCTGCGGGAGACGCTGCGCAGCGCCACGGTCACGTCCTCGGGGATGCCGTTGCGCAGCATCACCTCGACCGCGAAGCGGTCCTCGCGCTCGGCGTCCTCCTCGAATGCCCCCAGCCGCTCGGCCGCCGCCCCCAGCGCGGCCACCTCGGCGCCCGAGCGCTGGGCCAGGATCTCGACCAGGCCGAGGTGATCGATGTGCTGGTGGGTGACGACGATCAGCTCGAGGTCGGCGACGTCGTGGCCGCGCTCGGCCAGCCGCGCGGTCAGCTCGTCGAGCGCCTTGCCCGAGTTCGGCCCGGTGTCGACCAGGGTCAGCGGCTCGTCCTCGATCAGGTAGCAGTTGACCCGCCCGACCGCGAACGGGGTCGGGATCGCGAAGCGGTGGATGCCGGACAGCGCTGCCTGCTCTAGCGCCTGCTCGGGCGTCGCGGTCATGCCCGGATCAGGCCGAGGACCTCGTCGCGGCGGCGCTCCATGTCCTCGCGCGAGACCAGCGACTCGAGGTTCAGCCGCAGCAGCGGCTCGGTGTTGGAGGGGCGGACGTTGAAGTGCCAGTCGGGGTAGTCGACCGAGACGCCGTCGAGGTGGCCGATCTCGCCGTCGGAGTAGCGCGCTTCGATCTCCTCAATCTTCGCCTGCGCGTCCTCGACTTCGGAGTTGATCTCGCCGGAGATGAAATACCTGGAGCGGAACTCGTCCATCAGCTCGGCCAGCGAGCGGCCGTCGAGCGAGAGCAGCTCCAGCACCAGCAGCGCCGGAATCGTCCCCGAGTCGGCGTTCCAGAAGTCGCGGAAGTAGTAGTGGCCGGAAACCTCGCCGCCGAAGGCCGCGTCCTCCTCGCGCATCCGCGCCTTGAAGAAGGCGTGGCCGACGCGCGAGAGGTCGGAGCGGCCGCCCTCGGCGGCGACCAGGTCGGGCACCGCGCGGCTCGAACGCGGGTCGTAGAGAATCGTCGCCCCCGGGTTCTTCTGCAGGACCGAGCGGGCGAGCAGGGCGCAGACGAAGTCGCCGTCGCAGAAGGTCCCGGTCGAGTCGATGAAGAAGCAGCGGTCGGCGTCGCCGTCCCAGGCGATTCCGAGGTCGGCGCCGACGCTTCGCACGCGCTCGATGATCATCCGCCGGTTCTCCTCCAGCAGCGGGTTCGGCTCGTGGTCTGGAAACTCCCCGTTCGGCACGAAGTACATCTCCTCCAGCTCCAGCGGCAGCCGCTCGAGGATCGGCCCGACCATCGGCCCGCCCATCCCGTTGCCCCCGTCGACCACGACCTTCATCGGCTTGACTGACGATGCATCGATGAAGGAGAGGGCGTGGGCCCGGAATTGGTCCCAGACGTCGACCTCTTCCACGGAGCCGCCGCCCGGCGCCGCGCCGAGGCCGGCTTCGATCTCGGCCTTGACGTCGCCGATGCCGGCGTCGCCGGAGAGCGGCAGCGCCCCCTCGCGGACGAGCTTGACGCCGGTATAGGCCTTGGGGTTGTGCGAGGCGGTGACCATCGCGCCGCCGTCGAGCTCACGCGAGCCGACCAGGTGGTAGAGCATCTCGGTCGCGACCATCCCGGCATCGATCACGGTCGCGCCCTCGGCGACGAGGCCGTCGCGCACGGCGCCCGCCATCTGCGGCGCGGTCAGCCGCATATCGCGCCCGAGGCCGACCCGCAGCTCGCTCGGCTTCTTGCCGCGCAGCCGCCCCAGCACCCGGGCGAAGGCGCGGCCGATCGCCAGCGCCGTCGTCTCGTCCATCTCCGGGCCGTAGAGGCCCCGGATGTCGTAGGCCTTGAAGATCCCCGGGTCAAGATTTACGTCCTCCGCTTCGCGTCCGGGCGCAAATCCGTTCATCAGAATGCCCCCTTCAATGCCTCGTAGCTCTGCTCGATCGACTGCGGCATCACTTTCGTGTCGGCGATCACCGGCATGAAGTTGTTGTCGCCGGCCCAGCGGGGGACGACGTGCATGTGGATGTGGTGCTCGACCCCGGCGCCCGCGACGCGGCCCTGGTTGAAGCCGACGTTGTAGCCGTGCGGCTGGTAGACCTTTTCGAGCTGCTCCATCGCCCGCTGCGCCAGCGTCATCATCTCCGCCAGCGTCTCGCCCGGGATGTCCTGCAGGCGCGCGACGTGCTCGTAGGGCGCCACCATCAGGTGCCCGTTGGTGTAGGGGAAGAGGTTGAGGATCACGAAGCTGTGCTCGCCGCGGTGGACGATCAGGTTCGCCTCGTCATCGTTCGCTGCCGGCTTGGCGCAGAAGATGCACTCCTCCTCGATGTCCTTGGACGCGTCCTTCACGTAAGCGAGGCGCCACGGCGCCCAGATGCGGAAATTTGCCACGGGCGGTCAGGCTATAGCCAGCGGCGCTTGCGGAAGTAGACGACGAGGCCGAGCAGCAGCAGCGCCATCACCCCGAGGACGACGAAGAAGCCCTCCTCGTTGTGTTCCCCCGGCACCCAGGAGTTCATCCCCATGATGCTGGCGATCAGGGTCAACGGAAGGATCACGACGCTGATCGAGGTGAGCACGCGGAGGATGTCGTTGAGGCGGTGGGAGATCACCGACTCGTTGGTCTCCTCGAGCGCCTCGGCGACCTCCTTGTAGTTCTCGAGCATGTCCCAGATCCGCTCGTGGGCGTCGACGATGTCGTCGAAGTAGATCTCGAGGTCGAGGTCGGAGGCGAGGTAGCGCTGCTTGACCTTCTCGAGGTCGCGCAGCACCGGCCGCTGCGGCCGGATCACCTTGCGGAAGTTGATGATCTCCTGCTTGACGTTGGAGATGTCGCGCACGACCTCCTCGGCGCGCTCTTCGAAGATGTCGTCCTCGAGCGCGTCGAGCTTGTTGCCGATCTTGCGCAGCATCGGGAAGCAGTAGTCGAAGCTGTCGTCGACCAGCCGGTAGAGCAGGTAGCCGGAGCCGCGGGAGAAGAGCTGTTCGCGCAGCTCCTCTTTGGCCCGGCAGCGCTCGAACAGGTACTCGACCGGCTGCAGCGGCAGGTTCGGGATCGTCACCACGTAGTCGGGGCCGACGAAGAGGTCGAGCTCGCCCGCCCCGAGCCGCCCCGCGTTGGGGTCGAAGATCGGCAGGTGGAGGACGATGAAGAGGTAGTCGTCGTAGACGTCGATCTTCGGTCGCTGGTTGCGCGAGAGGACGTCCTCGAGGTCGAGGGCGTGGAACTCGAAGTGCTCCTCGAGCCAGGTCCGCTCCAGCGAGCCGGGCCACTCGATGTTGACCCAGCGCAGGCCGTTCGACTCGATCTGCTCGACGTTCGGCTTCTGGGGCTCAGGCGCCGCCGGCTGAGAGACGAGCTCGCCGCGCCGGCCGGGCCGCCGCAGCCTCGGTTTCGGAAGGTTCGGCATCGATCTGGCCGATCGTCTCGGGGTGCAGCGGGTTCATCGTGCGCCTAGGTTAGCCGCCTTGCAGCGGGTGGAACGTGTCGCCTGCGGCTGGTAAGGTTCTTGCCACATAAGCGCCACATCTAGAGGGGTGGAGGGACTGGCCCATTGAAGCCCCGGCAACCACCGCGAACCGCAAGGTCGCGACAGGTGCCAAATCCAGCAGGCAAGGAGCCTGAAAGATGTGGGGGACGTCCGATCGGACCTCGCCCCACAAACGGCGAGGTTTTTCATATAGGAGCGAAATGAGGATCGGATGTCTGTAGAGAGCCTGAAGTGCAAGGAGTGCGGGAGCGCCTACGAGCTGGACGCCAGCTACGTCTGCGAAAACTGCTTCGGCCCGCTGGAGGTCTCCTACGACCACAGCAAGCTGGACGCGGCCGAGGTGAAGCGGCGGATCCAGGCCGGTTCGCAGGGGATCTGGCGCTATCGCGACTTCCTGCCCTTCAAGGGCAAGGCCAGCGACCCGCTGGAGCCGGGGCTGACGCCGCTGCTGCGGGCCGAGCGGCTCTCCGAGCGGCTCGGGACCGGCGCCGAGATCTACGTCAAGAACGACGCCGCCAACCCGACCCACTCGTTCAAGGACCGGGTCGTCGCGGTCGCGGTCGCGAAAGCGAAGGAGCTCGGCTTCGAGACCGTCGCCTGCGCCTCGACGGGGAACCTGGCGAACGCGGTCGCCGCCCACGCCGCCGCCGCGGGGCTCGACTCCTACGTCTTCGTCCCGGCCAACCTCGAGGAGCAGAAGCTGCTCGCGACCGGCGTCTACGGGACCAACCTGGTCGGCGTCCGCGGCAACTACGACGACGTCAACCGCCTCTGCACGCAGCTCGCCGAGACGCACCCGTGGGCCTTCGTCAACGTCAACCTGCGGCCCTACTACGCGGAGGGGTCGAAGACGCTCGCCTACGAGACGGTCGAGCAGCTCGGCTGGGAGCTGCCGGACCGGGTGGTCAGCCCGATCGCCTCGGGATCGCTCTTCACCAAGCTCGGCCGCGGCTTCCAGGAGTGGCTCGACATCGGCCTCGTCGAGGGCACGCAGCCGGTCTTCAACGGCGCCCAGGCGCAGGGCTGCAGCCCGGTCGCGACCGCCTTCGCCGAAGGCTGGGACGTCTGCAAGCCGCAGCGGCCCGAGACGATCGCCAAGAGCCTCGCGATCGGCGACCCGGCCGACGGCCCCTACGCGGTCGAGCACGCCCGCAAGACGGGCGGCGGCGTCGACTCGGTCACCGATCAGGAGATCCGCGAGGGGATCAAGCTGCTGGCGGAAACGACCGGGATCTTCACCGAGACCGCCGGCGGCGTCACCGTCGGCGTCCTGCGCAAGCTGGCCGAACGCGGCGAGCTGAGCGACGGCGAGAAGGTCGTCGTCTACATCACCGGCGAGGGTCTGAAGACTCTGGACGCGACGCGCGATACGTTCCAGATGCACGAAATCGACCCCGCCCTCGAGAGCTTCGAGGCCGAGTTCCCGCAGGAGGTAGCCGTCTAGATGTCAGTCACCGTGAAGATTCCGACCCAGCTGCGCGCCGCGACCGGCGGGGAAGCTGAGCTCGAAGTCGAAGGCTCCACCGTCGGCGAGGTGCTCGACGCCGTCTTCGACGCCCACGGCGGCCTCAAGGACCGGATCACCCAGGACGGCGACCTGCGCCGCTTCGTCAACGTCTACGTCAGCGGCGAGGACATCCGCTTCCAGCAGGGCCTGGAGACCTCGATCAGCGACGGCGATGAGGTCACGATTCTTCCTGCAGTAGCGGGCGGTTGCTGAAACCCCCGGTAGTGATTCTGTGCGGCGGCCGCGGGACGCGGCTGCGCGAGCGGACCGAGTCGGTGCCGAAGGCGCTGGTCGAGATCGGCGGCCGGCCGATCCTCTGGCACGTGATCCAGATCTACGCCGCGCAGGGATTCGAGCGCTTCCTGCTGGCGACGGGCTATATGGGCGAGGTGGTCGCGGAGTTCGCCGCCGCCGAGCGCTGGCCGGAGGGGGCGCGGGTCGAGTGCGTCGACACCGGCCTCGATACGCCGACCGGGGGTCGAGTGGCAGCACTCGCCGACCGGCTCGGCGGCGAGACCTTCTGCGCCACCTACGCCGACGGGGTCGCCGACATCGACCTCGGGGCGCTGCTCGACTTCCACCGCGAGCAGGATGCGCTGGCGACGGTCACCGTCGTGCGGCCGAACCTGCAGTGGGGCGTCGCCGAGCTCGACGGCGATTCGGTCACCGGGTTCGTCGAGAAGCCGCGCAGCGAGCACTGGATCAACGGCGGCTTCTTCTGCTTCGAGCCGGGCGTACTCGAGTACCTCGACGCCGAGAGTGTGCTCGAGCGCGAGCCGTTGGAGCGGCTGGCGGCCGAGGGGCGGCTCGGCGCCTACCGTCACGAGGGCTTCTGGGACTGCATGGACACCTACAAGGACGCGGTCGAGCTCAACGACCTCTGGGCCTCCGGGCGCGCCGCCTGGCGGATCTGGGACCCGGCGCCGGTGGACGCTTCGTGAAGCGCTCCCTGGTCACCGGGGGGCACGGCTTCGTCGCCTCCAACCTGGCGCGGGCGCTGCTGGAACGGGGGGACGCGGTCAGCGTCCTCGACCTGGCGCCGCCTCCGCAGTCGGGCCTTGCCCTGCAGGGGATCGACTCCGACGTCGAGCTGCTCGAAGCCGACCTGCGCGACGCGGCCGCGGTCGAGGCGGCGATCGCGGCGGGCGAGTTCGACGTCGTCTTCCACTTGGCGGCGCAGACGCTGGTCGGCCCGGCGATGGCCGACCCGACCCAGACCTTCGAAGTCAACGTCCGCGGCACCTGGACGCTGCTCGAGTCCTGCCGCCGGGCCGAGGTGCCGGCGGTCGTCTTCGCTTCCTCCGACAAGGCCTACGGACCGAGCGACGAGCTGCCCTACCGCGAGGAGATGCGGTTGCGGCCGGCCTCGCCGTATGAGGCGAGCAAGGCGGCAGCCGACGCTATCGCCCTCAGCTACCGCCCCGCCTACGGCCTGCCGGTCGCCGTCACCCGCTTCGCCAACATCTACGGCGGCGGCGACCCCAACTTCTCGCGCCTGATCCCGGAGGCGATCGCCGCCGTCCTCGACGGCCGTCGCCCCCAGATCCGCTCCGACGGCAGCCCCGAACGCGACTTCCTCTATGTGGGCGACGCCGTCGCCGCCTACCTCGCGGTCGAGCACGCCGTCGGCGCCGACGGCCGGGGCGCGGGGGAGGCCTTCAACGCCGGCGGCGAGCGCCCCTACTCGGTGGCGGAGGTCCTGGAGACGATCGTCGCGGTCTCTGGCACCGACCTCCAGCCCGAATTCCTCGGCACCGGCAACCCCAGCGGGGAGATCGACCGCCAGTACGTCGACTCGACCAAGCTCCGCGAGCTGACCGGCTGGCGCCCCGAGACAGAGCTCCGCGACGGCCTGATCCGCACCCTCGACTGGTATCGGGACCATCCTGAGCTGCGTCCGTAAGCTTTTGTCTCTGCTAAGACAAAGGCATGGAGCGACGAGAGAAAAGAGAAGGGGCGCGGGATGAGCGTGGATATCCCGATCCAAATCGAGGCAAGGAGATTGTCGAACACCTGAGGAAGGCAAGCGGGGGCGACACCAAGATGTCCACCGAGGAAATTATGCGCTCGACCCGGGGAGAGGATTGGGGAACGGGGCGCTTGGAGGAGGGTGACGGCTAGCTAGGCTCCTCTTCATGTGCGGGCGCTTCACGGTCACGACCAAAGACACGAAGAAGATCGCCGACCGCTTTCAGGTCGAACTGGAGAAAGCGCTGGAACGAGGCGTCGCCGGGGCGGCGGCGAAAGAGAGCGCCAAGGACGGGGGCGAGGCGGATGAGAAAGCGCCGCCCGGCCTCGGGCGCTTCAACGTCGCCCCCACGCAGGAGGTGCTCGTGGTCCGCTCCTCGCCCGAGCCGGCGGAGGCGGAGCAGGGGGTGCGAGAGGCGCAGCTGATGCGCTGGGGGCTGGTCCCGGTCTGGGCGAAGGACCTGAAAGTCGGCTACCGGATGATCAACGCGAAACGGGAGAACCTGCTGAAGAGCCGCGCCTACGGGCCGCTGGTCGACAAGTTCCGCCACCGCTGCCTGATCGTCGCCGACGGCTTCTACGAGTGGATGAAGGCCGAGGACCCCAAGCAGCCGCGCCAGCCGTGGCGCTTCACCGTCGACGGCGGTGAGCCGTTCGCCTTCGCCGGGCTCTGCACCCGCAAGAAGTGGGAGGACCCGGAGGAGCGGGGCTACGACGACGGCTACCTCTACACCTGCACCCTGATCACCACCACGCCCAACGAGGTGGTCTCGCCCGTCCACAACCGGATGCCGGCGATCCTGCCGGGCCCCGACGCCGAGGCCGCCTGGCTGCGCCCGGACCTGAGCGTCGAGGACGCGGTGGCGATGTGCGAGCCGCTCGACGGGAGGCGGATGGAGGGCGCTCCCGCCAACCCGGCGCTGAACAAAGTCGGAAAAGGGATGGCCGAAGGGCCGGAGCTGCTGGTCGCGCCGCAGGAGCAGCTCGACCTCCAAGGGCCCGCCTAGCCTTCTTCGGCTTCCTTTTCTTCTTCGAGTTCTTCTTTTTCTTCGGCCTTTTTTTCTTCGGCCTGTTCGTCGATCGGCGGCGAGACCTTCTTCAAGGCCGCCTGGGTGCTGACGGTCGCCTTGCCTGCGCTGGTTTCAAGCGTGCAGGCGAGGCCGGCCGCGGGGACCTTGGTCGTTTTCCAGACCGTGAAGAAGGGCAGCTGCAGGTCCTTCTTCGGCTTGCCGGCGATGAAGTACTTGAGGCGCTCCTTGCCGAGCTCGTATTCCGGCCATTCCAGCTTCACGCCCTGTTCGGTGGTGAAGCGGGCCGGCCGGTCGAGGACTTCGAGCACCGCCAGTTCGCTGCTGTGGGAGCTGAAGTCCATCAGCACCGTTTCCGGCACTTCCTGGTTGTAGATGCCTTCTTCGGATGAGCGGGGGTAGGTAGCGCGCAGGCCGCCGCTGCTCTGGGCGATTTCGGTGCCGCCGTGTGCCGTGACCGTGCAGAGGATGCGGCCGCCGCCGATCGGCGCGCCGGCGGAGACGTTCAGGGTCGCGCCGACGGTGAAGAGCGAGTAGCCGCTGACGTTGGTGCCGGTGGCGCGGATGTGCGTTTCGGTGAGCTGCATCTCGCCCTTGCCGCCGGGGACGGCGACGGCCTTCGAGTCGGAGCCGGTCCCCGACTGCACCCATTCGAGGCTGGCCGCTTCGCCGGAGCCCTTGCCGGTGGAGGCGAGGGCGGCGACGACGCAGGCGATCAGGCCGATCGCGACGACCATCAGGGCGCCGCGCGGCGGCCGGTCGTCGGGGGCGGCGGACCCCTGGGGAGCGTCGTTCACAGGCGTGACAGTATTGGAATCGAGGCCGGATTCGCGGGCTTGCGATACCCAGCCGCCGTTCGGGGGTACATCCTTCCCTGACCGTGAAGGCAAGGCAGGCAAAGACGACCGAGGCGTCGCCACGTGCGGTGGAGGTCCACGGGCGGCCGATGAACTTCATCGAAGCCGGCTCGGGCCCGGTCTTGCTGCTGATTCACGGCATGGCCGGCACCTGCGCCAACTGGGAATCGGTGATCGAGCCGCTGGCGATCGACCGCACCGTGATCGCCCCGGACTTTCCCGGCCACGGCGCCTCGGCCCCCGGCGGCGGCGATTACTCGCTCGGCGGCCTGGCGAGCAGCCTCCGCGACCTGATGCTGGCCCTCGGCCACGAGCGGGCGACCCTCGTCGGCCACTCCCTCGGCGGCGGCGTCGCGATGCAGTTCACCTACCAGTTCCCGGAGATGGTCGAGCGGCTGGCGCTGGTCTCGAGCGGCGGCCTCGGCCCCGATGTCAGCCCGCTGCTGCGGGCGGCGGCGCTGCCCGGCGCCGAGCTCTTCATCTCGGCCACCGCCGGGGTGGGGAGCCAGATCGGCTCGGCGATCGGCCGCGGCATCGGCGCGATCGGCTTCCGGCCCAGCGCCGACCTCGCCGAGGTTGCGCGCGGCTACTCGACCCTGCGCGACCCCGAGCGCCGCAAGGCCTTCCTCGCCACCCTGCGCTCGGTCGTCGACATGGAGGGCCAGCGCGTCGCCGCCCTCGACCGCCTCTACCTCGCCGAGCTCCTGCCGATCCTCATCGTCTGGGGCGAAAACGACCCGATCATCCCGGTCGAGCACGGCCGCGAAGCCCACGCCCAGCTCCCCAGCAGCCGCCTGGAGATCTTCGAGGACACCGGCCACGTCCCCATGCTCGAGCGCCCCGGCCGCTTCATCGCCACCCTCCAGCGCTTCCTGGCCGAAACCAACCCCGCCCAGTTCGACCGTGACGAGTGGGTCGCGAGGTTCAAGGCCGCCGAAAACTGATCACCGGGGAGCGTGCTTGTGCATCTACATCGAAGGCGAAATGACCCTTAGCTAAGGACAAGCAATGGTGGAGAGGAACTGAATAGCGCCCTCCACCCGACCCCGGAGAGCATGAAGTGCGGCCAGATCGAAAGTTCCAGCATCTCCATGGGTTCCGTCATTGAAAATACGGAACAAGCCGACTACATCGTCGATATCGCTGTCCACAAATTGTCCAAGGCTTTCGTGGTTGTTGGCGCGTCGCTCTAGGAGATAACGAATCTTGTCTCGACGAACTGGACGTCCCGCATCAGTGAGACGACATTCATTGACCTCCGTCTTGACTAGATCGTCTGGGGCGCTTATATCGATGATCCGCGTGATGATCTCGCGAGCGCTCGTACAAAAATGCCTTGCCGCATCGGGGTTTTGAGGATTCAGCGAGAAAAGGGCTCCTCGCCAGCGACTGTCGAGGTCCTCCGAGAAGACGCTCAGATGGTCCGTCAAGTCATTGCTTTCGATCTCATCGGCTGCTGCCTCGTCTCCCAGCAAGACATTGGTGACAGCGGCGCTATTTGCTGCCTCGGTCTCAGCGAGATCGACTAGCTGGTTGCCTTCCGCGCCCCAGTCAGCTGCGTCAGCCGCCAGGTCAACGACTCGATATGCCTCGTGGAGCGACAGACTTGAGCGCTGAACGAGAGAGAACTGCGAAGTCCTGGTCTGTCGTTCGATCTGAGCTATTTCCCTCGCTAACCGCTGTTGATCTGCTCGGACTCGAGTGTTGTGAGCGCGAGCTTCTCGGTTGTACCGCTCGACTGCCTGTCTGGCTTTCCGAGCTTCCGCGTTGTGGCTATCGACTGCGCGTTTAAGTTCAGAGTTGTATTTCCGGGCGGCAGCGTTGTATTGATTGATCGCCTGCCGTCGCCGCGCTTCTTCCTGTCGCAGGAGGCTTTGAAACTGGGCCGGGGTGAGTTGACGCACCATGAGAACTTCCCAGCATAGAGGAGCCACCGGATGGCGAACGAGCCATGAGGCAGAAGGCCTTTTGGCTACTGCTGAGGAAGCGCGCCCGACAGGATTCGAACCTGTGGCCTACGCCTCCGGAGGGCGTCGCTCTATCCAGCTGAGCTACGGGCGCGTGTCCGCAGCTTAACCATCGGAGGGGATTGGGTGGCGCAGTCTCCGGTTCCGTCTGAGCGCAGACATAAGGTTACTACAGATGAAGACGGCGACCAAAGGGAACGAGGCGGAGGCGATGATTCTCGCTGCGCTAGTCGAGCGAGGGTTTGAAGTCGCCGTGCCGTTTGGCAGCGGGCAGCCTTATGACCTCATCGTCGACCTCGGCGGATCCGAGCTGCTGAAGGTTCAATGCAAGACCGGCTGGGAAGCAAAGAGCTGTATCTCCTTCAATGCGAGAAGCACCGACCACGGACAAGGTAGACGTGCTTACTTTGGCCTCGCCCACATCTTTGGCGTCTACTTTCCTCCCAAGCGATCGGTGTATTTGGTGCCGCTTGGTGCCGTCGGATTCAATGGCTGGCTACGGCTTGCACCGACGCGCAACAATCAACAAAAGGGGATCCGCTTTGCAGCTGATTACGAGATCGACCGCTGGTCTGCGGAGCGATTGCTCAAGGTCAAGCGTGAAGCGGAGCTCACGCCGGAACCCGAGCTGAACTTCGCGTAGGCTCGCCGCCCTATGGATTTGGCGGTCACTTTTCTTGGGACGGGGGGATCGGTGCCCTCGGCGCGACGCTCTACGGCGAGCGTGCTGGTGAGCCGTGGGGGGGAGCGGTTGCTGTTCGACTGCGGGGAAGGGACGCAGCGGCAGATGCAGCGGTCGCTGGGGCTGGTGCAGGCGGATGAGATCTACCTGACGCATTTCCATGCCGACCATGTGCTGGGGCTGCCGGGGCTGCTGAAGACGTATGACCTGACCGACCGGCAGGTGCCGCTGAAGATCTACGGGCCGCCGGGGCTCTCGGAGCTCTTCCAAGTCTTCTCGCCGCTGATCGGGCGGCTCAAGTTCACCCTCGACCTGATCGAGCTCGCGAAGACCGACCCGGTTCCGCACGACGGTTACGAGATCGCCCCCTTTGAAGCGGCTCACCGCGGCCGCTCCCTCGGCTATGCCGTGGTCGAGTACGAGCGCCCCGGCCGCTTCGATCCCGATGCCGCCGCGGCGGCAGGCGTCCCCGAAGGTCCGGCCTACGCCGCCCTGCAGCGCGGCGAGACCGTCAAAGGAGAGGCCGGGCCGGTGACGCCGGACCGGGTGATGGGACCGAGCCGGCCCGGTCGCACCATCGTCATCACTGGCGACACCGCTCCCAGCCCCGCCACCGTCTCCGCTGCGGCCGACGCCGACCTCCTGATCCACGACGCCTCCTTCGCCGAGGAGGAGGCCCAGCGGGCGGCCGAGACCGGCCACTCGACGCTCGGCCAGGCCGCCGCAGTCGCCGCCGAGGCGCACGTGAAGCTGCTCGCCCTCGTCCACATCTCCTCCCGCTACCACGTCGGCAAGGTGATCGAGGAGGCGAAAGAGGTCTTCGAGCCCGTCGTCGCCCCCAAAGATTTCGACGTCATCGAACTCCCCTTCCCCGAGCGCGGCGACCCCCATCTCATCCCGAACGGAGCCGCGGATCGAAGCGGGGACGGGTAGGCCCTCGGACGAGCCCTCCCCATTTTGCGAGGAGAGGGCCTACCCGTCCCCGCCTCCCCCGGTGCTACTGTGAGGCCGTCCTTTAACCAGGTCCTGTGAGGCCAGGAAGGAAGCCACTGAAGTGAACGAGAAGGTCGTGCTCGAGCACGATGACCTGAGGCGAACGCTGCGGCGGATCGCCCACGAGATCGCTGAGAAGAACCCCGACTCGGAGGGCTTGGCGGTCGTCGGCATCCACACCCGCGGCGCTGTGCTGGCCCGCCGCCTGCACGTCTTCCTCGGCGAGCTGACCGGAAGCGAGCTGCCGATCGGCGACCTCGACATCTCCTTCTACCGCGACGACGTCGGCGCCAAGGCGCCCGCCTCGCAGCCGATCGTCCACGCCTCCCACATCGACTTCGACCTCTCCGACCGCACGGTCGTCCTCGTCGACGACGTCCTCTACACCGGCCGCACCGTCCGCGCCGCGATCGAGGCCCTCTTCGACTACGGCCGTCCGCAGCGGGTGCAGCTGGCGGTCCTCTGCGACCGCGGCCACCGCGAGCTGCCCTTCCGCCCCGACTACGTCGGCAAAAACCTGCCGACGGCGCGCGAGGAGCGCGTCAACGTCCGGCTCGAGGAGGTCGACGGCACCGACGAGGTCACGATCTCCGATGCGACCACCGTGGAGGTGAGCTGATGAAGCACCTGCTCTCGATCGAGCAGCTCTCGCGCGAGGAGATCGAGGGGATCCTCGACCGCGCCGAGAGCTTCGCCGAGGTCGGCCGCCGCGACATCAAGAAGGTGCCGACGCTGCGTGGCCGCACCGTCGTCTCGCTCTTCTACGAGTCGAGCACCCGCACCTCGAGCTCCTTCGACCTCGCCGCCAAGCGCCTCTCCGCCGACTTGGTCTCGGTCAGGGCCGCCGGCTCCTCGGTCGAGAAGGGCGAGTCGCTGAAGGACACGGTGGCCACGCTCTCCGCCTACGACCCCGCCGCGATCGTCATCCGCCACCCCTACGCCGGCGCGGCGCAGATGGTCGCCGGCTGGACCGAGGCCGCCGTCGTCAACGCGGGCGACGGCAAGCACGAGCACCCGAGTCAGGCGCTGCTCGACGTCTACACCCTGCGGCGCCGCCTCGGCGCCCTCGACGGCGTCCGGATCTGGATCGTCGGCGACGTCCTCCACAGCCGCGTCGCCCGCTCCAACCTGATCGCCTTCGCGAAGATGGGCGCCGAGGTCACCGTCTGCGGCCCGCCGACCCTGATCCCGCGCGGGATCGAGGAGCTCGGCTGCGATGTCTCCTACAGCCTCGAGGGGATCGAGGAGGCCGAGGTCGTCTACGCGCTGCGGATGCAGAAGGAGCGGATGGGGGAGAGCTTCGTCCCCTCGCTGCGCGAGTACGCAGCCTGCTTCCAGATCGACAGCCGCCGCCTCAGCCCGCGCCAGCTGCTGATGCACCCCGGCCCGGTCAACCGCGGCGTCGAGATCTCCGGCGAGGCGATCGACTCGCCGCAGTCGCTGATCGCCGAGCAGGTCGCCGCCGGCCTGGTGGTGCGGATGGCGATCCTCTACGAGCTGCTCGCCGGCGGCGACGCCTCGACCCCCGCCGCCGAGGGTGAGGGCAGCGCCCCGACCCCGATCGGAACCCCGGCGTGAGCGCGCAGCGCGAAATGGTGGCCGCGAAGCTGCGCGACCGGCTCGACGTCCGCCCCGGGGACGACGCCCACCTGGTCCTGCGCCTGGCCACAGTGCTCGACCCGGTCGCCGGGATCGACTCGGTCCATGACGTCGTCATCAGGGACGGCGAGATCGCCGCGCTCGCCTCGCCCGGCGAGGCCGAGACCGACGGCGCCGAGGTGGTCGAGGCCGAGGGGCTGCACGCCTTCCCGGCCTTCTTCGACCCGCACGTCCACCTCCGCACCCCCGGCCACGAGCACAAGGAGGACGTCGAGACCGGCACCCGCGCCGCCGCCGCCGGCGGCTACTGCGGGATCCTGGCGATGGCCAACACCGAGCCTCCGGTCTCCACCGCGGCCGACGTCAGCGCCCTGCGCGAGCAGGCGCGCGCCGGCGCCTCGGTCCCGGTCGGCTTCCTCGCCACGGTCACCAAGGACATGGCGGGGGCCGAGCTGACCGAGATGGTCGAACTGCGCGAAGCCGGCGCGGTCGGCTTCTCCGACGACGGCCTGCCGATCGTCGACGCCGGGGTGATGCGCCGCGCCCTCCAGTACCAGCACCTCTGCGGCGGCAACATCGCCCTGCACGAGGAGGACCCGCGGCTCTCGATGGGCGGCGCGATGCACGAGGGCCCGGTCTCGGCGGCGCTCGGGGTCGGCGGCATCCCCTCGGTCTCGGAGTCGACGATGGTCGCCCGCGACGCCGCCCTTGCCGCCCACGAGAGCGCCCGCATCCACGTCCAGCACCTCTCGGCGGCCGAGTCGGTGGAGATCATCCGCGCCGCCAAGGCGGCCGGCGTGCGGATCACCGCCGAGGCCAGCCCGCACCACCTCTGCCTCACCGACGAGGAGGTCCGCAGCCTCGACCCGCACCGCTTCAAGATGAACCCGCCGATTCGCGAAGAGCGCGACCGCCAGGCGCTGATCGAGGGCCTGCGCGACGGCACGATCGAGTGCATCGCCACCGACCACGCGCCGCACCAACCCGAGGAAAAGGACGTGCCCTTCGAGCAGGCCGCCTTCGGCGTCACCGGCCTCGAGACCGCCTTCGCGGCCCTGCACACCGAGCTGGTCCTGCCGGGCACGATCGACCTCGCGCTTCTGGTCGAGCGGATGGCGGGCGGCGCCGAGCCCTTCGGCCTGCCGCGCCCGACGCTGGCGCCCGGCTCGGAGGCGAACGTCGTCCTCTGCGACCTCGGCGCCGAGTGGACCGTGGGGGAGGACGGCTACGAGAGCCGCTCGGCCAACTCCTGGTGCGCCGGCCGCACCCTCACCGGCCGCGTGCTGGTGACCGTCGCCGCCGGTCAGGTCGCCTTCCGCCTGCGCAGCTTCAGCCTCGGGGTTGCTGCGTGAGCGCCTATCTGCTGCTCGAGGACGGGACCCGTCTCGACGGGCTCGCCTGCGGCGACGAGGGCGCGGTCACCGGCGAGGTCGTCTTCAACACCTCGATGACCGGCTACCAGGAGGCGGTCACCGACCCCTCCTACGCGGGCCAGATCATCGTCTTCACCTATCCGCTGATCGGCAACTACGGCGTCTCGGCGGCGGCGATGGAGTCCGACCGCGTCCACGCCCGCGGCGTCGTCATGCGCGACGCCAAGAACCGCGAGGACGTCGCCACCGCCGAGGGCGGCTGGCTCGACTGGCTGCGCGACTGCGGCGTCCCCGGCCTCAGCGGTGTCGACACCCGCGCCCTGGTCCGCCACATCCGCGACCAGGGGGCGATGCGCGGCGGCATCTTCCCGGCGGCGACGCCGGAAGCCGAGGCGCGCGAACGGATCGCCGTCGAGCCCTCGATGGACGGCGCCGACTTCGCCCGCACCGTCACCCCGCCGGAGCCGGTTCGCTTCAAGGGCGACGGCCCGCACGTGGTCGGGATCGACACCGGGGTCAAGCTCAGCATCGTCCGCCAGCTGCGCGAGCACGGCTGCAAGCTGACCCTGCTGCCCTGCACCAGCAGCCCCGAGGAGGTCCTCGCCGAGGAGCCCGACGTCGTCTTCCTCGCCAACGGCCCCGGCGACCCGGCGGCCCTCGACTACGTCGTCGAGACCGTCCGCTCCCTGATCGGCCGGAAGCCCGTCTTCGGCATCTGCCTCGGCCACCAGCTGCTCTGCCGCGCCGTCGGCCTGCAGACCTACAAGCTGCCCTTTGGCCACCGCGGCGCCAACCACCCGGTCAAGGACCTGGAGACGGGACGGATCGACATCACCTCCCAGAACCACGGCTTCGCCGTCGTCGGCCCCGGCGGCGAGCCGAAGATCGAGGGCGACGAGCCGGTCCGCTGGGAGACCGACTTCGGCGTCGCGGAGCTCTCGCAGCTGAACCTCTACGACCGCACGGTCGAGGGCCTGGTCCTGCGCGACGTCGCCGGCGCCACCGTCCAGTACCACCCCGAGGCCGGCCCCGGCCCGCACGACGCAAGACACCTCTTCGATCGTTTCCTAGCCCTCGCCGCCTGACGGAGACCGAATGCCCAAGCGCACCGACATCGAGAAGATCCTGCTGATCGGCTCCGGGCCGATCGTGATCGGCCAAGCGGCCGAGTTCGACTACTCCGGCGTCCAGGCCTGCAAGGTGCTGCTCGAGGAGGGCTACGAGGTCGTCCTTGTCAACTCGAACCCGGCGACGATCATGACCGACCCGGAGTTCGCCACCCGCACCTACATCGAGCCGCTGCTGCCCGGACCGGTGACCAAGATCATCGAAAAGGAGCGGCCCGACGCGCTGCTGCCGACCCTCGGCGGCCAGACCGCGCTCAACATCGCGATGACCCTGTTCGAGGACGGCACGCTGGAGCGCTTCGGGGTCGAGCTGATCGGCGCCGACGCCGCCGCGATCCGCCGCGCCGAGGACCGCGAGGAATTCCGCAGGACGATGACCGAGGCAGGGCTGCGGATCCCGTGGTCGATGACCGTCGAATCGCTGGCCGAGGTCGACGAGGCCCTCGCCGACGGCCGCATCACCCTGCCGGCGATCGTCCGCCCTGCGTTCACGATGGGCGGCCAGGGGGGCGGGATCGGCCGCTCCGAGACCGAGCTGCGCCAGGTCGTCTCCGAGGGCCTCGCCGCCAGCCCGATCAACCAGGTGCTGGTCGAGGAGTCGGTGATCGGCTGGGGCGAGTTCGAGCTCGAGGTGATGCGCGACCGCAACGACAACGTCGTGATCATCTGCTCGATCGAGAACGTCGACCCGATGGGCGTCCACACCGGCGACTCGGTCACGGTCGCCCCGGCGCAGACGCTGACCGACCCGCTCTACCAGGACCTGCGCGACCAGGCGATCAAGGTGATCCGGGCGATCGGGGTCGAGACCGGCGGCTCCAACGTCCAGTTCGCGGTCGACCCGGAGAGCGGAGAGATCGTCGTGATCGAGATGAACCCGCGCGTCTCCCGCTCCTCGGCACTGGCCTCCAAGGCGACCGGCTTCCCGATCGCGAAGATGGCGGCGAAGCTGGCGGTCGGGTATGCGCTGGAGGAGATCCCCAACGACATCACCCGCGCCACCCCCGCCTCCTTCGAGCCGACGATCGACTACGTCGTCACCAAGATCCCGCGCTTCGCCTTCGAGAAGTTCCCCGGCTC
>DASUWV010000037.1:0-8161 GCA_036378275.1 Solirubrobacterales bacterium | reverse complement strand
CTTACGCCCACGATCGCCTCTCGCAGCATGTCGTCCTCGGTCTGCTGCTCGAGCGCGTGCAGCGAGCGAAGCATCGGCATGCCGGAGGCAACGAGGGTCGCGAACTGCCTCGAGAAGACCGCGAGCGCGCGCAGGTTCACGCTCTTGAAACGCTGGAAGATGCGCTCCAGCTGCAAAGCTTCGCGCTTCTCGTTGATGTCGAGGACGATCAGCCCACGCTGACGTAGCTGGTCCGATACGACCGACTTCGAGGACGCCTCCATCTCACCGCGGGCGGGGACCCCGGCGAGGTCGACCGCTCTGAACGCGTAGGTGCTCATCGCGCCGCGACCCCCTCCATCGACCCGTTACCCACCGGCGCGATGCCCCCGGCTCCGCCGAGCAGCCGCTTGAGCTCCTCGGGCACCGAGGCCCGCTGCTCCGCGAGCGCCCGGTTGATCCTGCCGCTGCGAACGAGCTGGGCCAGGTGTGAGTCCATGGTCTGCATCCCGACCGCGCCGGAGGTTTGCAGTGCGCCGTAGATCTGGTGGGTCTTGCCCTCGCGGATCAGGTTGCGGACCGCGGGCGTTGGCACCAGGACCTCGCAGGCGACGGTCCGGCCTTTGCCGTCGAGGGTCGGCAGCAGCTGCTGGGTGACGATCCCCTGGAGGGCGATCGAGAGCTGGGTCCGCACCTGGCCCTGCTGCTCGGGTGGGAAGACGTCGATGATCCGGTCGACGGTCTGGGCGGTCGACTGGGTGTGCAGGGTGGCGAAGACCAGGTGGCCGGTCTCGGCCGCGGTCAGCGCCGTGCCGATCGTCTCCAGGTCCCTCATCTCGCCGACCAGGATCACGTCGGGGTCCTCTCGCAGGGCGGCCTTGAGGCCGAGGGCGAAGGTGTCGGCGTCGGAGCCGATCTCGCGCTGGTTGACGATCGACTTTTTGTGCCGGTGCAGGAACTCGATCGGGTCCTCGATCGTGAGGATGTGGTCCTGCCGTTCGGAGTTGATGATGTCGATCATCGCCGCCAGGGTCGTGCTCTTGCCCGAGCCGGTCGGGCCGGTGACGAGGACGAAGCCGCGCGGTTTCTGCGTCAGCTCGCGCAGCACCGAGGGGCCGCCGAGCGAGTCGAGCGCGGGTATCTCCTGCGGCACGAAGCGGAAGGCGGCGCTGACGGCGCCGCGCTGGAAGAAGCAGTTGACGCGGAAGCGGGCGACGCCGGGGATCGCGTAGGCAAAGTCGAGCTGTTTGTTGTTCTCGAAGCGTTTGCGCTGGTCGTCGTTGAGGATGCTGAAGACGACCTCGCGGGTCTCCTGCCCGGTGAGGACCTGAAAGCCCTCCATCGGGGTGATCTTGCCCTTGTCGCGAATCGCCGGCGGGAAGCCGGGGGTGAGGTGAACGTCGGAGGCCCGCGCCTCGACCATGCGGCGCAGGACCTCTGCGAAGTCGAAGTCCATGGCTCCTAGATCGACCTCCTAGGCGAATTCCTTAAGCGGTGACACGGAGAACCTCCTCGAGGCTGGTGAGGCCGGCGCGGATCTTCTCGACCCCGTCCTCGCGGAGGGTGAGCATCCCCTCCTCGCGGGCGACCGCGCCGATTTCCGCCTCCGGCTTCTGCGCAACCGCCATCTCCTTGATCCGCTCGCTCAGTTTCATCACCGAATAGAGGCCGACGCGGCCTTTGTAGCCGCTGCTGTTGCAGCGGGCGCAGCCGACCGGCTCGTAGGCCTCGAGCTCGGCGGCGGCGCGGAGGCCGGCCTCGGTGAGGGCCTGGACCGGGATGATCGTCCGCCGCTTGCAGTGGCTGCAGAGCTTGCGCGCGAGCCGCTGGGCGACGACGCAGTCGACCGCCGACGCGATCAGGAACGCCTCTATCCCCATCTTGCCGAGACGGGTGATCGCCCCCGGGGCGTCGTTGGTGTGCAGGGTCGAGAGCATCATGTGCCCGGTCAGCGCGGCCTCGATCGCGATCCGCGCCGTCTCGCCGTCGCGGATCTCGCCGACCATCACGATGTCGGGGTCAGCGCGGAGGATCGAGCGCAGGCCGGTGGCGAAGTCGAGCCCGGCGGCGCGGTTGACGTTGATCTGGTTGATCCCGCCGATCTGGTACTCGACCGGGTCCTCGATCGTGATGATCTTCTTTTCGACGCTGTTCAGCGACTGCAGCGCCGCGTAGAGCGTCGTGCTCTTACCGGAGCCGGTCGGGCCCGTGACGAGGACGGCGCCGTAGGCCTGGGCGAAGGCGTGCTCGAAGCGATCGCGCGCGGTCCCGTCCATGCCCAGGTCGTCTAGCGAGCGCTGGGCGTTGTCTTTGTCGAGGATGCGGATCGTCGCCCCCTCGCCGCGCTGGGTCGGCAGGGTGGTGATACGGAGGTCGACGCGGCGGTCCTCGACGGTGACGCTGACGCGCCCGTCCTGCGGCACCCGTTTCTCGGCGATGTTGAGGTCGCTCATGATCTTCACCCGGGAGATCACCGCGCTGACCATCCGCTTCGGGACGTGGGCCGCCTCCCGGAGCACGCCGTCGACGCGGAAGCGGACCCGCATCTCGCCTTCGTCGGGCTCGAAGTGGATGTCGGAGGCGCCCTCCCCCACCCCCTGGCCGAGGATGCTGTAGACGAGCTTGATCACCGGCGCGTCTTCGGCGCTGACCTGCATGTCGGCAACCTCGGCGAGCTCTTCCTCGGCCTCCTCCTCGCTGATCGTCTCGGTGACGGCGCTCTGCAGGGTGTTCAGGCGCCCGAGCAGCGCCTCGATGTCCTCGTCAGCGGCGACGGCCACCCGGCAGTCGAGGCCGGTTGCGATCTGGATGTCGTCGATCGCGAGGACGTTGGTCGGGTCCGACATCGCGACCAGGAGCGTCTGCTTGTCGACGAAGGAGACAGGCAGCGCGCGGTAGCGACGGGCGGTGTTGACCGAGACCAGGTTGGCGGCGGCCATGTCGACCTGGAAGGCGGTGAGGTCGACGTGGTCGAGGCCATAGCGCTCGGCGACCGCCCGCGAGAGCTGATCGGCGGTGATCGCCCCCTGCTCGAGCAGCAGCCGCTCCGGCGGCTTGCCGGCGGTCCGCGCTTCTTCGATCGCCTGCCGGGCGCGTTCGTCGCCGACGTAGCCGAGGTCGACGACGACGTCGGTGACGAAGCCGCTGGAGCGGCCGCGGGTCTGCGGCGGCGTCAGCCCCGGGGTTCCCCCCTGCTCAGGCTGCAGCGCCGGCGCCGTGGAATCGCCCGAGTCGGGAACCGGCCGCAGATGGCTCGGAAAGTCCCCGGAGCTCATGGTCACGGGTGGTAGGCCAGCGTGGCGCCGTGGTAGCGCGCGTCGACCACAGCCTGCACGAGGCTCTCCGGGCTCTGGAAGCCGTAGTGGACGGAGGCCGGGTCGAAGTTCCGGTCGAAGCGCTTGGGCCGGATCACGACCAGCGCCGGAACGCGGTTGAGGTCAACCCCCTGGGCGATCGAGACGTACCTGGCGAGCTCGTGCGAGGGGACGACGAAGGTGGCGACGCCGCTCATCGCTTCGAGGCGCTGGACGGACCTGGTGACCAGGTGGTCGTCGATTCCGCCGTCGCGGACGAAGAGGATAGCGACGGTGTCGCCGGCGTTGAAGGCGGAGACCACGGGCCGCGGCGGCGCCGGCGGCGAGCCCGGGCCCGAGCCGGGGGCCGGCAGGTGGATCGGCTGGCCGCTCGCTTCGAGTTCGCTCGCCACGGAAGCGACAGCGGCGCCGGCGGCGCTCGATTCGGCGCCTTCTTCTTCTTCGGAGCCGCCGCCCATTTTTCCCAGCAGGAAGACCGCGGCGACGACAAGCAAGACGCCGACAAGGGCCACCTGGGCCATCGGGTTTTCGTTCAGCTTCTCTCGCATGGTCCGGCTCCTACCTGTTCGTCAATTCGGCGCTTCGGCTTGAGCCCTGCGAGCGGGCAGGCGCCGATGGTCAGCAGTTGGCGTTAGGCGGGGAAGCGGTTGCGCCCGTGCACTCGACGTATTTGGTCCGCTGGAAGAGGCTGGCGAGCGTTATTTCCGGCGGTTTCAGGTTCGGATCCGACTTGATCACCGGGTTACCGTGAACTTTCAGGCTCTTGCCGGCGATCATCCCGTTCCAGGTCGCGTTGCCGCCGAGGTCGATGTGGCTGTAGGGCGCGTAGATCATCACCTCGTCGGTCGTGCTCGGCGTGCCGTCGAGCTTCACTTCCCCGTTGCCGAGCAGGTAGATGCTCGGGACTTCGTACAGCCCCTGGGAGGGGTTGTAGGCGCTCGATTCGATCACCGCGTTGCCGCCCATCGTCAGCTGCGGAGCGCCGGAGGCGAGCCCGCAGTGTTCGGGGGTGTCGATGAAGATCTGAATGTGGGAGCCGACCGGCATGTAGAGCTTGCCCTGGATGTTGAGTTCGCAGACGTAGTAGTTGGCCCCCCCCATCGTCAGCGTCTGCTGGGAGGCGATGCTGACGTGGCGGGGTTCTTCCCAGGGGTTTTTGCTGCTGATTTTTTTGCTGTACGGATCGATCTGGCCTTTTTTCGATCCAGTGCAGTTCTCGGCCACGCGGCAGTTGTCGTTTTCGGTGGCGAGGTTGGCCGGAGGCGTGATCGGCGGCAGTTCCTTGGTGCCTTCGGTTTTTTCCTTGCCGCAGGTCGGGGTCGGCGCGGTTCCTCCCGGGCCGTGACGGTCGTTGCCGCAGACGATCGCGCTCCCCTGTTCGGAGGTGATGCTGCCGTTGGTCCCGATGTCGGTTTCGATTCGCGGGTTACCGTTGAGGATGATGTCTTCCTGCCCGATCACCCGCTCGGTCGCGAAGACGTTCCCGCCCGGTTGCGTTTTCATCGCGACGTTGACACGACGGCTGACGGTTCCGGAGCTGCCGACCGAGACGACGTTGATTTCGCCGTTCGCCGGGTAGGCGCTGATCATGTAGCTGTAGGTGGCGCCGCCGACCTGTTCGGTCGCCGTGCTCGGGCACCAGCCGCTGGTCGACGTCTGGTATTCGCCGTTGGGCCCGATGCAGGGATGGGTCGTCGAGAGGTAGGGGAGGAAGCGGTTCAGCCGCAGCATCGCGATGTTGGCGCCGGCGTCCGCGGCGGCGATCGCTTCCTTCGAGTCGTGGTCCCTGTGGGTCCCCTGCTGCACATCGACCGTCGACATCACCGCCACGCTGGCCAGGGCGAAGCTGGCGACCAGAGCCATCAGCGCGGTCGGGACCGCGATGCCCTTCTCGTTGCGGCGCAGGTCCCGGACGAGCAGGATGAAGCGGTTGATCGCAACCATCGCGATTTGATCGGCGCCGGACGCCCCGCGCTTGAACCGTGCAGCGTGCGCGGCGACGCCGCTGGACGCCCGTACTAAGACGCTGCCTGAGGCTCCAGCTGCTCGATCCCGCTCGCCCGCTGGCCGCCGGCGGCCAGCATCAGCTTGAAGTCGTGCGGGCTGGAGGCGTACTCGAGGGCGACCTGCTCCGCGACCTTGCCCTCCATCACGTACTGGAGCAGGGACTGGTCGAAGGTGCGCATGCCGTAGTACTCGCCCTCGGCGATCACCTCGGTGATCTTGCCCGTCTCCTCCGGGTTCATGATCAGGTCCTTGACCCGGCCGGTGACGACCAGGATCTCCGAGGCGGGGACGCGGCCGTCGCCGGTGACGTCGGGGACGAGGCGCTGGGCGATCGCCCCCTTGAGGGTCGCCGCGAGCATCACCCGCGCCTGGTGCTGGAGGTGGGGCGGGAAGAAGTCGACAATGCGGTTGATCGTCTCGGTCGCGTCCAGGGTGTGGACGGTGGAGAGCACAAGGTGGCCGGTCTCGGCCGCCGAGAGGGCGGTGCGGACGGTCTCCTCGTCGCGCATCTCGCCGATCAGGATCACGTCGGGGTCCTGGCGCAGGACCCGGCGCATCGCGCGGGCGAAGCTTTCGGTGTCGGAGCCGACTTCGCGCTGGTTGACGATCGAGCCTTTGTCTTCGTGCAGGTACTCGATCGGGTCCTCGAGAGTGATGATGTGGTCGGTCCGGGTGCGGTTGATGTGGTCGATCATCGCCGCCAGCGTCGTGCTCTTGCCCGAGCCGGTGGTGCCGGTGACGAGGATGATCCCGCGCTGCTCTTCGGCCAGCTTGGTCACCACCGGCGGCAGCCCCAGATCCTCGACCGAGCGGATTTCGAAGGGGATCGCGCGGCAGACGATCGAGATCGAGCCGCGCTGCTTGAAGACGTTGACGCGGAAGCGGCTGAGGCCCGGAATCGCATAAGAGAAGTCGGCCTCCCCCGCTTCCTCGAATTCCGTCAGCGACCGCACCTCGGCGATGTCCTGGAAAGCCTGTTCGGTGTCTTTCTGCTGCAGGACCTCATAGCCCTCGAGCGGCGTCAGGTCACCGTGCAACCGGATCGTGGGCGGAACGCCCACCTTGACGTGCAGGTCCGAGCCGCCCATCTCGACCAGAGTGCGAAGCGCTGAATCGATATCGAGCATCCCGACCTCTATCGGCGGGAAGCTCAGATCACTAAAGAACCCGGCGCTTGCTCAAGTCCGCTCGGCGTCGGAGACGTGTTCCCTGAGAGCTGCGACGAAGCCATCCGGGTGTTCGAGGATGCAGGCATGTCCGCCATCGAGCTCGACCAGCTTCGCTTCCTGCATTCCTTCGACGAGGCGCCCGGCCACCTTGTGCAGCCACGGTGAGGTTGAGCGCCCGCGGATCACCAGGGTCGGGACCGGGAGGCGGTCGAAGCCTTCGATCCCCGCAGCGGCGCTGTCGACCGCTTTCTCCCCACCCCAAGAGAGGGTTTGCCGGCATGAAGACCAGAAGCCCCACTGAGGAAATGAGGTGAAATCGGCGTCCTCGCCCCCGAGACCCGCCCGGACCAGGAATTCACAGAGGTCGTCGTCCGTCACGTCCCGACCGTCCAAGCCGACGAAATATTCGTGGAAGGCTCTGGCGCTCTCGTCCTCCTCGGCGACTAGCCACCACGCCGCCGGCTCGACCAGCGTCAGACTGCAGACACGCTGCTGATGGGCGAGGGCGAAGTCCAGTGCCATGCGACCTCCGTTCGACCAGCCGACGAGGTGCATCTCCGAGATTCCTGCTTCGTCGAGGGTCATGCCGATGCTCTCGCGCTCGACGTCAGCGCTGTAGTTCGGATCGCCCGTTCGGCCGGCGAGACCTTCGGCATTGCATATCGGCTGCAGCCTGATGACACTGCGGTCCGTCGAGAGCGCCGGCACCAACGTGAGCCACGATTGCCAACCGGTCAGTCCGCCGGGCAGCAGCACCAGAGGCGGCTCGCCCTGACCGGCTCGATCATGTTCCAGGACCCGCGCCTGCACGCGGGGACCCTCTCAGCCGACCGGGTATGAGTCAATTCTCCCAACGGTCGCCGCACAGACCGACAATGACTCGAGCCCTTCGTTCTGCAAGGGTCTGACGCCGCCGAGGTTCGTTCGTTGCAGCTTGTACAGGCGAGGACGGGGTGGTTCGCCCTCGAATACGTGAGGAGCCCCTTCAAGCGCTCTCGTGCGCAAGAAGGAGGTCGAAAATGAAGAGGCAGATGCGCAAGGCGATTGCCCTTACCGCCGCGATCATGTTGCTGGGGGCGGGTCCCGCCTACGCGTTCGGAGGGCCGAATTCGGCTGGCAACTCCGGCCACTTCCAGCCGAACAGCCACCCGTGCCTGAGCGACAACGACCAGCCCAACTGCCCGGGTCCGCATTGATCCCTGCCCGGCACGGAATCGGGGAGGGGAAAATCCCCTCCCCGAATGATGCTGCTTAAGCGACCTCGCGGAGTTTCTGCGCCTCGCCGAGGGACTGGAGCTTTTTCAGGCTCTGGTTCTCGATCTGGCGGATCCGCTCGCGGGTGACGTTGAAGGTGCGGCCGACCTCGTCCAGGGTCCGGGGGTGCTCGCCGCCGAGCCCGTAGCGGAGCTCGAGCACGCGGCGCTCGCGGTAGGAGAGGTTCTCGAGGGCCTCTTTCAGCGCCTCTTTGGTCAGCAGGTCCGCCGCCCGGTCGAACGGGGACTCGGCCTTCTCGTCGGCGATGAACTGGCCGAACTCCGACTCCTCCTCGTCGCCGACCGGCTTCTCGAGGGAGACCGGAGCCTGGGCGGAGCGCTTGATCGAATCGACCTCCTCGGGATCGATCCCCGTCACCTCGGCGATCTCCTCCGGGGTGGGCTCGCGGCCCAGCTCGGTGACCAGCTTGCGCTCGGC
>DASUWV010000036.1:0-5534 GCA_036378275.1 Solirubrobacterales bacterium | reverse complement strand
ACTTCAAGCGGGCGGTGCCGGTGCTCCTCCACGGCGACGCCGCCTTCCCCGCCCAGGGGGTGGTCGCCGAGACCCTCAACCTGCAGGCGCTGCCGGGCTACACCACCGGCGGCACGATCCACCTGATCCAGAACAACCAGGTCGGCTTCACCACCGACCCCGGCGAGGCCCGCTCGACCCCCTATGCCGCCGACATGGCCAAGGGCTTCAACGTGCCGATCATCCACGTCAACGCCGACGACGTCGAGGCCTGCATCGCCGCCGTGCGCCTGGCGATGGCCTACCGCGAGCGCTGGTGCCGGGACATCGTCATCGACGTGATCGGCTACCGCCGCTACGGCCACAACGAGACCGACGAGCCCGCCTACACGCAGCCGACGATGGCGGCGAAGATCAAGTCGCACCCGCCCGTCTCGGAGATCTACTCGGAGAAGCTGATCGGCGAGGGGACCGTCTCCGCCGAGGAGGTCGGCCGCGTCTCCGACGAGCGCCACAGCGAGATGTCGCGAGCGCTGAAGGGGCTGCGGGAGAAGATGGAGTCGGGCGAGTACCAGGACCCGACCGTCGCCGGCACGACCAGCACCGGCGAACTGCTCGACCGCACCGCCAGCCCGCCGGTCCACACCGCCGTCGAGGCCGACAAGCTGCGCCGCCTCAACCAGGAGCTGCTGAAGACGCCGGAGGGCTTCAACGTCCACCGCAAGCTGCGCCGCCCGCTGGCGCGGCGGACCGACGCGCTCGAGACCGGCGGGATCGACTTCGGCCAGGCCGAGGCGCTCGCCTTCGCCTCGCTGCTGACCGACGGCGTCCACATCCGCCTCACCGGCCAGGACACCGAGCGCGGCACCTTCTCCCACCGCCACCTCGTCCTCCACGACGAGAACACGGGGCTGAAATACACGCCGATCCAGAACCTCGAGGACGCCTCGGCGCCGTTCGAGCTCTACAACAGCCCGCTCTCGGAGACCGCCTGCCTCGGCTTCGAGTACGGCTACTCGGCGGCGAACCCGAACGCCCTGGTCCTGTGGGAGGCCCAGTTCGGCGACTTCGCCAACGCCGGCCAGGTGATCATCGACAGCTTCATCGTCGCCGGCGAGTCGAAGTGGGGCCAGACCAGCCGCCTCACCCTGCTGCTGCCGCACGGCTACGAGGGCTCGGGCCCGGAGCACTCGAGCGCCCGCATCGAGCGCTTCCTCGCGCTCGGGGCCGAGGGCAACATCCGCATCGCCAACCCGACCACCGCCGCCCAGTACTTCCACCTGCTGCGGCGCCAGGCGCTGATCAAGAAGGCGCGGCCGCTGATCGTCTTCACCCCGAAGGGCCTGCTCCGCCTTGACAAGGCGACGGCGAGCCTGGAGGAGCTGACCGGGAGCGAACTGCAGTTCATCCTCGACGACCCGAAGGTGCGGGACAAAGCGAAGGTCGAACGCCTCGTCCTCTGCACCGGCAAGGTCTACTACGACATGGACTCGAGCGAGCGACGGGAGGGCGCCGAGAACGTCGCGATCGCACGGGTCGAGGTCCTCTACCCCTTCGCCAAGGAACAGCTGGAGCGGCTGATCGGCTCCTACCCGAACCTGAAGGAGATCGCCTGGGTCCAGGAGGAGCCGCGCAACATGGGCGCCTGGAAGGTGATGAGCCGGCGGATGCCCGACGTCCTGCCCGAGGGGGTCACCCTCACCTACATCGGCCGCCAGGGCCGCGCCAGCCCGGGCGAGGGCTATTCGGGGGCGCACGCGCGCGAGCAGGAGCGGATCGCGCTCACCGCGCTCACGCCCGGCGCCTGAGCCATGTCCCGGCGACCGTTCGAGAAGCCCGTCCCGGGTGAGCTGTTCGACCGGGTGAAGGTGCTGTCGTATATCGAGTTGGCGATCTTCACCGCCCTGATCGTCTTCTGGCTGCTGCCCGGATTCGAAACCGAGACGATGCTCTTCGGGTGGGCGCACGGGCTCGGGTTCGTCGCCCTCTGCGTGGTGATCTGGATCGCCTGCATCCGCAAGCAAGCCCCTTACACCCTGCTCGCCGCCACCCTGACCCCGGTCGGGCCGGTGGGAAGCGTGATCGGGATCGAGCTGATCGAGCGCAAGGGCTGGGGAGTGGGGGAACGTCCCGGTTCTCAAGCGCAAGCGGCGCAAACGGCCCCAGAACGTGGCTAAAACGCTCGACCTGCCTTGACCGTGCCCTGTCCAACCGCTATAGCTAACCCCTGACTGTTCCTCAGGGCAGTCCCGCCAGGGGGAACGGCCGCGTCGGCATCCCTCCCTGGCTACCGACGCGCAGGTGCAGTGAGGGTCGCGCGGACCCCCCTGCCTCCCGCGGCCCCGCTGCGCCTACTTCAGCTTGCGCAGCACGGTCTGCAAGATACCGCCGTTTACGAAGTAAGTCACCTCGTTCGGGGTGTCAAGCCTCACGGTGGCGTCGAACCGCTTCTCGGAGCCGTCCTCGGCGCGGGCGGTGACGGCCACCTTCTTCGCCTTGCCGCCTTCGAGGTCGCCGACGTCGAAGGTCTCCTCGCCGCTGAGACCGAGCGAGGCGACGCTCTCGCCCGCGGCGAACTGCAGCGGCAGCACCCCCATCCCGATCAGGTTGGAGCGGTGGATGCGCTCGTAGCTCTCGGCGATCACGGCGCGGACGCCGAGCAGCTTCGTCCCCTTCGCGGCCCAGTCGCGGGAGGAGCCCGAGCCGTACTCCTTGCCGGCCAATACGACTAGGGGCACGTTTTCGCCTGCGTACTGCATCGCGGCGTCGTAGATCGTCGTCTCCTCGCCGTCCGGGAAGTGGCGGGTGAAGCCGCCGGCCCTCTCGACCAGCTGGTTGCGCAGGCGGATGTTGGCGAAGGTGCCGCGGATCATCACCTCGTGGTTGCCGCGGCGGGAGCCGTAGGAGTTGAAGTCCCTGACCTCGACGCCCTGCTCGGTCAGCCAGCGGCCGGCCGGGCTGTCGCGTTTGATCGCGCCGGCGGGCGAGATGTGGTCGGTGGTGATCGAGTCGCCGAGCAGGGCGAGCGCGCGGGCGCCGGCGATCGGCTCGACCCCGGGGGCCTCGGCCGGCATCTGCTCGAAGAAGCTGGGGCTGCGGACGTAGGTCGAGTCGGGCCAGGTGTAGCGGTCGCCGGAGGGGACGTCGACGGCGTTCCACATCTCGTCGCCGGCGAAGACTTCGGCGTAGTTGCGCTCGAACATCTCCGAGGCGACCGAGCTGCCGACCACCTGCTTGATCTCCTCGGCCGAGGGCCAGATTTCGCGCAGAAATACGGGCTCGCCGTCTTGCCCCTCTCCCAGCGGCTCGTTCTGGAGGTCGACGTCCATGCGGCCGGCGAGGGCGTAGGAGACGACCAGCGGCGGGCTGGCCAGGTAGTTGGCCTTGACGTCCTGGTTGATCCGGCCCTCGAAGTTGCGGTTGCCGGAGAGGACCGCGCAGACCGCCAGGTCCTTCTCGGCGATCGCGGCGGAGATCTCCGGCGCCAGCGGGCCGGAGTTGCCGATGCAGGTGGTGCAGCCGTAGCCGACGAGGTTGAACTGCAGGGCGTCGAGGTACTCGGTCAGCCCCGCCTTCTCGAGGTAGTCGGTGACCACGGTCGAGCCCGGCGCCAGCGAGGTCTTCACCCAGGGCCGGCGCTTCAGCCCGCGCTGCACGGCGTTGCGGGCGAGCAGCCCGGCGCCGACCATCACGCTCGGGTTGGAGGTGTTGGTGCAGCTGGTGATCGCCGCGATGACGACGCGGCCGTGGTCGAGCTTGACCGTCTCCCCGTCCTCGAGCGTCGCCTCGATCGCGTCCTCGGTCTTGGCCGGCGCGGTGGCGGTGCCGGTCAGCGCCGGGCGCGGCCTGCCGCTCTCGTCGTCGTGGTTCTCGGCCGGCGGGTCGGAGGCGGGGAAGGACTCTTCGATCGCCTCGTCGCGGCCGTTGCCCATCTGCTCGGCGGCCTCGGGATCGAACTCGCACATCGCCTGCAGGAAGGACTCTTTCGCCTCCGAGAGCGGCACCCGGTCCTGCGGCCGCTTCGGCCCGGCGAGGCTGGGGACGACGTCGCCGAGGTCGAGCTCGAGCAGGTCGGAGAAGACCGGGTCCGGGCTTGAGTCGTCGTGGAACATTCCCTGCTCGCGCGCGTAGGCGTCGACCAGCTCGATCGTCTCGGTGGGGCGGCCGGTCAGGTCGAGGTAGCGCAGGGTCTCGGCGTCGACCGGGAAGATCGCGCAGGTCGAGCCGAACTCCGGCGACATGTTGCCGAGGGTGGCGCGGTCGGCGAGGCCGAGGGTCGACAGGCCGGGCCCGAAGAACTCGACGAACTTGGAGACGACGCCGCGCTCGCGCAGCATCTCGGTCACGGTGAGGACGAGGTCGGTCGCGGTCGCCCCCTCGGGCAGCTCGCCGGAGAGCTTGAAGCCGACCACCTGCGGCAGCAGCATCGAGATCGGCTGCCCCAGCATCGCCGCCTCGGCCTCGATCCCGCCGACGCCCCAGCCGAGGACGCCGAGCCCGTTGACCATCGTCGTGTGCGAGTCGGTGCCGACGAGCGTGTCGGGGTAGGCCTGGAGGACGCCGTCGTTCTCGCGGCTGTAGACGACCTGGGCGAGGTACTCGAGGTTGACCTGGTGGCAGATGCCGGTCGCCGGCGGGACGACGCGGAAGTTGTCGAAGGACTGCTGGCCCCACTTGAGGAACGAGTAGCGCTCGCGGTTGCGCTCGAAGTCGTGCTCGGCGTTGACCGCGAAGGCGCGCTCGTTGCCGAAGGCGTCGACCTGGACCGAGTGGTCGATCACCAGGTCGACGTCGACCAGCGGGTTGATCGCCGCCGGGTCGCCGCCGATCTCCTCCATCGCGTCGCGCATCGCCGCCAGGTCGACCACGGCGGGGACGCCGGTGAAGTCCTGCATGAGGACGCGGGCGGGCTGGAAGGGGATCTCGGCGCTCGGCTCGGCGGCGGCGTCCCAGGAGGCGATCGCCTCGATGTCCTCGGCGCTGACCGAGGTGCCGTCCTCGAGCCGCAGCACGTTCTCCAGCAGGACCTTGATCGAGTAGGGCAGGCGGGCGACGTCGAAGCGGTCCTGCAGCGCGTCGAGCCGGAAGACCTCGTACTCGCGGCCTCCCACCTGGAGGGTCGAACGGGCGCCGAAGGAATCGCTGCTCACGAAGCCGAGTCTAAGGAAAAAGGGGCGTCGGCCCGGCCGCGGTCAGCGCTTGTCGCTGGAGTGGCCGGCGGCGATCTCTTCGGCGGCCTTCTGGCCGGCGCTGCCGCTCTGGGCCTTGTCGCTGAGAGATGGGCTGACCAAGGCCATGTGGGCGCCTATCCGCTGCTGCAGGGTCGCCACCGTCACCTCGACCCGATTGCGCTCGATCGCCTTGACGACGCCGGCGCCGACCTACTCGGGACGGGCGGTGCCCATCCCCGGCGGCGGCTTCGCGCCGGCGTCGGCGAACATCCCGGCTTCGCGGATGAAGCCGGGTGAGACGAGGGAGACGCCGACTCCGCGCGGGTTGAGGTCGGCGCGGAGGCCGAGGGCGAAGCCGCGGAGGCCGAACTTGGTCGCGTTGTA
>DASUWV010000035.1:0-10544 GCA_036378275.1 Solirubrobacterales bacterium | reverse complement strand
CCGGGTTGCAGTGGCGTTGCGCTACGCGGCCGACTTCCCGGAGGAGATCGAGGCCAGGATCGAGTTGCATGAGCGCGAAACGGCCCACTACGAGGCGCTCGCCGGCGACTGAGCCGCGCTACCCGACGTGTGAAGCTGCTGCTGGACGAGATGTACCCTGCCCGCCTGGCGCGAGCGCTGCGTGAGCGGGGCGCGGACGCCGAGGGAGTCGACGAGCGAATTCCGTTGCGTGGCCTTGCCGACGAAGAGCTGTTGGTGGTCGCCGCTCGCGAGGGGCGCGCGCTCGTCAGCGAGAACGTCGCCGACTTCATGCGCCTCTACGGCGAGTGGGGCGCCGCCGGTCGGCGACACGCCGGAATCGTGATCGCGCTCTCTTCACGCTTCTCGCGCACCCCTGCGGGCCATGAGGTCCTCGTGAGCTCGCTGGTCGAGCTCTGCGCGCAACGCCGTGGGGGCGAAACGCTCGCCGACGCGGTCCACTTTCTGGTCCGCTCTTGAGATGAGCGCCTGGTATTTGACTCAGCGCAGCTCGTCGAGCGAGCCGACCTCGAGGTCGAACGGCTCGTCGGCGGAGCGGCGGCGGCGATAGGGGGAGACGGTGACGCGGTGGGTCTCGCCGCAGACGCAGGGCACCTCGATCGGGCTGGTGTCCGAGGCGGGGTCGGTGTCGACCTTGAGCCGCCGCAGCTGCCCGGTCGGCTTGCAGCCGAAGGAGATCACCCAGCCGTAGTCCCCTCGCTCGTTCTTCTTCGGGCGGCGCGGCTGGGGCATGTGCACATCCTTTCGTCTTTCGAGGGCGGGGGCAGTCAGAGCGCGCGGCGGAGCCCCCCGGCGAGGTCGCCTTTGCGGGCGACCGAGACGCCGCCGAGGCCGAGCCACTCGCTCAGCACCCGCAGCTCGGCTGCCAGCTCCGCGGCGACGCGGGCGGCGTCGATGCCCGGCTCGGCGAAGGCGCCACGCACCCGCAGCACGCCGGCCTGTCGGTCGCTCTTGAGATCGACCCGCGCGACCAGGCGGTCGCCGAGGAGGAAGGGGAGGACGTAGTAGCCGTAGACGCGTTTCGGGGCGGGGACGTAGATCTCGATCCGGTAGCGGAAGCCGAAGAGGCGCTCGGTCCGCTCGCGCGCCCAGACGAGGGAATCGAACGGGGTGAGCAGCGCCCGCGCCGAGGCGGCGCGGCGCAGGCCCGCGGGTCGCTCGGTCGAGACGTAGCCGGGCTGCCGCCAGCCCTCGACCCGGACCGGGACCAGGCCGCCGTCCTCGGCCAGCTCGGCGACGCGGGCCTTCGACTCGGGGCGGGGGAGGCGGAAGTAGTCGCCGAGGTCGGCCTCGGTCGCCACCCCGAGTCGCCTGGCGGCGATCAGGAGGAGCTGCCGCTGCGCCTCCTCCTGCGAGGGGGTCGGCGCATCGAGGACGTGCTGCGGCAGCACCCGCTCGGGCAGGTCGTAGTGCCGCTCGAAGTTGACCCGCCGCGCCGCGCACAGCTGTCCCGAGAAGAACAGGTACTCGAGCGCGGTCTTCTCTTCGCTCCAACTCCACATCTCTCCCGGCGCCCGCCGGCGCCCCTTCGCCGCCAGGTCCGCCGCCCGGATCGGCCCCCGCTCCCGCACCACGTCGAGCACGAACTCGAGCAGCTGCGGCTGCTCCGCCGCGATCCGCGCCACGCCCTTCCAGGCCAGCGAGTCCGCCCGCGCCATCCGCCAGCGCAGCAGCGGCTGCAGCTCGACCGGCAGCAGCGAGGCTTCGTGCCCCCAGTACTCGATCAGGTCCCGGCGCCGCGCCCGCCGGGTCGTTCCGTCCCCGTTCTCGTGCCAGGCGAGCCGGTCCAGGGCCTGCCGGGGATACGGACCGAGCCGCGAGAAGACCGGCATGTAGTGGGAGCGGCAGAGGACGTTCACCGAGTCGAGCTGGAGTAGGCCGACGTCTCCGATCGCCCGCCGCAGGTGCCTGGCGTCGACCCGCCCGCCCGGCCGCGCGCGGCCGAACCCCTGGGCGGCGAGCGCGAGCCGCCGCGCCTGCTCGGCGCTGAGGTCGAACTGGGGGCGGGGCATCGGGGGCGATTCGCTAGCGCCGCTCCTCGCGGTACATCCTCAGGGCGTGCGCGCCGGCGGGGTGGGCGCGGAACTCGCGGACCTTCGCGGCCATGACCGGGGGGAGCTCGTCGGGCTGCGGGAGGGGCACCCCGTACTGGGGCGGCACCAGCAGCGGCGCGGCAAGTGAGGCGAAGGTGAGGTCGGCGGCGCTGAAGCGCTCGCCGCAGAGATAGGGACGGCCGTCGCCGAGCCGCTCGGCGACGTCGTCGAAGACCGCGTGCACCTCCCGCTCGGAGCGCTCGGCGGTGGCCGGGGTGACGTCGAGGTAGCGGTCGACAATCAGGGCGACCAGCGGATAGACCAGCGGCAGCGCGCGGCGCTGCCAGGCGGGCACGCCGGTGCAGCCGTAGGCGACTGCGATGTCGCGCCGACCGCGCAGGCTGAAGTACATCCACCTGCGCCCCTCGGGTCCGAGCACCTCGTCGAAGTCGCGCTGCAGCGCCCGAGCTTCCACCGCGGCAGCGGAGTCGTCGGGAAACAGGGCTCGCTCGGGCCGCGCCCGTTTGCTCGCCTCCTCGACGATATCCGCCGAGTCGGCGAAGACCCGATCGCCCCAGACGAGCACGGGCGCCGTTTGCCCTCCACCGGCACGAGCGACGGGAATCCGATGGATGACCTGGAGGTGCGCGCGCTCCCTGAAGGCGATGCCGGCCCGGTCTAGCGCCCAGCGAGCCTTCTCGCAGTAGTGGCTGATCGGGATCGTGATCAGGATCGGCGTCTCAGGCATCGCAACAGTGTGTCCTATGCGCAGGTGGCACGCCTGCCACTGAGCTCGAACGTCGGCTGACGACGTTTGGCATCGGCCTTCCCTCCAGGTATGGTCGAAAAGTGCTGTCTATTTGGACAGCCAGCCAAACTTCGGGTTGAGCGACGGCAAGTGCCTCCGCGGCAAGGGGCGCCCGGACGATTTCCAGGAGGAAAGCATCATGAAGTGGAGGCGCATCTCAGCTGTCCTGTGCGTGGCCGCGGCGATCTTCGCCGTGTCCGCCGGCTCGGCCTGGGCGACGAAGTACGTCGCACTCGGCGATTCGTACTCGTCGGGCACCGGAACCCGCACGTTCTACGAAGAAACCTGTAAGCGGTCCATCTACGCGTACCCGTACCTGCTGCACAACGCCCACCCCGAATGGACGTTCGTGAACGCGACCTGTTCGGGCGCGACGACCAGCGACCTGATCAACACCCAAGCGGCGAGCCTCACCTCGGACACCAACTGGGTCACCTACACGATCGGCGGCAACGACGCCGGCTTCTCGGAAGTGATCACCGAATGCGCGCTGCCGTCGTGGGCATCGGACTGCAACGGGGCGATCGACCGGGCGCAGGCTTACATCCAGAACACGCTGCCGGGGCGGCTCGACCTCGTCAACAACAAGATCAAGGAAAAGTCACCGACCGCGAAAGTGATCGTGCTCGACTACCCGAAGCTGTTCAACGGTCAAAACTGCAACCTGTTCACCTTCTTCACCTCGAGCGAGGAGACGCGGCTGAACGAAACCGCGGTAATGCTGAAGAACGTGATCAGTGCGGCGGCGACGCGCGCGGGCTCGAACTTCATCTTCCGCGACGTGATCCCGCCCTTCGTCGGCCATGCCGTCTGCGACGGCGGCAGCGGCTCGTCGACGGAGTGGATCAACGGCCTCTCGGAACCGACGAGCGAAAGCTACCACCCGAAGGTCACAGGTCATGCCGACGGCTACTACCCCGTCGTCCACGGGGTGACCGGCTGATCTGAGCTACCACTCGCCGATGCGGGCCTGGGCCCATAGGTCCACGTCCGCGTCGGCGGTGCTGTGGCGGTCGATCTCGGCCAGCTCGTCGCCGGAGAGCTCGAGGTTGTCGAGGGCGTCGACGTTCTGCTCGAGCTGCCGGACGGAGGAGGCGCCGATCACGAGGCTGATGACGCGCTCGTCGCGCAGGGCCCAGGCGAGGGCGAGCTGGGCGAGCGTCTGGCCGCGGCGGGAGGCGATCTCGTTCAGCGCCCGCAGGCGCTCGATCGTCCGCTCGTTCAACCAGTCGTCGTCGAAGGTCTCTTCGCCGCGCGCCGCGCGGGAGTCCTCGGGGATGCCGTCGAGGTAGCGGTCGGTGAGCAGCCCCTGGGCGAGGGCGGTGAAGCCGATCACCCCGACGCCGAGCTCGGCCGTCGCCTCGATCAGGCCCTCGGTCTCGATCCAGCGGTTCAGCATCGAGTAGGAGGGCTGGTGGATCAGCAGCGGCGTGCCGAGGTCGCGGAGGATCGCCGCCGCCTGGCGGGTGCGCTCGGCGTCGTAGGAGGAGATGCCGACGTAGAGCGCCTTGCCCTGGCGCACCGCCGTGTCGAGCGCGCCCATCGTCTCCTCCAGCGGGGTCGAGCCGTCGAGGCGGTGGCTGTAGAAGACGTCGACGTAGTCGAGGCCCAGCCGCCGCAGCGACTGGTCGAGGGAAGCGAGCAGGTACTTGCGCGAGCCGCCCTGGCCGTAGGGGCCGGGCCACATGTCCCAGCCGGCCTTGGTCGAGACGATCATCTCGTCGCGATAGGGCCCGAAGTCCTCGCGCATCAGCCGCCCGAAGTTCAGCTCCGCCGACCCGTAGGGCGGCCCGTAATTGTTGGCGAGGTCATGGTGGGTGATGCCGAGGTCGAACGCTCGCCGCGCGATCGCCCGCTGCGTCTCGAACGGCCGGTCGTCACCGAAGTTGTGCCAGTAGCCGAGCGAGAGCACCGGCAGGTCCAGCCCCGACCGCCCGCAGCGCCGGTACCGCATCTTGCCCTCGTAACGATCCTCGGCGGCCAGGTAGCTCATCGCTGCTGGTCAGCTGCGGGAGAGGCCTCCCAGAAATCCTCGACCTTCTCGCCGCGGTCGCTTTCGTTGGCGGGGGAGATCGCCCACATCTCCACCGGCACGTCGCCTTCGTTGCGGTGCGAGCGGACGGTCCGCGGCGCGACCCGCACCGCCGTCCCCGGCCCGACCGTCTCGATTTCGTCGCCGAAGCGCATCGTCAGCGTCCCCTTCGTCACCAGGTAGACCTCCTCGATCTCCTCGTGCAGGTGCCCCGTCCCCTGCTCGAAGTCGGAGTGGGGCGGGATCCGGATCAGCGTCACCGCCACCTGTTCGGCCCCGAGTGGCTCGCTCAGCGACCGGAACTCGCCAGGCACGTCGCTCTCGGCGTACGCATCTTCGACTTCGTCGGCGTTGACGATCGAGTAGTCGGTCACGGGCGTCGGCTACCCCGGCAGCCGCCGGCTACACCCCGGCCTCAGACGGGGATTACGGTGAGCCCGGGCACCCGTTCGAAATCGCGCACGTTCGCGGTGGCGACGGCCATGCCCTGGCTGAGGGCGGTGGCAGCGATCCAAAGGTCATGCGCTCCGATCAGATTGCCCTCGGCCTTGAGCGCGGTCCAGATTTCCGCATGGATTCGGGCAACTGCCATCGTGATCGGCAGGGCCTCGACCGCAGAGAGCAGTTGCTCGACGAAGGCGGCGCGGCGCGTGCGAACCGTGGTATCGCCGGTGCGGTGCACTCCGTGCAAAAGCTCGCTCGCCGTGACGACGCTGATCGCGCGATCTTCGTCGCCGAGCGTCTGGCTGAGCGAGCGATCCCGTCGCTCTGCGTCGATCAACACCGAGGTGTCGATCAGGAGGGCCATGAATCAGGGGGAGGCCCGACTTCCTTGCGAGCAGCTTCGACATCCCGGGCAAAGTCGTCGTCTGGAGAAGGAATCGACCGCATGAGCTCGTCCCAGCGGGCTGCTGAGATCAAGTGGCCGGCGGTCGGCGGCCGCATCTCGACTACCGGCACCCCGTTGCGCACCACCTCGATCTCCTCGCCGGCACCGATCCGGTTGACCACGGCGGAGAATTGGCGAGCTACCTCGGTGGCAGTCAGGCGAGTCACGAGCCCAATTTATCAGATAAATCAGAGATCTGCTATGGTCCCGATCAGGGAGTTTTCCGGAACTAGGGAAACTCCGAAATTGGGGAGTGGCTTCTATGCGTGCGCCCCAAGTTGGAGTTGACGCTATGGAGGAAAAAAACCTGAGCAGATTCGCTCAGGTTGATGTCAACTCCAGACCGACCTCACGCTGATTTTGGGCGCGCGATCAGGGAGATTCGCACGAGCGCTGGGTTGACTCAGGAGCAGGTGGCTGAGGCTAGCGGCCTCCATTACACCGAGGTCTCACACCTCGAGGCAGGGCGCCGAAACCCGAAGCTCGACACGCTGAAGGCCGTGTCACGAGGTTTAGGGGTGCCGTGCTGGTACTTAATGGCAACCGAACAGCGGATCGAGCTCAAGCGCCGCGCTAAATATCTGCGGGGTGGTTAGGCGGTCACCGAGGTCCCCGCTCCGCTCTCCGAGACCAACTTCGCCGCCAAATGCGCCGGGACTTCCTCGTAGCGCTCGAACTCGAGGGTGTAGTCGGCGCGGCCGCCGCTGATCGAGCGGAGGTCGGGGGCGAAGTCGAGGACCTCTGACATCGGGGCCTCGGCGCGGATCTCGGTGACCTGGCCTTTGGCGTCCATGCCGAGGGGGTGGCCGCGGCGGGAGTTGAGGTCGCCTATGACGTCGCCGACGCAGTCGTCGGGGCAGGTGATGGTGAGCTTGACGATGGGCTCGAGGAGGGCGGGGTCGGCCTCTTCCATCGCCTGCTTGAAGGCCATCGCGCCGGCGAGTTTGAAGGCGAGCTCGGAGGAGTCGGTGTCGTGGTGTTTGCCGTCGACGAGGCGGACGCGGACGTCCTTGACGGGGTAGCCGGCGACGGTGCCGTGCTGCATCGCTTCGACCACGCCTTTCTCGACCGCGGGGATGAAGCCGCCCGGGATCGCCGCCCCCTTGATCTTGTTGACGAACTCGAGGCCGCCGCCGTCCTCGCCCGGCTCGATCTCGATCGTGCAGTCGGCGAACTGGCCTTTGCCGCCGGTCTGCTTCTTGTAGCGGGCGTGGGCGGAGGCGGAGCCGCGGATCGTCTCCTGGTAGGGCACCCGCGGCGGGTGCAGCTCGATCTCCGCCCCGAAGCGGCTCTTCATCCGCTCGACCAGCACTTCGACGTGGACCTGGGTCAGCCCGGCGATGATCTGCTCGCCGGTCTGGGGGTCGCGGTGGACGTCGAGGGTAGGGTCCTCCTCGCTCAGCCGCCGCACCGCCGTCGCCGCCTTGTCCTCGTCCCCCTTAGTCTTCGGCTCATACGAGAACGCCATCACCGGCGCCGGCAGGTCAAGCGGCCGGAACGAGACCGCGCGCCCCTCCTCGCAGAGGACGTCGCCGGCCCGCGTCTCCTTCAGCTTCGCGATCGCCCCGATGTCGCCGGCCCCCAGCTCGGAGACCGGCTTCAGCTCTTTTCCCAGCGGCTGGCCGATCTGGCCGATGCGCTCCTTCTCGTTGCGGGTGACGTTGAGGGCCTGGGAGTCCGAGCGCAGGGTGCCGCTGCAGACGCGGAAGAGGTTGATGCGGCCGGCGTAGGGGTCGGCGGTGGTCTTGAAGACGTAGGCGACGAGCGGGCCGTCCTCGTCGGGGGCGACCTCGACCGCCGAGCCGTCGCCGTCGAGCGCCGCCAGCGCGCCGCGCATCTTCGGCGAGGGCAGGTCCTCGACCAGCGCCTCGAGCAGCCGGTTCGTCCCCAGGTTCCTGGTCGCGACTCCGCAGGTGACGGGGAACAGGTGGCCCTCGGTGACGCCGCGCTTCAGCGCCGTGACGATCTCCTCGTGGGCGATCTCCTCGCCGTCGAGGTAGCGCTCCATCAGCTCGTCGGAGTTCTCGGCGACCTCGTCCATCAGCTTCTCGCGGTACTCCTCGGCGCGGGGGAGGAGCTCGTCGGGGATCGGCGCCCGCTCGGCGCTGCCGCGCTCGGCACCCTCGTAGACCCAGGCCTCCATGTCGATCAGGTCGACGACGCCGCGGACGTCGTGCTCGGCGCCGATCGGGATCTCGGTCGCGACCACGTGCGGCCCGAACGCCGCCTTCAGCGAGTCGAGCGCAGCGAAGAAGTCGGCCCGCTCGCGGTCGAGCATGTTGACGAAGACGAGCCGCGCCAGCCCCTCCTCGTCGGCGCGCCGCCAGAGCCGTTCGGTCTGGACCTCGACGCCGGCGACGGCGCTGACCACGACCACCGCCGAGTCGGCGACGCGGAGCGCCGCGGCGGCGTCGGCGACGAAGCTTGGGTCGCCGGGCGTGTCGATCAGGTTGATCTCCCGGTCCTCGAAAGGAAAGCAGGACAGGCAGGCATTAATAGAGAGCCCCCGCGCCTTCTCGTCCTCCTCGTGGTCGGAGACCGTCGAGCCGTCGTCGACCCGCCCCAGACGGTTGACCGCCCCTGCCTCGAACAGCATCGCCTCGTGCAAGCTCGTCTTCCCGCAGCCGCGATGACCGATCAGCGCGACGTTGCGAATCCGATCCGCAGCCTGGTGAGGCATGCAACGAAGGTACACCCGGGTGCAAGGGCGGGCCCGCCCGGGCGTGTTTCCCTGCACCTTTACCTGCTTTGTGAGGGTGCAGGGAGACCACGCAAGTGCCTCGCCGTTCTCCTGAGGATCGTTTCCACGTGCCGGGGTTCGTACTTCACCTGCCAGTGCGAGAAGCGGATCGGCGTCAGCCCGGCCGCGGTGTGTTCCTGAAAGCGCAGCGCGTCACGGGTCTGAGCGGCACCGGTAGGCCGGCCGACGCTGCAAGCGGGCGGAAGAGCCGTTCGAGCTCGTCGTCGGAGAGGCGGAAGGTGTGCTTGTCGAGGATCCGGCGGAGGGGGCGGACGCCGCGCTCGCCAGGGTGGTCGTCGAGGGCGCGGCGGAGGGAGCCGGCGTCGATCACGTCGTGCTTGTCGGCCTCGTTGATCGCGCGCTCGATCGTTTTCGGCCCCGCGACCGTGGTCAGGTCTAGGAAGGTCTGGACGGGCTCGGTGACGGGGATGTTTTGGCGCCTGGTGATCGCCTCGGCCGCGAGGGTGGGGCGGCGGTGGCAGCGGATGCCGGGAAGGCGTGCTTCCGAGGCGCGCTTGACGCTGACGTCGATGTAGTCCTCGTGCTCGGCGCCGAAGCCCCAGAGAGCGGCGGCGCTGCGGTGGCTCAGTGCGGCGCCGGGACCGCAGGCCAGGACGGCGGCCATCCAGCGTCCCTCGCGAGTTAGGTGGGAACGCCCGACCGAGTAGATGCCGCGCGCGAGCGGGTGCAGGCGGCCGGTGCGGCGTCGGTGCTCGATCGCGCTCCTGCTGAAACCAAGCGCCAAGAGCTGCTCGCGGCTCACGACTCCATGCTGCCGGCGGGTCAACCGCCAGGCCTCTGCGTCTCGCTTCTCCGAACTTGAACGCGCTATGGCAGGTTCAAGTACGGAGGCGCGGATTTTCGCCCCCTCTATGGTTCTCGGGGTGGAGGGAAACTCGCTCCGAGCGGTCACTTTCGACTTCTGGAACACGATCGCGCGGGTGCCGAAAGGGGCGATGACGGAGGCGAGGGTGCGGGGTCTGACGGCGGCGTTCGAGGCGGGAGAGATGGACGTCGAGCCGAAACTGCTGGCCGCCGCGCTGGAGGAGGTCGGCGCGCGGTGGGAGCGCTCCTGGGCCGAAGGGGTTCACCTGCACCCGCGCGACTGGGCGGCGCTGCTGGTCGAGGCGCTCGGGGTCGAGGAGGCGATGGGCGAGGCGGTGGCGGAGGCGTTCCTCGGCGCCGGGCGGGAAGTGGAGCTGGAGCTGGCGCCCGACATCCGGCCAGCGCTCGAGGCGCTGGAGGCGCGGGGCATCCGGATCGGGATCGTCTGTGACGTCGGCTTCAGCGGCGGCGCGCTGTTGCGGGACCTGCTGGCCGTCGAGGGATTGCTCGACCACTTCGACGGCTGGGCTTTCTCGGACGAAGTCGGCCACTACAAGCCGGCGCCGCAGCCCTTCGAAGCGGCGCTTGCCTCACTCGGGGCGCGGCCGGAGGAGGCGATGCACGTGGGCGACCTGCGCCGCACCGACGTCGCCGGCGCCGCCGCGCTCGGGATGCGGACCGTCCGCTACCGCGGGATGAACGAGGAGGCGGAGGAGGGGTGGCCCGAGGCAGACTTCGTCATCGACGCTCACCTCGAGCTGATCAGGCTGATCGAGTAAACGGCTAGTTCGGCTTTCGCGCCTTGGCGGCGACGAGCAAGGCGGGGAAGACGGCGCGGCCGTCGTCGGCGACGAACTCGCCGCCGCCCTCCAGGGCCTTGGCGCGGATCGCTTCGCGGTCGGCCTCCGGCATCGCCTTGAGCATCGCCGCCAGCGGGCCGCTGACCTCGAGCAGCTCGTCCCACCAGCCCTCTAGCGAGTCGTAGGCCTGCTCGGTCGCGATCTCCTCGACCCCTATGTCGGTCAGTTCGCCCTCCGCGACGACCGCGCGCAGGCGCTCGGGCTCGCCGAGGGAGAACGGGCCGGGTGCGCCCGGCTCCGGTGGCGGCGCGTTCAGGTGATCGATCAGGGCCTCGATGACCAGCCAAAGCCAGGGGTTCCGCTCGGCCCTCCCCCAGA
>DASUWV010000034.1:0-19244 GCA_036378275.1 Solirubrobacterales bacterium | reverse complement strand
GGGCTGGCGCTGGTGCCGCTGCTGGCGCCGACCACGCCGGCCGAGCGCCGCAAGCAGATCTGTCAGGCCGCCAGGGGGTTCGTCTACGTCGTCTCCACCGTCGGCACGACGGGAGAGCGCGACCAGATCCCACCCGCCCTCGCCGAGCTGGTCGAGGCGACCAAGGCCGACGCGCAGACCCCGGTTGCGGTCGGGTTCGGGATCGGCACCCCGCAGCAGGCCGCCCAGGTGGGTCAGGTGGCGGACGGCGTCATCATCGGCAGCCGCCTCGTCCGCGCCGCCGGCGAGGGCGGCTCGCCGCAGGGCGCCGCCGACGCGGTTGCGTCGTTCCTCAGCGAGACGCGCGAAGCCCTCGCCTCGGGCCGTTCCACCGGGGCGATCCAATAGGATGCGCCGCGATATGGGCATGGTCGTAACCCTCTTCCTGGCGCTCGCCACGATGGTGGTCGCCTATGGCTGGTTGGGCCAGGGCGGCGGCGTCGCCGCGCTGATCTTCTTCGGCGTCCTCCTGATCGGCGCCGCGGTCCGAATCGGCCAGCAGCAGCAGTCCTGATCCGCCGCCGGGCCGGCTCAGGTGAAGAAGCGTTTCGCGATATCGAGCATCCCGAGGTCGACGTACTTGACCTTGACCGCCTCGTCCAGCGGCACCGAGGTCATCCTGGTGCCGTGGAGCGCGGCCATGCGGCCGAATTCGCCGGCCCTGGCCATCTCGTAGGCGTGGGCCCCGTAGAGGGTGGCGAGGACGCGGTCGGTCGAGGTCGGGGTGCCGCCGCGCTGCACGTGGCCGAGAACGGTGACCCGCGTCTCGTAGCCGGTCCGCTCCTCGAGCTCTGAGGCGAGCGCGGCGCCGATCCCACCGAGCCGGGGGTAGCCATACTCGTCGCTGCTCTGCACCGGCTGGATCAGCCGCTCTTCGCCGCTCCTGAAGGCGAGCTTCGCGCCCTCGGCGACGACGATGATCGAAAAGTCCTTGCCGCGGTCGTGGCGGCGGGTGACGTCCTGGCAGACCTCCTCGACGGTGGTCCTCTGCTCGGGGATGACGATGCAGTCGGCGCCGCCGGCGATCCCGGCGTAGGCGGCGATCCAGCCAGTGTTGCGGCCCATCACCTCGACCACCATGATCCGGTCGTGGGACTGGGCGGTGGTGTGGAGGCGGTCGATCGCGTCGGTGACCACCTGCACCGCGGTGTCGAAGCCGAAGGTGAAGTCGGTGCCGCCGACGTCGTTGTCGATCGTCTTCGGCACCCCGACCAGCGGCAGGCCGCGCTCGGCGTGGAGCCGGCGGGTGATCTCCATCGTGTGCTCGCCGCCGATCGCCACCACCGCGTCGAGGCCCTGCTCCTCGAAGGCCGCGGCGACCTTGTCGACCGCGCCTTCGCGGATCGGCTCGAAGCTCGAGGTGCTGAGGATCGTCCCGCCCTGGTGGAGGATGCCGGTGACCCGCGACATGTCGAGCGGGAGGTAATCGTCCTCGGCGAGACCCTGGTAGCCGCGCCTGATCCCGATCGTCTCGTCGCCCCGCTGCATCGCCGAGCGGGCGACGGCGCGGATCGCCGCGTTCAGCCCCGGACAGTCCCCGCCTGCGGTCAAGACGCCGATTCGCATCGGGTCGAGTTTAGGATCGCTTCCTGTGCGGCGCCTCCTTGTCCTCTGCTCCAGCGCTCTCCTCGTCTTCCTCGTTGTCGGCTGCGGCGAAGGCGAAGTGGCGAGCGGCGCCCGCGTCTCCGTCTACGCGGCGGCGCCCTTGTGCGGGGAAGCCCGGGCGGCATTGCGAGAAGCGGGGGGAAAAGCGGACGACCTTGCGGTCCGCTTGGTCTGCCCCTTGCCGATCCAGAAGAAGGGTGGCGCGGATCTAGCCGTCGCCGGCGCCGACGCCCGCCGCGCCACCGAGGACTCGAGCGCGGTCGCCTTTCTCGAAGCGCCGTCGGCCGCCGCCGAGTTCACCCGCTCGATCGTCGAATCCGCCGACCTCGCCTGGGTCAAAGCCGGCTCCGGCGCCACCGCGATGAGGCGCGTCCTGCGGGCGCTGGAAGAGCGGGGCTCTTCGACGCCCCGCAGTGCCGTCCTAGACCAGGTCGGCTAGCGCCTCGTCGAGATCGGGGTGCCTGAAGGAGTAGCCGAGCTCCTGCGTGCGCTTCGGGATCACCCGCTGGCCGCCGCGCAGGATCTGGCCGAACTCGCGGCCGAATTTGAGGTCGAGGACAAAGCCGGGAACCGGCGCGATCGCCGGCCGGTTGACCGCTCGACCAAGCGCCTTCGAGAACTCCTTGTTGGTCACCGGGTTGGGCGAGCTGGCGTTGACGACGCCGCTCACTTTCTCCTCGTCGAGCGCCCAGAGGAGGATGCCGATCTCGTCCTCGAGGTCGATCCAGGAGACGTACTGCTTGCCGCCGGCCAGCGGCCCGCCGACGCCGAGCTTGAACGGCGTCAGCAGCTCCTTCAGCATCCCGCCCCTCGGGGTCAGCACCTGGCCTGAGCGGACGATCACCAGGCGCACGTCGCTGTTGTCGAGCTCGTGCGCCGCCGCCTCCCAGGCCTGCGTCACCTCGGAGTCGTAGCCGCTGCCGGGGCCGGCGCTCTCGTCGACCTCCTCCTCGCCGCGGTCGCCGTAATAGCCGACCGCCGACTGGCTGACCAGGACCTGCGGTCGCCGCTCCAGCGCCTCGATCGCCTGCGCCAGGTTGTGGGTGCCGGTGCGGCGGGTCTCCATGATCCTCCGTTTGACCTCGTCGTCCCAGCGCTGGTCGATCCGCTCGCCGACCAGGTTGACGACGCCGTCGACGCCCTCGAAGGCGGTCGGGTCGGGACGTTCCAGCGTTGGCTCCCACCTGTGCCAGTCGACGCGGGGGTTGGAGCGCTTGGCCCGGCGGGGGTCGCGGGTCAGGCCGACGACGCCGTCGCCGCGGCCGAACAGCGCGTCACACAGAGCCGTGCCGATCAGGCCGCTGGCTCCGGTGACGAGGACCCGCACGGGCCTAGCTCGCCTCCACCGCGGTAAAGGTCCCCGTCTCGTCGTTCAAGCGCGCGATGCCGTCGCGCTTGGCCTCCTCGACCACCGCCGCGGCCACCTTCGGCGCCACGTCGCGGTTGAAGACGCTGGGGATGATGTAGTCCTCGGCGAGGTCGGCCTCGGAGACCGCCATCGCGATCCCTTTCGCGGCGGCGAGCTTCATCTCCTCGGTGATGCTGGGCGCGCCGGCGTCGAGGGCGCCGCGGAAGATGCCGGGGAAGGCGAGCACGTTGTTGATCTGGTTTGGGTAGTCCGAGCGGCCGGTAGCCATGATCCGCACGTAGGGGGCGGCGTCCTCGGGCATCACCTCGGGCGTCGGGTTGGCCATCGCGAAGACGATCGCGTCGTCGTTCATCTTGCCCAGCGACTCGGCCTGGATGATCCCGGGGCCGGAGAGGCCGACGAAGATGTCCATGCCATCGATGACGTCGTCGGGCTGGCCCTGGATCGTGTCCGGGTTGGTCGTCTCCGCGTACCAGCGCTTCGCCTCGTTCATCTCGCCCGATTCGTAGTCCGCGCGCTTGGTCGAGACCGCGCCCTGGCGGTCGCAGCCGATGATCTGGGTGATCCCCGAGGCGAGCATCATCTTCGTCACCGCTACCCCGGCGGCGCCCAGGCCTACCACTAGCACCCGCAGCTGCTCGATCGGTTTGCCGGTGATCTTCAGCGCGTTGAAGAGCGCCGCCATCGTCACCACCGCGGTGCCGTGCTGGTCGTCGTGAAAGACCGGGATGTCGATCGACTCCTTCAGCCGGTCCTCGATCTCGAAGCAGCGGGGGGCGGAGATGTCCTCGAGGTTGATGCCGCCGAAGGTCGGCGCCATCAGCTCCACGGCGCGGACGATCTCGTCGGCGTCCTGGGTGTCGAGGCAGATCGGGAAGGCGTCGACCCCGGCGAACTCTTTGAACAGCATGCACTTGCCCTCCATCACCGGCATTGCCGCCTCGGGGCCGATGTTGCCGAGGCCGAGGACGGCGCTGCCGTCGGAGACGACCGCGACCGTGTTCTTCTTGATCGTGTACTCGAAGGCTTTGCTGCGGTCGGCGTGGATGTCCATGCAGACGCGGGCGACGCCGGGCGTGTAGGCCATCGAGAGGTCATCGCGCGTTTTCACCGGGTATTTGTTGCGCTGCTCGATCTTGCCGCCGCGGTGCATCTGCATCGTCCGGTCGACGTAGTCGAGGACGCGGGCGCCGCGGGTCGAGCCGATCGCGCGGAGGATCCTCTCCCAGTGGTCGCGGTCGGCCGCATCGATCGTGAACTCGCGCACCCGTTTGCCCTCCGGCCCCGCGCCGGGCACGAGGTCGACGCCCTGCAGCTGCCCACCGGCCTCGGCGATCGCCGCGGTCAGCCGTCCGAGCGGCTCCTGGCGCGCGTCGAGCTCGACGCGGATCGTGACGCTGTACTGGGCGCTGACTGCCATCGGCGGCTATCGAATCAGATTCCGCTATTGGGGGGCCAATCCAAGGCCCTGTCGACTGAAGAGCCCGCGCTCGTCGTCGCCGACGTCGCGCGGGCTCTTGCAAGGGAGACTGGTTAGTGGGTGCTAATGCCTTGCGAAGGGGTCGACGTAGAGGTCGTCGACCTGCCAGTTGCCGCCGCTGCCGACCGGCGTGATGCGGACCTGGATCGAGCTGGGGACCAGGGTGCCAACCACGGTCGAGAGGCTGAGGACCGTCGAGAGCTGCTGCGAGGGGGCCCAGATGGGTCCGGCGTAGACGGTGCTGATCGCCTTCGTGTGGACCAGGCCGAGCAGGGAGTAGGTCGCTTCCACCCGCAGGCCTGAACTCGGGTCGCCCGTATTGCGGGCGAAGAGGCGGATGATCGGCGTGTCGATCGACATGCAGATCGGGGGGCTGACGGCGACGCTCCCCGCGGGCAGCGAGAGCGAGCGGGAATCCCCGGCGCCGTTGAGGTTGAAGCTCTCGTTGCCGGCGACGGTGGTCGCGCCGCCGCCGAGCAGCCAGCCCTGGCCGCCGACCTCGAAGCCGCCGTCGGGTGCGAGCACGTAGGAGTGCTGGTCGCCCCAGGGGCTGAAGACCTGTGCGGCGCCTGGGTAGTTGCACGCCTGGGCGGCGCTCGCCGAGAAGGCCGAGACGGCAAGGACCGCCGCGGCGACGGCGATGAGGGTCCTAAACGATTTCATGGGCATTTCTCCCTTGTCGCAGGCCAAAAAGCCTGGTTGGAAAACCAAGCTGGCGGTCGAGCCATCTCGCCCTGGGGCCGAGACCTCTGACTTTGCGTCCCTGCCTCGCGACAGGTTTGCCCTTATTCAGCTCACCTCTGTACTTATGTGTTCAAGGGATTTCGGCCGCGAAAGCGGGGACTGAAGTGGCTTGGACTGCATGTCTAGTCAATTTTGGGGTCGGTAGCGGGGAAAATTTAGAAACTCGCTCAGTTATGGGCGAAAAGCCGTCGATAGATGCCCAGCCCCGGAGGGCGCTCGACCATGGAATCTGCGGCACCGGCAACCGACACCCAGCAGCTGTTCGCGCGAGGCAGGACGCGTGCTCAGGCCCGCGCCGAAGGCCGCGAGCGCGCCGTCGAGCAGGCGACCGCCGCCGCGTTCCTGGTCGTCGCCGCGGCGATGGCCCTCTTCCTCGACTCGCCCCGCGCGCTCGACCTGGGGACCCTCGCGATTCTCGTCGCCGCCTACGTCATCGCCTGCCGCGCCAAGTTCGACATCGCCGACGGCTACACGGTGCCGACCGAGCTGGTGCTGGTGCCGATGCTGTTCCTGCTGCCGACCCCGGTCGTGCCGCTGGTCGTCAGCCTCAGCTGGCTGCTCGGCCGCCTGATCGACTACGCGAGCGGGCGCACCAGCGTCCACCGCGCCTTCCACGTCTTCGGCGACTGCTGGCACGCGGTCGGGCCCGCCCTTGTGGTCGTGATCGCCGGCGCCCAGGTCTTCTCCTGGGGCTCCTGGGCCGTGTACGCGGGGGCCCTCGCCGCCCAGTTCGCCTTCGACTTCGCGGCGGCCGCGGTCCGTGCTTGGACGATCGACGGCACCCCGCCCACCGCCGTCGCCCGGATGATCGCTCCGGTCTACGGTCTCGACGCGGCGCTGGCGCCGGTCGGCCTACTCGCCGCCGCGGCCGCGGTCGCGATCAGCCCGGCCGTCTGCCTGCTGGTGATCCCGCTTGCCTTGGTCCTCGCTGTCCTCTCCCGCGAGCGCCAGGCCCGCGTCGACCAGGCCCTCGCCCTCAGCGAGGCCTACCAGGGCACGGCATTGCTCCTCGGCGATGTGGTCGAGGCCGACGACGCCTACACCGGCAGCCACAGCCGCGGCGTGGTCGACCTCTCGCTCGCGGTCAGCGACCGCCTCGGCCTCGGTTTCGAGCAGCGCCGCAACGTCGAGTTCGCGGCGCTCCTCCACGACGTCGGCAAGATCGCCGTGCCCAACGAGATCATCAACAAGGAAGGCCCCCTCGACGACGCCGAGTGGGAGGTGATGCGCCAGCACACGATCGAGGGCGAGCGGATGCTGAAGCGGATCGGCGGCGTCCTCGCCGAGGTCGGCAGGATCGTCCGCGCCTCGCACGAGCACTTCGACGGATCCGGCTACCCCGACGGCCTCGCCGGCGAGGAGATCCCGATCGAGGCCCGCATCGTCACCTGCTGCGACGCCTTCAGCGCGATGACCACGACCCGCTCCTACCGCAAGGCGATGGACACCGCTGAGGCGATCGCCGAGCTCCACCGCTGCGCCGGCACCCAGTTCGACCCGCAGGTGGTCGCGGTGCTGGTAGAGCTGGTCGAGTCAGGCCAGGTCTAGGACTCGCGATCGCTCGCTCAGTAGCGGGCGAAGGGGTCGACGTAGACGTCGTCGACCTGCCAGGCGCCACCGACCGCGTGATCCACCGCAAGGCGATGAGCACCGAGGTGGCGGTCGCCGAGCTCCGCGCCTGCGCCGGCTCCCAGTTCGACCCCGTGGTGGTGGACGCTCTTCTCGAGCTGGTCGAGTCGGGCCGCACCTATGCGACCGTCTGAGGGTCATAGAGTGACCGCCCGATGGCGGACGCACCCCAGCTCTTCCTGATCGACGGCAACAGCCTCGCCTACCGCGCCTTCTTCGCCCTGCCCGAGTCGATCGGGACCAGCGACGGACGGCCGACCAACGCGATCTACGGCCTCGCCTCGATGCTGGTGAAAATCATCGACGAACACCATCCCCAGGGGGTGGTGGTCGCCTGGGACGCCGGCTGGAGCGGCCGCGAGAAGACCTACGACCTCTACAAGGCCCAGCGCAAACCGCGCCCCGACTTATTGCGTGAGCAGTGGCCGCACCTGATGCCCCTGGTCGAGGCCTTCGGCTACACCAACGTCAGGGTCGAGGGCTACGAGGCCGACGACGTGATCGCTTCGCTGACGAAACAAGCGCGCGAGCAGGGGATCGAGGTGATGGTCGTGACCGGCGACCGCGACGCCTACCAGCTGGTCGCCGACGGGGTGCGGGTGATGAGCACCTCGCGCGGGATCACCGAGACGAAGATCTACGACCGCGAGGCGGTGATCGAGCGCTACGGGGTGCCGCCGGAGCTGATCTGCGACCTGATGGGGCTGCGCGGCGACACCTCCGACAACATCCCCGGCGTCCCCGGGATCGGCGAGAAAACGGCAACGCAGCTGCTGCAGCAGTTCGGCTCGCTGGAAGCGGTGCTGGAGAACGTCGACCAGATCTCCGGCGCCAAACGCAAGCAGAACCTGACCGAGCACGCCGAGGACGCGCGCCTCTCCAAGCAGCTGGCGACGCTGCAGTACGACATCGAGACCGGCGTCGACCTCGACGAGGCGATGGCCTCCGAACCCGATCGCGGCGCCCTGCGGGACTTCATGCGCGAGTTCGAGCTGCGGGCGGTGATGGAGCGGCTCGAAGAAGCACTGCCGGAGGGGACGAGCGTCCCCGGCCGTCGGGTCGAGACCGAGCTCGAGGTCGAGGCGGTCGCCGGCAAGCCGGGGGACCTGGGGGAGGGGCCGGTGGCGCTGGCGATCGCCGGGGACCGCTGGGCGGCGGGCGAAGCCGACCGGATCCTCGCCGGCACTTCGACTCTCGACGAGCTCGCGGTCGCGCTCGACGGCAAGCCCTTCCACGCCCACGACGCGAAGTCGCTCGGCGGCGGCCGCCACGGCCTGCTCGCCGCAGCGGCGCGGGAGGGGGTCGAGCCGGTCCTCGACCACGACACGATGATCGCCGCCTACCTGCTGGAGCCGCAGCGGCGCACCTACGACCTGGTCGAGCTCGCCGCCGACGCGGGAATCGGCCTCGCCGGCGGCGCCGCCGCCGGGAAAGCCGAGGACGACGGGCAGCTGGCGCTCGGCGAGGAGCTGGAGGCGGGGCTCGAGCCCGCCGAGGAAGCCCGCCTGGTAGCCGCCCTCGCCGCCGTGCAGGGGCCGCGGATAGAGGAGCTGGGGCTGGAGCGGCTGCTGCGCGAGGTCGAGCTGCCGCTGGTCGGCGTCCTCGCGGCGATGGAACGCGAGGGGCTGAAGCTCGACGCCGAGCGGCTTGCCGAGGTCGGCGCCGGCTTCGGCGAGCGCATCGCCACGCTCGAGCAGGAGATCTTCGAGCTGGCCGACGAGGAGTTCACGATCGGCTCGCCCCAGCAGGTGGGCCGCGTCCTCTTCGAAAAGCTCGGCCTGACCAAGAAGCGCCGCGGCAAAACCGGCTTCTCGACCGACGCCAGGGTGCTCGCCCAGATCCGCGACGAGCACCCGATCGTCGAGAAGATCGAGTCCTGGCGCGAGCTGACCAAGCTGAAGAACACCTACCTGGATTCGCTGCCGGAGCTGATCGACCCCGAGACCGGCCGCGTCCACACCACCTTCAACCAGGCCTCGACCACCACCGGCCGCCTCTCCAGCACCAACCCCAACCTGCAGAACATCCCGATCCGCACCGAGATCGGCCGCCCGGTGCGGGCCTGCTTCGTCGCCGAGGAGGGGGCGCGGCTGCTGTCCGCCGACTACAGCCAGGTCGAGCTCCGGGTCCTCGCCCACGTCGCCGACGAGGGGGTGCTGAAAGACGTATTCCGGGCAGGCGAAGACGTCCACGCCGCCACGGCCGCCGAGGTCTTTGAGATCGGCCGCGACGAAGTCGACGTCGGCCAGCGCTCGAAGGCGAAGATGGTCAACTTCGGGATCGTCTACGGGCTGACCGGGTTCGGCCTCTCCGACCGCCTCAACATCCCGCGCAAAGAGGGCGAGGAATTCGTCTCCCGCTACCTCGAACGCTTCCCCGCCGTGCGCGCCTTCCGCGAGGAGGTGATCGAGCGCGCCCAGGAGGAGGGTTTTGTGACCACGCTGATGGGCCGTCGGCGCGCGATCCCCGAGCTGCGCTCCGGCAACCCCAACACGCGGCGGCTCGGCGAGCGGCTGGCGGTCAACACCGTGATCCAGGGCACCGCCGCCGACATCATCAAGGTGGCCATGGTGCGCTGCCGGCAGGCGCTGCGGGAGGCCGGGGGGGAGACCCGGCTGGTCCTGCAGATCCACGACGAGCTCCTCTTCGAGGGCCCGCCCGGGGAGATGGAAGCGGCGGCCGAGCTGGTGCGGCGCGAGATGTGCGCCGCCTACCCGCTCGATCCGCCGCTGGAGGTCGACGTCGGCGTCGGGACCGACTGGCTCAACGCCAAGTAGCCGTCCTCAGGCGTCCTTCCCCGACAGCTCGACCTTCTCGAAGATGGCCTGGCCGCCGGCGACCTTGAGCTCTGCCTCCTGGACGACCGCACCGGGGGTGAGGTCGGCGGTGGTGCAGTTGCCGTTGTCGGGGCTGTCGTCGTCGGCCTCTTCGCCGCCGTTGTCGTCCCCGGGCTCTTCCTCGCCCTGGCCGCCGCTGTCCTCGCCGGCCTGTTCTTCGCCGTTGTCGTCGCCTGGCTCGACCTGGCCTTCTTCGCCGCCGTCGCTGCTGGCGGAGGCGCCGGAGTTGTCCTCGCACTTGATCTCGGTTTCTTCGTTGACGAGTCCGGAGATCGTTTCGCCGCCGAAGAGGTCGATCGTCAGTTTGCCGGTCGTTTCGTCGAAGGAGACGATCGTGCCGGCGTTGTCTTCGCCGTCGATGACGCCGTCGTCGTTGGAGTCGGCGTCGCGCGGGTTGTCGCCGGCGAGGAACTCGGCTCGGTTGCGGAGCCTGTCGCCGTCCTGGTTCTTGTGGGCCTGGTTCACCTTCAGCGAGAGGTGGTGGCGCTTCTCCCACTTGTCCGGGATGTGGTCGTGGTTGCGGTCCTTTGCGGCCGCCAGGGCGGGCATGGCCAGGAGCGCGAGCGCCCCGAGCGCCAGCGCGAACCAGGTCATGCCGAGGCGGGCTCGCCGTCCTTTGATGCGGGTCATGCCGTTTCCTCCTAGTTCGAAGTTGAACAACTGGTTGCTGCTGGAACCCGAGCGCGGCGCGAAGATCACGTGGCTATGGACTTACGTCTGAGCCGTTCGTGGTCGTGCTGGTGAGATCGCCGCTGCCGGAGCCGGAAGTGCCGGAGTCCGAGCCGCCCGAGGTGCCGCCGTCGCTGCTGCTTTCGTCGAGGGAGGGTTCGCCGGTCGGTTCGGTGATGGTGTCGCCACTCGAGCCGTCGGAGCCGCTGCCGCCGCCGCTGAAGCCGTCGTCCGAGCTGGAGCCGCCCGAGGTGCCGCCGCCGTCGCCTGAGCCGCTGCCGGAGGAGCCGCCGAGGTCGTCGCTGCCGCTGCTGCCGCCGTGGTGGTCACCCGACCCTGACCCTGGGTCGCTGGAGCCGGAGTCGCCGGAGCCGGAATGACGCGAGCCCTCGCCGGAATGCGAGCCGCCTGACGGGCCCGGTCCGCCGCTCGAGCCGCCGAGGCTGCCGCCGTCATGGGAGCCGCCGCCATGCCCGCTGGAATCGCCGCCCCCGCCGCGCCCGTGGTTGGCGGTCCCACTTTGATTGCCGCCCTGCCCCGAAGCCCGGCTCGTGCCCGCGCCCGCGCCGCGGTGCCTGCCGGCGACCAGCGGCGCCGCCTCGGCCGCTTCCGGGCCGGGCTTGTTGCCTTGGTGGTGGTCGATCACGACGCCGGCGCCGACGGCTCCCGCGATCAGCACCGTCGCCATCCCCGCTTTCAGCGCCCCGCCGGCCGCGATCGTGCCGCCCGCCGCGCCGACCTCGCCGCCGTGCTCGGCCAGCGCCCGCAGCACCGGTAGCGGCACCAGCAGGCCGAAGCCCTCGCGCAGCGCCGCCCGCGCCCGGTAGATCGCCTGCCGCGCGGCGCCGCCGCTGACCCCGAGCGCCGCCGCGATCTCCTCGTGGCTGAGCCCTTCGAGCTCGCGCATGACCAGGGCCGCCCGCTGCGGCTCCGGCAGCGCCTGCAGGCGCGCCATCAGGTCGCGCAGCTCTTCCCGCGCCTCGGCTTCGGCGGCGGCGCTGCGGCCGCCCGGCAGCAGCTCGGAGAGCTCGTCCGCCGCCGGCGCCCGGTCGCGGAGATCGTTCAGCGCCGTGTTGCGGACGATCCGGTAGAGCCAGGGGCTCAGTTCGATCTCCGCCTCGGAGCCGCGCAGCGCCAGGAGCGCCTTCGAGAAGGCGTCTTGGGTGACGTCCTCGGAGCGGCCGCCGACGATCCCCGCGGCGAAGCGGTCGAGCTGCTTGCGGTAGCGCCGCACGATCTCCTCGAAGGCGGAGTCGTAGCCATCGCGGACCAGGTCGACGAGGCGCCGGTCGGGCTGGGCGCGCAGCGCCGGCCCGAGAAAGACCCGGGAGGCGAAGAGCTCTGCTGGCGGCGGGGTCATCGACTGGCTGTACTCAGATCGGACGCGCGGTCTTATTGCGTTACTGATATGACGGCGGCGAGGTTCACCTCGCCTACAGCACCCCAACACATGTCCAAGCCCAAGATCACGCGCGAGCAGAAGGAAACCCGTGGATAGGGGCGTCGCCGTCGTCCTCACCGCCGCCGCGGGCGGCCTGATCGCCGCCCAGGCGCCGATCAACGCGGGGCTCGGAAAAGCGACCGGGAGCATGGCCGCCGCGCTCGTCTCCTTCACGGTCGGGACCCTGGCGCTGGCCGCGGTCGTCGTCCTCAGCGGCAAGGCGGGCGGGCTCTCCTCGACCTTCGACGTCAGCTGGTACTACCTGCTCGGCGGCTTCCTCGGCGCCCTCTACGTCCTCAACGCGCTGATCGCGGTGAGCGTGATCGGCGCCGGCGGCGTCGCCGCGGCCACCGTCTTCGGCCAGCTGACCGCTTCGGTCGCGATCGACCGGCTAGGCCTGTTCGGCCTCGACCAGGTCCCGCTCTCGCCCGAGCGCATCGTCGGCGTCGTCCTGCTGCTGGTCGGGACGGTCCTGGTCGTCCGCTGAGCGCGCGGCCCACTTCGTCCCCGCGTACTCGGGCGGCGCGATCGCCAGGTAGTGCCCGAACGACCAGTCGACGAAGCGCCTCGAGGCCATCAGCCTGATCGCGGGGCCGAGGATCCGCGGCGGCACCTTCGGGATCAGCTTCTGCACCCGCAGCATCCACTTGAACTTCCACTCGTGGGAGTCGTGGAAGGCGGCGTAGCTCGCTTCCGCCTCGGCGCGGCCCTGGCGCCCCTCGACTACCGCGCGCAGCTCACGGCCGAGGGCGATCCCGAAGTAGAGCGCGGTCCTGATCCCCTCGGCGCTCAGCGGCAGGCAGTGCCCGGCCGAGTCACCGACGAAGAAGACGCCGCCCTCGGTGCCGCGGCGGAGCTTGTGGGGGATCCAGTTGCCCTGGTACTCGTTCGGCTCCTTGCCGAGGTCTCGGGTCAGCTGCACGGTCGTGTCCTTGACGTGGAAGCGGGGGTCGAAGGAGCCGATCCCGATCCGCAGCTCGTCGCGGGCCGGGAACGACCAGCCGTAGCCGGCGGGGACGTATTTGCGGTCGATCCAGATCGCCAGGTCCTCTGACTCGCCGCCGGGGTGCACCTCGAGCCCGCGCGAGAGCGGCGCGTCGGGCGGCTGGTAGCCGTCGCCGCCGGCCAGCATCCGCCGCCAGCCGAGCGCGTCGACGACGAGCGGGGCGGAGATGACGCCGCGGTCGGTCTCGACGGCGATCGCGCCTTCGCCTGTCGCCTTCCTCTCGCTATCCGAGAGCAAGTCGACACGCCCGTTCACCTTGGCGGTCTCGAAGCGGGCGTCGCAGTCGCGCCAGAGCAGCCGGCAGAGCTCGCGGTAGTCGAAGGTCGAGAAGGTCCAGGGGAGCCGGTAGCGGGCGTCGCCGTGAGGGGTGTGCATGACCAGCGTGTCGAAGCGCTGGCGCTCGGCGTCCATCAGCCCCAGCCGGCGCAGCCACTCGGTCGGGATGCCGCAGGCGGAGGTCTGGCGCTCGCCGATCTCGTAGCGGTCGACGATCAGGACGTCGGCGCCGGAGCCGGCAAGCTCGCGTGCAACCGCCAGCCCGGCGAAGCTGGCGCCGCAGACGAGGACGTCGTGCTCGCCGTCCAGCGGCGTGCGCTCGTCGCCGCGCTTGGTGGCTCGGACCGGCATCGCGCCCGATTCTGCCATCATTGCCGCCCGTGTCCGCGACCGAGACCATGACGCCTGCGCCCAGCGCCACCCCCGTCGAGGGCTCCGGCGGCCTCCTTCTCAATATCGACGGCAAGATCGTCCCCAATTACGCGGCGACGATGGTGTCGTTCGAGGAGGGCGACGTCGTCAAAGGCAAGGTCGTCAGGATCGACAAAGACGAGGTGCTGGTGGACATCGGCTACAAGGCCGAGGGGGTCATCCCGTCGGGCGAGCTCTCGATCCGCAAGTCGGTCGATCCGCACGAAGAGGTCGAGCTCGGCGAGGAGATCGACGCCCTGGTCCTCACCAAGGAGGACTCCGAGGGCCGGCTGATCCTCTCCAAGAAGCGTGCCCGCTTCGAGAAAGCCTGGCGCCGGATCGAGGTCGCCGCCGACTCGGGCGAACCGGTCGAAGGCAGCGTGATCGAGGTCGTCAAGGGCGGCCTCATCCTCGACCTCGGGGTGCGCGGCTTCCTGCCCGCCTCGCTGGTCGACATCCGCCGCGTCCACAACCTCGACGAGTTCATGGGCCAGACGCTCGAATGCAAAGTGATCGAGCTCAACCGCAGCCGCAACAACGTGGTGCTCTCGCGGCGCGCCGTGCTCGAGGAGGAGCGCAAGGAGGTCCGCGAGCAGATCCTCGGCCGCCTCGAGCCGGGCCAGGTGGTCGAAGGCAAGATCTCCAACATCGTCGACTTCGGTGCTTTCGTCGACCTCGACGGGATCGACGGCCTGATCCACATCTCCGAGCTTTCCTGGAGCCACGTCAACCACCCGTCCGAAGTCGTCTCGATCGGCGACGACGTGCGGATCAAAGTCCTCGACATCGACCGCGACCGCCAGCGCATCTCCCTCGGTCTCAAGCAGACCCAGGAGGACCCGTGGCAGCGGGTGATCAGCACCCATCGCGGCGGCGACGTGCTGGAGGGGACCGTGACCAAGGTCGTCGCCTTCGGCGCCTTCGTGGAAATCCTGCCGGGGGTCGAGGGCCTGGTCCACATCTCCGAGCTCGCCGACCACCACGTCGAGAACCCGAGCGAAGTGGTCGAGCCGGGGTCGAAGCTGAACGTGAAGATCCTCGAGATCGACGAAGAGCGGCGCCGCCTCTCGCTCAGCATCAAGCAGGTCGAGAGGCAGAACATGGCGATGGCCGGGCTGGGCGAACAGATCGCCGAAGCCGAAGGACAAGGGTCTGAGGCGCCTGAGGATGAGGCTCCTGCCACTGAGGCGCCTGAGGATGAGGCCCCTGCCGCTGAGGCTGCCGAGAACGGTGGCAGCGAGGATCCCGGCGAGCATCAGGAGGGCGAATCCGTGCAGGAACGGCCCGACTCGCCCGACGACCTCGACGAGGCCGCCGGCGACGACGCCCAGACGAGCGAGTCCGACCAGAGCTGAGCGGCGCCCGTGGCGCCCCTGAAGATCGGTCTCACCGGCGGCATCGCGGCCGGCAAGTCGGAGGCCCTGAAGGCTTTCTCGCGACTGGGGGCGGCGACCCTCTCCAGCGACGCCGTCGTCCATGAGCTGCTGGAGAGCCCGGAGCTGACCGAGCGCCTGGTCGCGCACTGGGGCCGCGAGGTGGCCCCCGGCGGCGCGATCGACCGCACCAGGATCGGCGAGATCGTCTTCGCCGACCCCGAGCAGCTGAGCTGGCTCGAGGAGCAGGTCCACCCGCTGGTGCGCGAGCGGACCGCCGCCTGGCTGACCTCCCTTCCGGACGACACCGACGTCGCCGTGGTCGAGGTGCCGCTGCTGTTCGAGGCGGGCAGCGACGAGGTCTTCGACACCACCGTCGCCGTCGTCAGCGCCGACGAGGTGCGGCGCGAGCGCGCCGCCGCCCGCGGCCACGCCCTGGTCGACGAGCGCGAGGCGCGGCAGCTGACCCAGGCCGAGAAGGCGCAGCGGGCCGAGCACGTGGTCGAGAACGACGGCTCGGTCGAGGACCTCGAGCGCTCGCTGTCAGCCCTGCTTGCAAGGCTGCGGGGATGAGGGGGAAGGTCCGCGCCCGCCGCCGCCGCGCCGTCTGGGGTGGAGTCGCGGTCCTCGCCGGGCTCTTCCTCGCCTACCTGGTCGCCAACGGCACCTTCGACCACGCGATCCAGGAGCTGACCCTGCCGCTGCGCCACGAGGACGTGATCCGCCAGCAGGCGCAGGAAAAGGGTGTCGACGCGGCTCTGATCGCCGCCGTGATCTACTCGGAGTCGAAGTTCAGCGACCAGGAATCGAGCGCGGGGGCGAGAGGGCTGATGCAGATCACCCCGGAAGCGGCCAAGTTCATCGAGAAGCGGAGCGGGGGGACGACGTTCAAGCTCGACGACCTCTCCGATCCCGAAATCAACATCCGCTACGGGACCTTCCTGCTGAAGGAACTGCTGGACCGCTACGAAGGCGACGAGGCGGCGGCGCTCGCCGCTTACAACGCCGGCCCCGGCAACGCCGACAAGTGGGGCGGGGCGGGCCTCAGCGTCGAGGGCATCCCCTTCCCGGAAACCCGCGCCTACGTCGAAGAGGTGCTGGAAAAGCAGGCGGAATACCGCCAGAAGTACGCGAAGGAGCTCGGCTATTAGCGCCGCGCCGAGACCGCGCGTCGCCGCCCTCGCCCTCGCCGTCGGGGTGGTGCTGTCCGACTCCTCGATCGTCGTCCTGGCGCTGCCGGAGATCTACCGGGAACTCGACACCAGCGTCTCCGGCGTCACCTGGGTCCTCGTCTCCTTCAACCTGGTGATGGCGCTGGCGGCGGTGCCGGCTGCGCTGCTGGCGCGACGGGTCGGGCCGGGCCGCGCCGCCGCGGTCGGGCTGGCGGTCTTCGCCGGGGCGGGGCTCGCCTGCGGGCTCTCGGACACGCTCTCGACCCTGATCCTCGCCCGCTGCGTGCAGGCGATCGGCGGTGCCGCCGCGGTGACCGCCTCGCTGGAGCTGCTGCCGGCGACGGTCGGCTCCGAGCAGCGCGCGGCGACGGTCTGGGCGGCGGCGGGGGCCACCGGCGCCGCCCTCGGGCCGGCGCTCGGAGGCATCCTCACCCAGCTCGTCTCCTGGCAGTCGATCTTCCTCCTGCAGGTGCCGGTGGCGCTGGCGGCGGCGGTGCCGATCCTGGCGGTGGCAAAGCACGAGGCGGCGACGGGCGTGATCGAACCGGAGCTGCGCCGCACCGGCCGCCCGCACATGTGGGCGAACCTGGCGCTGGCGATGGTCTCGGCGGCGATCGCCGCCGCGCTCTTCCTGCTCGTCCTGCTGCTGATCGAAGGCTGGCGGCTGAGCCCGATCACCGCCGCGCTCGTCGTCTCGGTGATGCCGCTGGCGGCGGTGGCGGGTGCCAGGCTGGCCGAGACGGTGGAGGACGCGCGCTCGCGCGCCGCCGCGGGGGCGATCCTCGTCTCCGGCGGCCTCGCCGGCCTCGCCTTCCTGCCGAAGGCGACGATCGCGCTGACGATCCCGCCGCAGATCCTCGTCGGCGTCGGGCTGGCGCTGGTGCTCTCGGCGCTGACCGAGACCGCCCTCGGCGGCCGCGCCCCGCAGGCGATCCACGGCGGCTGGACGATCTCCGCCCGCCACGCCGGCGTGGTGATCGGGCTGCTGGTGCTGACGCCGATCTTCACCCACGAAATCGACCAGCAGCGCCACGACGCGATCGACGCCGGCACCGCGGTGATCCTCGACTCGCCGGTCAACCCGCTGCTGAAGATCGAACTCGCCGAGCGGGTCAGCGAACGGCTGGAAGAACAGCGGGGCAAGGTGCCGACGATCGGCCCCGCCTTCGAACCGCTGCCCGAAGACCCCGGGGCGCGGGCCGAAGTGCAGCAGCTGCAGAGCGAACTGCAGGACCAGCTCGACCGCGGCGCCACCCACGCCTTCAGCACGTCGTTCATCCTCGCGGCGCTGCTGGGGCTGATCGCGCTGTTCCCGATCGCGCTCTCGAAAGAGGTCGAGCTGTGAGGGGGCGGGCGCTGGTGATCGGCGCGATCGTCGCCTCGCTGGTCCTGGTCGGCGCCTACCTGGCGGCCGGCGGTTCCTCGTATGAACCGGAGAAGGTGCAGAACCCCTGCAAGCCGCGCCCCTGGAGCAACCCGCACAGCCTCGGCGAACTCGCCAACCAGTTCACGACCTCGGCCCTCGACGGCGCCGCCTGCGAGCTCGGGGTCACGCGCGAGGCGCTGGCGCGGGCCCTGGCCTCGCCGCAGGCGCGCAGGCGCTTCGCCGAGAAGTACGGGATCGACGACGAAAAGCTGGCGCAGGCGATCCGCGCCGGGCTCCTCCGCGCCGTCGACGACGCCGAAGAAGCCGGCGCCCTCAGCCCGATCCTCGCGGGCCCGCTGCGGGAGGCCCTGAAGAACATCCCGCTCGAAGAAGCGATCGAACTCGTTCAGGACGCGAAATCCCTGCTCGGCAACCTCCAGGGCTTCCTCGGCCTCGGCAGCGGCCTGATCGAAAGATTCCTGCCGTAGGACGAGGCGCCGGCGCTAGCGCGGCTCTTGGATCTTGTACTCGCGCGCTTTCGGGTCCCAGCCGATCCCGTTGCAGAGGGCTTCGGGGGTGGTGCCGAGGGCGGTGGCGAGCTTGACCATCGTGCCGAGGCGCGGTTCGCGGCCGCCGCGCTCGAGCAGCGAGATCTCGGTGCGGTGGACCTCGATCCGTTCGGCCAGCTCTTCCTGGGAGACGCCGGCGTTTTCGCGGGCGCGGCGGAGGTTGACGGCGAAGCGGTCGCGTTTGTCCATGGCTGCACTCTATTCGCAACTGATCGAAGGGCGCGCCAGATGCTCCAGCTATGTTCTGGATGTGCCGGATTTCAAGCTGAACCCCGCCTACTCACCGACGGCGGACCAACCGAAGGCGATCGCGGGGCTGGCCGAGGGGCTGCGCGAGGGCGACCGCTTCCAGACCCTGCTCGGCGCCACCGGCACCGGCAAGACCTTCACGATGGCGGCGACGATCGCCGAGGTGCAACGGCCCTCGCTGGTGATCGCCCACAACAAGACGCTCGCCGCGCAGCTCTGCAACGAGTTCCGCGAGTTCTTCCCCGAGAACAAGGTCGAGTACTTCGTCTCCTACTACGACTACTACCAGCCCGAGGCCTACGTCCCGGCGCAGGACCTCTACATCGAGAAGGACTCCTCGATCAACGACGAGATCGACCGGCTGCGCCACGCCGCCACGGCGGCTCTCTTCGCCCGCCGCGACGTGATCATCGTCGCCTCGGTCTGCTGCATCTACGGGATCGGCTCGCCCCAGGTCTACAACGAAAAAATGCAGCTCTTCAAGGTCGGCGCGGAGATCGACCGCGACGACGTGCTGCGCAAGCTGGTGAAGATGCAGTACCAGCGCAACGACCAAGTGCTGGGGCGCGGCGCCTTCCGGGTCCGCGGCGAGGTGCTGGAGATCATGCCCTCCTACGCCGAGTCGGCCTACCGGATCGCCCTCTTCGGCGACGAGATCGAGGGCATCCAGCACTTCGACCCGCTGACCGGCGAAGTCCTCGACGTGATCGACCACGTCAGCGTCTGGCCGGCCTCCCACTACGTGACCCGGGACGAGACCGTCGACCGCGCCGTCGACGAGATCCGCGCCGAACTCGAATCCCGCACCGCCGAGCTCGAAGCCGAGGGCAAGCAGCTGGAGGCGCACCGGCTGCGGCAGCGGACGATGTACGACCTGGAGATGATCAAGGAGCTGGGCTTCACCTCGGGGATCGAGAACTACTCGCGGATCCTCGACGGCCGCCCGCCCGGCAGCCCGCCGCACACCCTGATCGACTACTTCCCCGACGACTTCGTCGTCTTCGTCGAC
>DASUWV010000033.1:0-24504 GCA_036378275.1 Solirubrobacterales bacterium | reverse complement strand
GCCATGCCGGCGCAGTCGCCGACGTTGTCGCCGACGTTGTCGGCGATCACGGCCGGGTTGCGGGGATCGTCCTCGGGGATCCCCGCCTCGACCTTGCCGACCAGGTCGGCGCCGACGTCGGCGGCCTTGGTGAAGATGCCGCCGCCGAGACGGGCGAAGACCGAGATCAGCGAGCCACCGAAGCCGAGGCCGATCAGCGCGTCGACGGCCTCCTTGTCGCTCGACCCGGTGAGGACGAGGATGCCGTAGTAGCCGGCGACGCCGAGCAGCGCCAGGCCGACGACCAGCAGGCCGGTCACCGAGCCGCCTTTGAAGGCGACGTCGAGAGCCGGCGGCACGCCGCCGCGGGCGGCCTCGGCGACACGGGCGTTGGCCCGCACCGAGACGTTCATCCCGATGAAGCCGGTCGCGCCCGAGAGCGTCGCCCCGATCAGGAAGCCGATCGCGGTCTTGTAGTCCTGCAGGATCAGCAGCAGGACGGCGATCGGGATCGCCAGCGAGGCGATGATCGTGTACTGGCGGTTCAGGTAGGCCTTGGCGCCTTCCTGGACGGCGCCCGAGATTTCGCGCATCCGGTCGTTGCCCGCTGACTTCGAGAGCAGGCGCTGGGTGACGAGAAGTCCGTAGAGCACGGCGGCGCCCGCGCAGACGAGCGCGACAACCACGCCGTATTCGGTCAAAAAGTCGGTCAAAGTCCTATTCCTCCGGTGGTTTTAGCGGCGCGGGAGTCTATAGACGTGGGCGGCGACGCCGCTGCAAGCCCGCTCTGGAAGCTCGATTACCCGCTTCTTGGCACTCGGTTACGCCGACTGCCGAGCCTGCTCGGCCCCCGCGTAGGTCCGCCGCGTCTCCGCCACCGCGTCGCGGTAGACGTCCTCGATCGAGACGCCGCTGTCGAGCGCCTCGCGCGCCCGCTCGGCCCCGTTGCGCTCCGGCAGCGAGACGTCGAGCCCCAGCTGCGCCCGCGCCGGCTCGGTCCAGACCAGGACCTGCTCGAGCACCGAGCGCGTCGGCACCTCCTCGCCCCCGCGCCGGAAGTCGATCATCGCCCCGCCGGCGCCGTAGCGGATCGCCCGCCAGAGGTTCTCCTCGATCTCGCGGTCGGCCAGCGGCGCGCCCTTGCCGTCGTAGCCGTGCTCGTCGTAGTCGAGCGCGGTCTGGGCGATGCAGGCGGCGATCAGCCCGGCCAGCGCGAAGGACTCGTCGCCGCGCGTCTGCGCGTCGCAGATCCGCACCTCGACCGTGCCGAAGTGGTGGTGCGGCCGTACGCTCCACCACAGCTGCGTCGACTCGACCACCGAGCCGGCCCGCTGCAGGGTGTCGACGAAGCCGGCGTAGCTGGCCCAGTCGACGAACGGTGAGGGCACGCCGCAGCGCGGGAAGGTGCGGGTGAAGATCTCGCTGCGGACGCTGTGCAGGCCGCTGTCGCGGCGGTCGAGGAAGGGCGAGTTGGCCGAGACCGCCAGCAGCAGCGGCAGCAGCTCGCGCAGCCGGTCGCAGACGGCGATCGCCCGGTCGGCCCCGCGCACCCCCATGTGCAGGTGCAGGCTCCAGGTGTTGTTGCGCTGGGCCACATAGCCGAGTTCCCGGCGCAGGCGGTTGTAGTGCGGGGTGTCGATGATCCGCTGCTCGAGGTAGTTCGCCCACGGGTGCGTCCCCATCGCCCCCAGGGTCAGCCCCATCCCCCCGACCGCCTCGAAGAGCCGCGCCCGCCGCTCGCGCTGGCGCGACACGGCCTCGGCGAACGTCTCCGCGCGCCCCGAGCGGATCTCGATCTCGGAGGCGATCAGCTCCCCCGCCGCCGACTCGGCGAGCACCTCGTCGCGGCGGCAGGCCCCCATCACGTCCTCGAAGCGGTGCTCCAGCTCCAGCGTCCGCGGGTCGAGGATCGCGAACTCCTCCTCGAGGCCGATCGTGAAGTCCTGCGAGGACTCGAACTTCTCGCGGGCGAGATCGAGGTCGAGCGGCATCGGGCGGCGCTAAGCCAGATAGAAGTAGAGCGCGTAGAGCAGGTCGACCGCGGGGCTGGAGGTGTGGACCGTCACCTCCGGCGGCACCTGCAGCAGCTGCTCGGAGTAGTTGAAGATGATCTTCACCCCGGCCTTGACCAGCCGGTCGGCGACGTCCTGGGCCGCGTCGGCCGGCACCGCCAGCACCCCGACGACGATCTCCTCCTCGGCCACGACCGCGGGCAGGTCGCCGACGTCGCGCACGCTGAGCTCGCCGATCTCGTTGCCGACGACGGTCGGGTCGGTGTCGAAGATCGCCACCACCTGGAAGCCGTGGTCGGCGAAGATCGGCGAGCGGGCGATCGCCTGGCCGAGGTTGCCGGCGCCGAACAGGGCGATGTTGTGCTGGCCCGAGGTGCGGAGGATCTTGCGGATCTCCGAGACCAGCGACTCGACGTTGTAGCCGACCCCGCGCTTGCCGAACTTGCCGAAGCCGGAGAGGTCGCGGCGGATCTGGGTCGGGTTGATGTGGGTGTACTGGGAGAGCTCCTGCGAGGAGATCGTCTCCTGCCCCATCTTCCGCGCCTGCGTCAGCACCTGCAGGTAGCGCGAGAGGCGGGCGGCCACCCCCAGCGACAGCCGCTCGCCTTCGACCGGGAACGCCCCCGCGGCGTCGAACTCCTCGATCACCTCGACCATGCCCCCACAGTATCGAGCCTGGCTTTCACGGCGGCGGCGTCCAAGACCAGCTCGGAGACCTCGAGCCCGTCGACCTCGACCACCGGGATCCGCTCGAGGTAGCGCCGCAGCAGCAGGTCGTGGCTCTCGATGTCGATCTCGTGCAGCTCGAAGCGGTAGCCCTGCTCGTGCATGGCGACGATCTGCGCGATCGCCTCCTCGCAGAGATGGCACCCCGGCCGGGAGTAGACGACGACGTCGGCCAAGGCTCAGTGCGGGACCGCGGCGGTTCTTTCGCCGCTGGCGAAGGCGTCGTAGCCGAGGTAGTCGGGATAGGCGATCGGGGTGGCGTAGCGCGCCGCCGAGCCGATCATCGCCGCATTGTCGGTGCAGAGGGCGATCGGGACCAGCTTCAGCCGCACCCCCATCTCCTCGCAGAGCGCGGCGACGGCTTTGCGCAGCGGCCCGTTGGCGGCGACGCCGCCCCCGAGCGCGACGGCATCCCAGTCGCCCTTCTTCAGCGCCCGCTTCAGCTTCGTCCGCAGCTGCCCGACCACCGCCGCCTGGAAGGAGGCGGCGAGATCGGCGCGGCGCTCCCGCACCCCCTCCGGCCCCAGCTCGCGGCAGCGGTAGAGGACCGCGGTCTTCAGCCCGCTGAAGCTGAAGTCGAGGCCCGGGTCGCGCGCCATCGCCACCGGCATCTCGAACGCCTCCGGGTCCCCCGCCTCTGCCTCCTTCTGGATCAGTGGCCCGCCGGGGTAGCCGAGGCCCAGCAGCCGGGCCGACTTGTCGAAGGCCTCGCCGGCGGCGTCGTCGAGCGTCTGCCCGAGCAGTTCGTAGCCCTGGTGGTCGCGCACCCCCGCCAGCATCGTGTGGCCGCCGCTGGCGATCAGGCAGAGGAACGGCGGCTCCAGCGGCTCGGGCTCGAGGAAGTTGGCGGCGACGTGCCCCTGCAGGTGGTCGACCGGGATCAGCGGCAGCCGGCGGGCGGCGGCGATCCCCTTGGCGGCGCTGATCCCGACCAGCAGCGCCCCGATCAGCCCCGGGCCGGCGGTGGCGGCGACGGCCTCGACCTCGTCGAGGGTCACCCCCGCCTCGGCCAGCGCCGCCTCGACCACCGGCTCGACCAGCTCCAGGTGGTGGCGGGCGGCAACCTCGGGGACGACGCCGCCGAAGCCTTCGTGCGCCTTGGCCTGCGAGGAGATGACGTTGCTGAGGATGCGCGGGCCGTCGAGGACGGCGGCGCAGGTGTCGTCGCAGGAGGTCTCGATCGCCAGTAACACCGGGCCCCCTAGTCGAGCCACATGATCAGGGCGTCCTCGCCGTTGTCGTGGTAGTAGCGAGGACGCACCCCGGCGGAGCGGAAGCCGAAGCGTTCGTACATGCCGATCGCGCCGTGGTTGGAGACACGGACCTCGAGCGTGAACGGCAGCTTCCCCTGCGACTCCTCGATCAAGCGCCGCATCAGCTGCCCGGCGACGCCGGCGCCGCGGCTCTCGGGGGCGACGGCGATGTTCATCAGGTGCCAGACCTGGTCGTAGCGGGAGCAGATCACGTAGCCCAGAAGCTCGTCGCCGGCGCTCGCGGCGAGGCAGATCCCCGAGGGCTTCGAGAGCTCGAGCACGAACATCGCCAGCGACCACGGGGTCGGGAACGAGCGCCGCTCGATCGAGATCACCGCCGGCAGGTCGCTGTAGGCGAGCCTGCGGACCTGGACCTCCTCGGTCAGCTCACTGGGCCTTTTGGAAAGCGTCTCGCTCACGCCACCGCTCCGCGTCGGGGGGTCTGAGGTAGATCGGGGCGAGCCCGTCGCGGTCCTCTTCGTCTGCCGCCGCCGCCGCGAGAGCGCAGACGTGCCGCGCGGCGACCCGGTGGACGGGATCGGAGTCGTCCGGTATCCGGACGCCGTCTCGGGCCAGCTCCTGGCGAAATCGTACCGCCCCCGACCCGGCCACAGCCGGGGTCTCCTCCAGCTGGGCCAGGCGCTCGGCCAGCTCCTCGGGCCGGTAGACGGCCGGCTCCCAGAGGCGCTCGCCACCGGCGCCGTAAAGCGCCGCGAAGACCTCGCCGCGCCAGCCGTCGAGCACCGCCAACGCCGGGCCCTCGCCGGCCTCCTGGATCCCCCGCGCCAGCACGTCGAGCGTGCAGACGCCGCGCGCCGGGAGGCCGAGGCTGAGGCCGAGGCCGCGCGCGGTCGCGATCCCGACCCGGACCCCGGTGAAGGTGCCCGGCCCCAGCCCGACGCCGATCAGGTCGACCGCCTCCCAGCCGCCGGCCGCGGCGGCGGCCGCCTCCACCTCCTTCAGCAGGCCGGTCGCGTGCAGGGGCCTCCCCCGCGGGGAGAGCCCCAGCTGCGACTCGTGCAGGGCCTCGCCGTCGCGCCAGGCGCAGGCGACGGTGTCGACCGTCGCGGTATCGAAGCCGACGACGATCAGCGCCGCGCTACCCCGTGACCCGGAAGGCCCAGGAGCCGACTTTCTTGCCCTTGACGAACCAGCTGACGACGTGCTTGCCGAGGATCGTCGAGGTGATCTTGTTCACGTAGAGCGTCCCCTGTTCGGCTTCCTGGGACTGGGCGCAGAGGTTCTTGCCGCTCGGGAACTTGACGCAGACGGTGTACCTGACGTCGCCGTTCAGGCTTTTGAAGAAGGCCCCCTTCTTCGCCTTCTTCGGGCAGGAATGCGAGGGCTTGGCGTTGCGAGAGACACCGCATCCCACGTAGTGCTTGTACGCGACCGCGCCGGCCGTGGCGGGCACCGCGGTTGCCAGCAGTCCGCTCACCAGCATCAGCGCCGCGAGCGTCTTCAGTGCCTTCATCCGTCCTTGCCTTTCTGGTTCGAAAAGTTCCGAGCGTCGATGCTACAAAGTCCGGCTCCACCTACCCGAACACAGTCAACCCATGTCCGGTGCGCCCCAGTCGACTTCTATCCGCCGCCGCTCCTCGCTTTCGTGGGCGAGGCGGACCTCGATCGCCGGGCGGCCGAGCCGGGCGGCGCCCGCCTGCGGCCACTCGACGAAGGCGACCCCGTCGGCGCCGAGGTAGTCGTCGAGCAGGGCCGGGTCCTCCCCCTCGAGGTCGGCGAGGCGGTATAGGTCGAGGTGGGAGATCGGCAGGCGGCCGCCCGCGTAGCGCTGCCCGATCGTGAAGGTCGGCGAGGTGACCGGGCCGGTGACGCCGAGGGCGCGGCAGGCGCCGCGGATCAGGGTCGTCTTGCCGGAGCCGAGCTCGCCGGAGAGGACGACGACGTCGCCCGGGCGCAGGCAGTCGGCGATGCGGGCGCCGAGGGCTTCGGTCTCCGCGGCGCTGGAGGAAGCGACGACCTCGGTCGCGCTCATCCGAAGAAGCCGAGCTGGTCGGCCGGCGGCGGCGGGGTCGAGCCGCCCTCTTCTTCGGCCTCGGCGATTTCCTCCGCGCTCGGGGCGGGGCTCGGCAGCGGCCGCTGCAGCAGCTCGGGGATCGTCGCGAAGTCGCCCCGCAGCGTCTCCTTGACCGCGGGAGTGCGCAGCGCGGCGGCGGGATGGAAGAGCGGCAGCAGGTAGACCATGCGGCCGCCGAGCTCGTGCACCTGCGGGGTGCCGCGGACCTTGGTGATGCCGGCCGGGCTGCCGCTCAGCAGCTTGGTCGCGAAGTTCCCCAGCGTGCAGACGACCCGTGGCTCGATCAGCTGCACCTGGCGCCAGAGGTAGGGCTCGCAGGCCTCGATCTCGAGCGGCAGCGGGTCGCGGTTGCCGGGCGGGCGCGACTTGAGGACGTTGGCGATGAAGACGTCCTCGCGGGAGAGGCCGATCTCTTCCAGCATCTGGTTCAGCAGCTGCCCGGCGCGGCCGACGAACGGCAGGCCCTGGCGGTCCTCTTCGGCCCCCGGCGCCTCGCCGACGAACATCAGGTCGGCATCGGCGTTGCCGGCCCCGAAGACGGCTTTGGTGCGGGTCTCGCCAAGGGGGCACTTGGCGCACTTCTGCACTTCCTTGTAGAGCTCGACCAGCTTCTCGCGGCGCTCCTCGGCGCTAGCGCTCATGGCTTCTCCCCCCGCGCCCGCCGCTTGCGCGACTCGCTCAGCCGGTCCTGCCGCGCCGCCTCGCGCTCGCGCCGCCGCGATTCGTCCGAGCGCACCCCCGCCCCACGCGGCTGCCGCCCCGGCGGCGCCACCATCGAGTAGAGCCGCCGCGTCCGCTCAGAGCCGCACTTCTCGCAGGCCACCTCAACCCCCGCCCGCACCAGCTCCTCGAACCGAGCCCCGCAAGCCTCGCACTCGAACTCGTAGATCGGCATCGCGGGGATCGTAGTCCCCTCCCGGAAAGATCTCTGCAGAGAACAGTCCTTAATCAGGAGGAGACGAGGTTAGGGCGGCAGCTTGGCGCCGTCGTCGAGCTTTTTTCGCAGAGCAGCGCATAGGCGTAATACGTGAATGGTGAGGACGAAAAGCCCGATGGTGACCAGAAGCAGCGCCGCCTCTATCGGGTCGTAGAAGCCGAAGGCGCCGAGGCCGTGATGGTCGAAGCTTTCACTCGTCGTTATGACGATGTTGATCGCTTCCGGCCCGAAAACAAGGGTTGAGAGTCCGGAGGCAAGTGCCAGGGGATAGGCACGGCCATGAAGCACCGTCTCGACATATTCCAGCGGCTGGGTCGCATCGCCCCGATGCTTCGGAAGCAACAACTCCTTTGCGGCTTCGATAGTCGAATACCAGACGCTGTAGAGAACCGCGAGCGCGGCGAGAAGGAGGCTGGCTGCACCGAGGAGATCGGCCGGGCTCGAACCGGAGTTCACGGTTCGAGCTCAAGCGCTTCCCGGAGGGCGAGGCGCGTTGAGGGCTTGATCACATAGGAGGAGGCGGTTCCTTTGCGTAGGATTATTCGGGTCAGCGTGCCGTCGCGCTGGGCGACCAACCGGTTGAGGGCCTCGACGATGTACTCCGAGGAGACAGTGATATGCCAATCACCCCCCGCTCCTGCGTCGGCATCCTGGACTGCAGCTTCGAGCGCTGCTTTCATCGATCTGCTGAGGACGTCGGTCAGCTCGTACTGATACTTAGACATCACCGAGCGAATCAGACTGCGGCTCTGGGTCTCGGTGGTCTGGAAGAGATCAGAGACCTCCTGCTCAGTCGGCAGGCGTTTGAAGACCTCGCGCATCAGGAGGAACAGCCGGTACTCACGGATGTCGGAGCCGCGGGTGAAAACCTTCCGCCCGAGGAACATCTCCACGTACTCGACGGCTGCCGCCCGGGCGTACGGCCCTAGAACCTCCTCGAGATCGCCAGGCGAACAGTGGAGAATCTCCGCCAGCTTGGCGCTGTCCCCTTGCCCCGCCGGCGAATCGAAGCTGATCGGCATCTTCCTAAACTTTTCAGAATTCTCTGATTCACGCAAGCCTTTCTCACCACTGAATGTTGGGACGCTTCTACTGAAGGTTCGCTAGCGGTCTTCGGGTCCCGGCCACCGAGCAACGATCTGTTGGGCCAGGTACTTTCCGCGCTCCCGTACGGAAGCCTCGTCAAAGCGCTCGCCATAGCGCGAGACGAGTTGTTGGTTGATTGCCAGCAGGCTATGGCCGGTGAGGGCCTTTTGCTTCTCGCTCCATCCGCTGTTCGACATCGAAGGATTCAGACGGTCAGTTACGAGCGTCAAGTTTCCCAGCTTGTTGATCGATTCTTCTCGTTCGCGGTAGCGTCGGTCTTCTGCCGAGTCCCCCTCTGGAGTCATCCAGTTCTTGGTCCAAGCTCGGGGGATGATGTGCTCGATCTGAAGCCCGGACGGACGGGGAAGATCCTCATGTTTATCGCTTCTGAGGCACGACCGCTCGACCTCCCAGAGGACATCGAGCAAGCGGTCGCGAGCGATTGCTCCCGTGCCATAAGCCTTACCTTCGGTCAGAGCAGTGACCACGTCTTCGTCGCGCGGCCAATATCGAGACCCGCCCTCCATCTTCGCCAGTTGTACCTCGATGATCTCGGGACTGTTGCTCGGGTCCAATCGCACGTCCTTCACTAATTCCGTGAAAAGCCGGTTGTAGCCCTGGGTAGTTCCCCTGACCAGCATGCGGCGCACCAGGTAGTCCTCGATAAATTCCAAGCAACGGTCGAGTTGACCTGCAGATAGGACCTCCGGGGGCAACTTGAATAGAAAAAGGAGCAGCGGGTACGGCGTCGTCGTGTTGAGCACCTCGAGACGATCGAAGAATTGCCCTCTCCGAGTCCCAGACGGCTGCTCCGCAAAAGACCGATAGATACGCGCATCGTCGGCAAATTCTGGAATCAGGGAGGAGACCTCAGGGGAATCGTTTTCGAACATCTTCGCGAAAGACTTGAAAAGATAGTCGGAGTTCACCTCGACTCCGAGCCGCATTTGGAGCCAGTGCTGGAGGAAGACGTCAGCGCGCACCCGGTCGAGGCGGCCGAGGCGGATCTTCTTCTGCCACCAATCGTCCTCGATCCAGACCCAGTGGCGTTCGTACAGATCCTCCGCGCCTCCATCGCCGTGCTCGTGCTGGAAGACGAAGTTCTTGACCAGGTCGATTGCATTCAGGGGAGCGCCCCGGTCGTTGAGCGTCTCGAAGATGACCTGAGCATTGTCTTGCTTGTCCAAGTCGATCCAAACCAGCCTCAGCTGAGTTCGGATGACCGCCTCCAAGGCCTGGAAATGAAGGTCTCGCTCGGTCTCCGGTACTGCCTCGGCCCAGTCGGTGATGGCTTCCTCGAAATAGCCAAATGCCGCGGCAATTCGGTCGGGGCGATCCCCGGGGTTGGGATCCGCACCTGTCATAACCGCTCGGAAGGAATCGCGATCGTGCTTGGTCGGCCAGACTTTGAACGCAGCGTCCGGATCGCCTTTCGTGAGGTAGGCGCGGTTTTCACTCAGACTCCGCAACTCCGTTGCTTGTTCGCCGGCGCCAAAGCGATCAAGCGTTTGGGCGGCCGCACCGATCAGCAACTGCGTCGTGGTGAGTCGCTGCTGCCCGTCGATGATTTCGCGGAGCTCGAGCTGACCCGCTCCGAACTGCATCAGCTTGACGACGATCGCGCCGAAGAAATGAGTGGGAAGCTCATCTCCGAGGGGCGCCTCGCCATTTGGGCCTGCAGCGTCTACATAGGCGTCTACTACCTCTAGGACATCCGCCCAAAACGGCTCCCACTGGCGCTCTCTATCCCACGTGTAACGACGCTGGAAAACGGGAACCAGATAGCGAACATCCCGACGGAAGATCGCGTCGAAAGACTGCGCCTCGGCTTCCATTGGCAAAGAAACTACTTCATGCCGGTAACTCGTCCGAACTAACGGGGGCGGCGTTCATTACTCTGCCCGGATGGCGGCAAGGGGGCGCTTGGTGCTTTTCCTCTGCGCGGCGACCGCGTCGCTGGCGCTGCCGGCCGGCGCGGCGGCGAAACCGGGTTATTACGTGTTCAGGCCGCAGCGCACCACCCTTCTCAACCTTCCTTCCAGTAACGGCTATCGGCTTCAGATCTACGCCGAGCCCCGGACCGACGTGAGCCTCGTCGCCTTCCGATTCAAAGGCGGATCGATCGACTACCACGTTCCCGGCCGCAGCAGCGGCGATCGGATCACCGCCAACTTCGGCCGCTTCGGCCGCATCTCGATGAGGTTCCAGCCAGACGGGCCGCCGAAGCGGGAAGGCGCGTACGGCAAGCGCTGCAAAGGCAGGCGTCCGACCCGTCAGCAAGGAAAGTTCGTCGGATCCATTCTCTTCCGGGGAGAAAGCGGGTTCATCAGCGTGCACGAGCGGAGCGTCAGGGGGACCGTCTACAAGTCGTTCCGTCTCGTCTGCCGGATGGGCCGCGGCGGACACCGGCTGAAGGGGCCCCGCTTCCTGGAAAAGGGGTACAGCCTCTCGGCGGTCGTCAAGGGCCGCGCCGCCGCGCCTTGGTTCTCCGTATTCAAAGAAGACCCCAGACGCCACAGCCGCGTCCACTGGAGTAGCGAAGACGCAAACTACCTCGTTTCGGCGACCGAACGGCGCGGACGGCTGACGATCGACCGCAGCGCCTCGGCGACGGCGGAACCTGAGACCTTCCCGGTCGAACCGCTCGGCGTAGACCCCACCGTCGCAACGGTTACGCCGCCGGCCCCCTTCACCGGCAGCGCCCGCTTCGAACAGTTGCCGAACGGAGAATCGAGCTGGGCTGGGGACCTGGCGGTCGAGCTGCCCGGCATGGGCACCGTCCAGCTGACCGGCTCCGGCTACCAAGCGGACCTCTGTCGGGGCTTCAAGTGCGCCTGCCCGCGCGGCTACTGCTCCTTCATCATCTTCAGCTCGGGCCGGCTGATCAGCAACCGACCGAGCCTCCCTACGGCAGCGGCTCCCACTCCCAGCCCTTGGCGCTGGCCAGGCTCTCCTCGCTGAGGTAGCGGCGGAACTCGTCGAGCTCGGCGGGCTCGACGCTGTAGACGTGCTCGGGCTCGGGGAAGTGGCGCCTGCGGACCTCGTCGCGGTAGCGCTCGACGGCGGCGACCATCGTCTCGTGGACGTCGGCGTAGCGCTTGACGAACTTGGCCATGTGGCCGGTGGTGATCCCCAGCAGGTCGTGGAAGACGAGGACCTGGCCGGAGGTCGAGGGGCCGGCGCCGATCCCGATCGTCGGCACCTCCAGCCGCTCGACGATCGCGTCGGTGATCGCCGCGGGGACGGCCTCGATCACGATCGCGAAGCAGCCGACGGACTGCAGGGCGAGGCAGTCCTCGAGCAGCTTGATCGCGCTCTTCGCGTTCTTGCCCTGGGCTTTGTAGCCGCCGAGGGCGGTCGCGGTCTGCGGGGTGAGGCCGACGTGGCCCATCACCGGGATCCCCGACTGGACGATCGCTCGGGCGCGCTCGACGATGATGCCGCCGGCCTCGAGCTTGACCGCCTGGCAGCCGGTCTCCTTGACCAGCCGCTGGGCGCTGCGGATCGCTTCCTCGTTGCTCGCCTCGTAGCTGCCCATCGGCATGTCCCCGACCATCAGAGGGGTCTTCAGGCCGCGGCGGACCGCTTTGCCGAGGATCAGCATCTCCTCCATCGAGACCAGCTTCGTGTCCGGGTAGCCGAGGACGACGTTGGCGGCGGAGTCGCCGACGAGGACGACGTCGACGCCGGCCGCCTCGGCCACGGTCGCCGAGGGGTAGTCGTAGGCAGTGACCATCACGATCGGCTCGCCGTTGGCCTTCATCTCTTCCAGGCGCGGCAGGCTGACCGGCTTGCGGCCGGTCTGCGGGGCGGTGTGGGAACGGGCGCCGGAGCTCATTTGAGAAGCACCTCCGGGTGGCTGTCGACGGCGATCGCCCTGTTCTCGTCGTCGACGTGGACGACGATCGGCGAGTAGCGCTCGAGGTCGGCCTCGTCGTAGGCGCCGAAGGAGGCGACGATGATCTTGTGGCCGGGCTCGACCAGGTGGGCGGCGGCGCCGTTGACCTGCATCGTCCCCGACCCCGGCTCGCCGTCGATCACGTAGGTGACGAAGCGGGAGCCGTTGTCGACGTCCCAGACGTGGACCTGCTCGTTGGTGATCAGATCGGCGCCGGCCATCAGCTCGGTGTCGATCGTGATGCTGCCGATGTAGTCGACGTCGCAGTCGGTCACCGTCGCCCGGTGGATCTTCGACTTCAGCATCTGTCTCTGCACTGCGTTTCCCCTTTCCGGGCTCAGGTTTCGGTGTCGGTGAAGTTCTGCTTGGTGTCGGTCGGGTGGATCAAGACGTTGTCGATCAGGCGCGCGGCGCCGACGCGGGCGGCGACGAGGACGAGGACCGGGCGGTCCTCGATTGCGTGCACCGGCTCCAGGGTCTCCGCGTCGCGCGCCTCCAGGTACTCGGGCTCGATCGCGACGACGGCGAGCTCGCGGCGAGCGGCCTCGAGGCCGATGCCGAGGCCCCCCTGCCGCGCGCCGCGCTCGGCGGCGGCGAGGGCGCGGGAAAGCGCGGTGGCGCGCTCGCGATCCTCAGTGCCGAGGTAGGCGTTGCGCGAGCTCATCGCCAGGCCGTCGGGCTCGCGCACGGTCGGCAGCACCTCGATCCGCACCGGGAAGTCGAGGTCGCGAACCATGCGGCGGATCACCACCGCCTGCTGGGCGTCCTTCTGGCCGAAGTAGGCGACGTCGGGGCCGACGAGGTTGAAGAGCTTGGCGACGACGGTGGCGACGCCGCGGAAGTGCTCCGGGCCGCGGCTCTCGGGGGAGCCGTCGAGGACGTCGGTCAGGCCGCCGGCGACTTCGACGTGGGTGGCGAAGCGGTCGAGCCCGTCCGGATAGACCTCCTCGACCGCCGGCGCGAACACGAGGTCGGCGCCGGCCTCGCCGGCGAGGCGCAGGTCGCGCTCCTCGTCGCGGGGATAGCGGTCGAGGTCCTCCCCCGCCCCGAACTGGGTCGGGTTGACGAAGAGGCTCATCACCACCAGGTCGCACTCGGCGCGGGCGGCGTGGATCAGCGAGAGGTGCCCGTCGTGCAGGTATCCCATCGTCGGCACCAGCCCGATCGTCTGCCCGGCCCGGCGCGCGTCGGCGAGGGCAGAGCGAAGCTCGGCCTTGGTGCGCAGGGCGGGGGCGGCCGCGGTGGGACGAGGGCTATCGGCGAGGAGATTCGAGTTCATAGGTCCATGCCCAGGGGGTCACGGCCAACTCGCAAAATTATAGGCGCACTTCGTGTCGCCTCTGTGACATACGCAACGGAAAGGTCACTACTTGCCCGGCGCCTGGGGGGCGAGCTCGATTTTGCGGATCGGCTTTGCCGGGGCGCCGGCGGCGATCGTGCCTTTGTCGACGTCGCGGGTCACCACGGAGTTGGCGCCGATCACGCAACGGTCGCCTACGCTGACGCCGCTGGTGACGACGCAGTTGACGCCGAACCAGCAGTTGGACCCGATCGACACCGGGCCTTTCGAGGTGAAGCCCTGCCAGGTGATCGGCTTGTCGGGGTCGTCATAGCGGTGCTCGGCGTCGCCGACAAAGCAGCCGTTGGCGAGCATCGTGTGGTCGCCGATCGTCACCTTCCCCTGGGCGGCGATCATCACGTTGCGGTTGAGGAAGCAGCCCTCTCCGATCTCGATCCGCGCCTCCGGCGCCAGGGTCAGCCAGCAGCCCGGCTCCAGCAGCGTGCCCGCGCCGATCTTCAGCCGACCCTGGTCGAGCGCCTCCAGCACCTCCCCCTCGACCGGGTGGCGGACGAAGAAGCCGCCGCGCGCCGCGTGCCGGTTGATCCGCCAGCGCCGCAGCAGCCGGCGGTTGCGCTCGTACCAGCGCCGCTTCGCCCACCACAGCCGCCATCCGCTCGTCGCCACGGCCCCACCCTAGACGTAGACTGGCGCGATGGCGGAGCTGCGCGGCGGCATCGATCTCGGCGGGACGAAGATCCAGACGGCAGTGGTCGACGGCGACGGCAAGGTGCTCGGCGAAGCGCGCGAGCCGACCCCGACCGAAGGCGGCCCCGAGGACGTCGCCGCGGCGATGGCGAAGGCGATGCGGGAAGCCGCCGAAGGCGCCGGCGTGGAGACCGGTGACCTGGCGGGGGTCGGAGTCGGCTCCCCCGGCGACGCCGACGAGAAGACTGGCGTCGTCTCCTCGGCGAGAAACCTGCCCGATTGGGAGGGCAGATTCCCACTGGGCGAAAAGCTGAGCGACGCCCTCGGCACCGAGGTCAAGATCGGCAACGACGTCCAGGTCGCGACCGAAGCCGAGTTCCACCTCGGCGCCGGCAGGGAGTTCGAGAGCCTGCTCGGCGTCTTCTGGGGCACGGGCGTCGGCGGCGGCCTCGTCCTCGACGGCAAGCCGTGGCTTGGCCGCGGCGCCGCCGGCGAGATCGGCCACATGGTCGTCAAGCGCGGCGGCGCCAGGTGCCCCTGCGGGCGCAAGGGCTGCCTCGAGGCCTACGCCGGCCGCAAGGCGATGGAAGACGAGGCCCGCCGGCGGCAGGAGGACGGCGAGAAGACCGACCTCTTCAAGCTGATGGAGAAGCACGAGAAACCGCGGCTGACCAGCGGCATCTGGGAGCGCGCGCTCGACCACGAAGACAAGCTCGCCGAGGACCTGATCGAGCGCGCGGTCGAGGCCCTCGGCACCGGCATCGCCTCGGCGATCAACCTGATCGACGTCGAGGCGGTGATCATCGGCGGCGGCCTCGGAATCCGCTTCGGAGAGCGGCTGATGGACCCGCTGACCGAGGAGATGGCCAAGCACCTCTTCGTCGACGGACGCCCGCCGGCGGTTCGCGTCGCCTCGCTCGGCGACCTCGGCGGCGCGATCGGCGCCTCCCTGCTCGTCTCCCGCTAGACCCGCCCGGAGGCCTGGCGCTGCTGCCTGGCGACGGAGTCGACCAGGACCGCCAGCAGCAGGACGCCGCCGGTGACCATGAACTTGACCGCCGAGGAGAGGGCGAGCAGGTCCATGCCGTTGGAGATCGAGCCGATCACCAGGGCGCCGAGGAGGGCGGTCCAGACCGAGCCGCGGCCGCCGAAGAGGCTGGTCCCGGCGATCACCGGCCCGGCGATCGCCAGCAGCAGCAGTTCGTTGCCGCCGGAGTTCTGGTTGACCGCGAGCAGCCGCGAGGCGGCCATGATGCCGCCGATCGCCGCCATCGTCCCGGCGATCCCGAAGACCGCGATGCGGATGCCGTTGACGTTGATGCCGGCCCGGCGCGCCGCCTCGGCATTGCCGCCGACGGCGTAGACGTGGCGGCCGAATTTCGTCATTTTCACCACGTACTCCATCCCGACCACGAAGGCGAGCAGGATCAGCACCGCCAGCGGCAGGCCGCGGTCGGAGTTGAGAACGGCCATGGCGACGATCACCACCACCGCCACGAGGACGAAGCGGACGATCAGCGAGGTCGGGTTCTCGGCGGCGAGGCCGGCGTCGCGGCGGCGTTTGTAGCCGATCGCCAGCACCGCCCCGTAGCCGCCGATCGCCAGCGCGGCGAAGATCCAGCCGACCGCGTCGCCGTAGAAGGTGTTGGCGAGGCCGGTGATCTTCGGGTCGGTGAGGTTGATCGACCCGGTCGATCCGAGCACCTGCAGCAACGCCCCCTGCCAGGCCAGCAACCCCGCCAGGGTGACGACGAAGGATGGGACGCCGAAGCGGCTGAAGAGGAAGCCCTGCAGCAGGCCGATCGCCAGCCCGACCGCGATCGCGGCGGCGATCGCAAGGTACGGGCTCCAGCCGTGCTTGGTGTTGAGGACCGCCATCACCGCCGCGGTGAGGCCGCTGACGGCGCCGACCGAGAGGTCGATCTCCCCCAGCAGCAGGACGTAGACGATCCCGACCGAGATCAGCCCGACCGCGGTGATCTGCAGCATCAGGTTGGTCAAATTCTCGGCCGAGAGGAAGCGTTCGTTCTCGAACTGGAAGATCGCCCAGATCACCGCCAGGCCGATCACGACCCGCAGCGAGGCGAGGTCGCCCTGGACGATGCGGCGGATCGCCTCGCGGCGCGCGCTGCTCTCGCCGGAGCCGGCTTCGACCCCCTGCGCTTCGGCGCTCTCGACGGTCTCGGTCATTTCTCCTCCCCTTTCGGCAGCTCCTGTTCGGAGGTGGCTCCGGTGATCGCGCCGACGATGTGCTCCTCGGTCGTCTGCTGGGCGTCGAACTCGCCGCCGGCGCGACCGAGCCGCAGGACGAAGATGCGGTCGGCGACCTCGAAGACGTCGGCGAGGTTGTGGCTGATCACGACGACGCCGAGGTCGCGCTCCTTGAGGCGCTTGATCAGGTTCAGCACCTGCGCCGTCTGCGCCACCCCGAGGGCCGCCGTCGGCTCGTCGAGCAGCACCACTTTCGGTTCCCCCAGCAGCGAGCGCGCCACCGCCACCTGCTGGCGCTGGCCGCCGGAGAGGGTCCCGACCTCGCTGCGCAGGCTCGGGATCGTCACCGCCAGGTTCGAGAGCAGCTCTTCGCTCTCGTGCTCCATCTTCGCCTCGTCGAGCTGGCGGGTCGCCTGTCCCGGCCCCGGTGAGATTTCCTCGGCGCCGAGGAAGAGGTTGGCGACGACGTCGAGGTTGTCGCAGAGCGCGAGGTCCTGGTAGACGGTGGCGATCCCCAGTTCGGTCGCGTCCTGGGGACGGTGGATGCGGACTTCCTCGCCCTCGAAACGGAAGACGCCTTCGTCGGCTTCGTGGATGCCGGCGATCGCCTTCACCAGCGTCGACTTGCCGGCGCCGTTGTCGCCGACCAAGGCGACCACCTCGCCGGCGTGGACGGCGAAGTCGACCCGGTCCAGAGCCTGGACCGGGCCGAATCGCTTACTGACTTTCTCCAGCTCCAGCAGTGGAGTCCCGGAGGCCACTCAGATCACCCGGAGATCCCGGCTTCTTTGCAGGCGGACTTGTAGGGCCCGGTGCAGAGTTCTTCCGGGGTGACGAATTCGTCCTTGATCACCGTGCTCTTGACGTTGTCTTTCGTCACCGCGATCGGTTCGAGCAGTTCGGACGGGATGTCCGCTGCCCCGTTGTTCATCTTTTCCTTCGCTTTGCCGCTCGGGACGCCTTTGCCTTCGGCCAGGGAGACGGCGATTTCGGCGGTGATCGTCGCCTCCGGTTCGATTTCCTTGTAGACCGTCATGTACTGCTGGCCGGCAAGGACCCGCTGCAGGCCCGCGACGGTCGCGTCCTGACCGGTGACCGGCTTTTCGCTGGGGTTGATGCCGGCGCCTTTCATCGCCGCGATCGCACCGCCGCCGGTGTCGTCGTTCGCCGCGTAGATCCCGGCGAAGCCATTGTTGCCAAGCGCGGTGATCGCCTGCTGCGCCTCGCGCTGGGCGTTTTCGGCGGACCAGCCGGGCGTGTCGTATTCCTTGGCGACTTCAACGCCTTCTTTTTCGAAAGCGTTATGGGCGCCTTTCTTGAACAGCGCCGCGTTGGGGTCGGCCGGGTCGCCGTTGATCATGATGATCGGCCCGCTCGCGCTGCCGTCTTCTTTCAGTTTCTTCGCCAGGGTTTCGCCCTGGAGTTCGCCGACTTTTTCGTTGTCGAAGGAGACGTAGGCTTCGATTTCGGCGTTTTCGATCAGCCGGTCGTAGCTGACGACCGGCACGTTCTGGGCCTTTGCCTTTTCGGCGATCGCCGCGGCCGATTTCGAGTCCATCGGGTCGACGACGAGGACTTCTGCGCCCTGCGTCAGCGCCGCTTCGGCCTGGCTCTGCTGCTTGGAGGCGTCCCCGCCGGCGTTGTTGTAGAGGACTTCGCATTCTTCGCATTGTTCTTCGACCGCTTTTTCGAAGTCCGGCCGGTCGTCGGATTCGTACCGGGGCGTTTCGTTTTCCGGCAGCAGCAGGGCGATCTTCGGCCCGCCTCCGCCTCCGCCGCCGCCGCAGCCGGCAACCAAGAGACCTACCGCCAGCAGCGCACAACCGATCACGACAAGCCGCCGCAACAACGCTGGGTTCGACATGACCCTCCTCCTAGGGGATTTGGCATTGGACCACTACCCCTTTGCGGACACTTCATTCACCCTCCCCTCACCCGGAGGAGGATCCTGGCCGCCGCGCAGTGCTCAGAGGCTCTGAGTTGGCCTAAGCGGCCACAGGCTCACGCCTGCGGCGCTTCGGCTTCGCCGGCTCGACCAGGCCCGAGAGGAAGCGGCCCGTGTAGGAGCCGGTCACCGCGGCGACCTCCTCCGGGGTGCCGGTGGCGACGATCTCGCCGCCGTTTTCGCCGCCCTCCGGCCCGAGGTCGACCAGCCAGTCGGCGGTCTTGATCACGTCGAGGTTGTGCTCGATCACGACCACCGTGTTGCCGGCGTCGACGAGGCGGCCGAGGACGTCGAGCAGGCGCTGGACGTCGGCGAAGTGGAGCCCGGTGGTCGGCTCGTCGAGGATGTAGAGGGTGTCGCCGGTGGCGACTTTGGAGAGCTCGGTCGCCAGCTTCACCCGCTGCGCCTCGCCGCCGGAGAGGGTGGTCGCGGGCTGGCCGAGGCGGATGTAGCCGAGGCCGACGTCGTTGAGGGTGCGCAGGCGGCGGGCGATCTTCGGCACGTTCTCGAAGAACTCGACCGCGTCGGAGACCGACATCTCCAGCACGTCGGCGATGTTCTTGCCTTTGAACCGCACCTCGAGCGTCTCGCGGTTGTAGCGCTTGCCGTGGCACTGCTCGCAGGGGACGTAGACGTCGGGCAGGAAGTGCATCTCGATCTTGATCTGGCCGTCCCCTTTGCAGACCTCGCAGCGGCCGCCCTTGACGTTGAAGCTGAAGCGGCCGGGCTTGTAGCCGCGCGCCCGCGCCTCCTGCGTCTGGGTGAAGAGCGAGCGGATGTGGTCGAAGACGCCGGTGTAGGTGGCGGGGTTCGAGCGCGGGGTGCGGCCGATCGGCGACTGGTCGATGTTGATGATCTTGTCGATCTGGCTGAGGCCGTCGACGCCGTCGTGGGCGCCGGGGCGCAGCTTCGCCTGGTGCAGGCGGTTGGCGACCGCGTGGTGCAGCGTCTCGTTGACCAGCGTCGACTTGCCCGAGCCGGAGACGCCGGTGACGCAGCAGAAGACCCCGAGCGGGAACATCACGTCGACGTCCTTGAGGTTGTGTTCGCGCGCCCCGCGCACGACCAGGGTCCCGGTCGGCTGCCGCCGCTCCTCGGGCACCTCGATCTTCCGCTTGCCGGAGAGGTACTGGCCGGTAAGCGAGCTCGGGTCTTTCGAGACCTCGGCGGGGGTGCCGGCGGCGATCACGTGGCCGCCGTGCTCGCCGGCGCCGGGCCCGAGGTCGAGCAGGTGGTCGGCGGCCAGCATCGTCCCCTCGTCGTGCTCGACGACTATCACCGTGTTGCCGAGGTCGCGCAGGCGGTCGAGGGTGGCGATCAGCTTCTCGTTGTCGCGCTGGTGGAGGCCGATCGACGGCTCGTCGAGGACGTACATCACCCCGACCAGGTGCGAGCCGATCTGGGTCGCGAGCCGGATCCGCTGCGCCTCGCCGCCGGAGAGCGTGCGGGCCGAGCGCGCCAGCGAGAGGTAGCCGATGCCGACGTTCTCGAGGAAGGAGAGCCGCTCGGTGATCTCGCGCACGATCAGCCGCGCGATCGCCCGCTCGGTCTCGGTCATCTCCAGGGCGCGGATCCACTCCGAGGCGGCGTGGGCGGATAGGTCGCTGTACTCGGCGATGCTGAGACCGCCGACCTTGACCGCCAGGCTCTCCGGCCGTAGCCGGGCACCCTTGCAGGCGGGGCAGGGCTGCTCGGCCATGTAGCCCTCGATCCGCTCGCGGTTGGACTCCGAATCGGTCTCTTCGTAGCGGCGCTGGAGGTTGTTGACGATCCCCTCGAAGCGGACCTTGTAGGAGCGGCGGCGGCCGAAGCGGTTGGTGTAGCTGACGTGGTGGCGCTCGTCGCCGGTGCCGAAGAGGAAGATCTCCTTCTCGTCGGCCTTCAGCTTCGCCCAGGGCTTGTCGAGGTCGACGTCGTAGTCCTCGGCGACCGAGGCGATCAGCCGCTTCCAGTAGGCGCTGATGCCGCGGTTCCAGGGCTGCAGCGCCCCCTCGGCCAGCGACAGCGTCGGGTCCGGCACGACCAGCTCGGGGTCGATCACGCGCTGGAAGCCGAGCCCGTGGCAGCGATCGCAGGCGCCGTGGGGCGAGTTGAAGGAGAAGATCCGCGGCTCCAGCTCGGGGATCGAGGTGCCGCAGTTGAGGCAGGCGAACTGCTCGCTGAACAGCAGGGTCTCCCCCTCCTGCTCACCGCTGACGATCTCCACTTCGATCAGGCCCGCCGCCAGGCCCGCTGCCGCTTCGACCGACTCCGAGAGCCGCCGCCGCAGCTCCGGCTTCATCACCAACCGGTCGACGACGATCGCAACGTCGTGTTTGTACTTCTTGTCGAGCTCGATCGGCTCGTCGAGGCGACGCAGCTCGCCGTCGATCTTGGCCCGCGAGTAGCCCTCGAGCCGCATCTGGTCGAGCAATTTGCCGTACTCGCCTTTCCGGCCGCGGACGATCGGCGCCATCACCATGAATTTGGTCCCGTCCTCCAGCGTCATCAGCCGGTCGACGATCTGCTCCTGGGTCTGGCCGGTGATCTCCTCGCCGCACTCGGGGCAGTGCGGGGTCCCGATCCGCGCCCACAGCAGCCGCAGGTAGTCGTAGATCTCGGTCACCGTCCCCACCGTCGAGCGCGGGTTGCGCGAGGTGGTCTTCTGGTCGATCGAGATCGCCGGCGAGAGCCCCTCGATCGAGTCGACGTCGGGCTTCTCCATCAGCCCGAGGAACTGGCGCGCATAAGCCGACAGCGACTCCACGTACCGCCGCTGCCCCTCGGCGTAGATCGTGTCGAAGGCAAGGCTCGACTTGCCGGACCCCGAGAGCCCGGTGATGACGATCAGCGCATCCCGGGGCAGCTCGACGTCGATGTCCTTGAGGTTGTGCTCCCGGGCCCCAGAGATGACGATGCGATCAGAGGCAGCCACTCCCTTCGATTCTAGCCAGGCGAACAGATGTTCCCGGGGGAGAGTTTTGCCGAGAACGCCCTTATCTCCGGTATGCGAGACGAAATGCGTTCTCACGAGGCGCTGGCGCGGCTGGCCGCGCAGCAATACGGGCTCGTGACCCACGTGCAGCTGCTGCGGCTGGGTTTCTCGAGCGCCAGGATCGGCCGCTCCAGCAAGGCGATGCGCCTGCACCGCGTGCACCGAGGCGTCTATGCCGTGGGCCACGAGGTTCTGTCGGACCACGCCCGGTGCCTTGCCGCCGTCCTCGCCAGCGGTCGGGGCGCCGTCCTCAGCCATGCCGCCGCAGCGTGGCTCTGGGGCCTCCTCCCCACCTGCCCGGCCGTCGTCGACGTCAGCGTTCCCAGCCACGGCGGCCGGCGAGAAGGGATCGCCCTGCACCACTCCTCGACGCTGATTCCAGAGGAACACGGGCGGATGATGGGAATCCCGGTCACCGCACTTCCGCGAACCCTCCTGGACGTCGCTGCCACCGGCTCGCCGCGCCTCACCTGGAACGCGGTGGAGCGCGCCGAGCGACGGGACCTTCTCGACCTCGCCCAGATCGATGCGATGCTGAAGCGGCGCCGTGGTCACCGCGGAGCGGCACGCTTGCGCAAGGCGCTCGAGATCTACCGCGATCCCGCCTTCTACCGCGCCCGCTCCGAGCGCCTGTTCCGCCGCATCGTCAAGCGGTTCGGCTTGCCGAAGCCGTTGATCAACACCTGGGTCGGCAAGTTCGAGATCGACGCCTACTGGAAGAGGGAGCGGTTCGCGGTGGAAATCGACGGCTGGGAGACGCACCGGACGCGGCGAGCGTTCGAGAGCGACCGGCGGCGGGCGATCGAGATGAAGCTGGCGGGGATCGCTGGGTCTCGGGTGAAAACGCGTTTCTTCTCGCTATGCGGAAAGAAAGGCGTTCTCAGCGATCAGCCGAGGGCGGTGGCCAGTTTGCGGCGGTAGGCGCGGGCTGTCGGGTCGGCGGGGTCGACCTCGCTGAGGATGCCGACAATGGCGCGGCGGAGGAGGTCGCGGACCTCGGCGGGCGTGGGCTCGGGGCCGATGCCGTCGCCGTCCACCGCGCCTGGGACCCCTGCCGGCACCTTCGTCAGTTCGTCGATCAGGCGGTCGAGCGCCGCCTCGGTTTCGCCGCGGTCGAGGGCGGCGAAGGCGTCGGCGGCGCGGCCGGCGTCGAGAAGGTGGACGCGGGCGGCGATGCCGGCGGCGGCGAAGTCGCCTTCGTGGCTGGAGACAGCGTCCAGGGCCTCGTCCTCCGCCCCGCGCTCCAGCCGCGCCTTGGCGAGGGCGACGGCGATGTCCGCCCTGCCCGGCTCCAGCTCCGCCGCCTCGCGCAGCGACAGCTCGTCGCCGGCGGCCAGCAGCTCGTCCGCCCGGGAGGGTGCAAGGGCGTCGAAGAACGCTTCGACCCGCGCCGGTGGCAGGGCGCCGGTGAACTCGTCGACGACCTGCCCGTCCCGGAACGCCTTGACCGCCGGGATGCCTTGGATGCGGTAGAGCGCCGCCAGTTGCTGATTGGCGTCGACGTCGACCTTCGCCAGCTCAACCAGGCCCGCCCGCTTCCCGGCGGCGGCCTCCAAGGCCGGGCTCAGCGCTTTGCAGGGGCCGCACCACTCGGCCCAGAAATCGACGACGACCGGCAGCTCGTGCGAACGCTGGAGTACTAAACGATCGAAGTCTTCTTCGCTGACTGGCGCGGACACGATTCGAGCTTAGACCGCCTCAGTGACTGGACAAGCACCTTCGTCCTTTACCGGGTGACTACTTGTGCGAGTCGAAGCTCGGCAGATCCCCCGCTAGGTGCCGGCGGTCATCCCTTCGAGGTCGCGCCGCAGCTCGCGCAACTCGTCGCGGATCCGCCCCGCCTCCTCGAAGCGCAGGTCGTCGGCGGCGGCGAGCATCTCCTCCTCCAGAGCCACGATCGTCTTTTCCAGCTCCTGCGGCGAGCCGAACTCCTCGGCGCGTCTCCGCCGCCGTTTGCGCGGCGCCCGGTCCTCCATCGCCAGGAACTCGGCCATCTCGCTGATCCCCTTGCGGACCGTCTCCGGCGTGATCCCGTGCTCCTCGTTGTAAGCGAGCTGGATCGCCCGGCGGCGGTCGGTCTCGCGCATCGCCGCCCGCATCGCCTCGGTCTCCTTGTCGGCGTACATCAGCACCCGGCCGTTGACGTTCCGGGCCGCCCGGCCGATCGTCTGCACGAGGCTGGTCTCCCCGCGCAGGAAGCCCTCCTTGTCGGCGTCGAGGATCGCCACCAGCGAGACCTCGGGCAGGTCGAGCCCCTCGCGCAGGAGGTTGACCCCGACCAGCACGTCGTACTCGCCCAGGCGCAGGTCGCGGACGATCTGGATCCGTTCCAGCGTGTCGACCTCGGAGTGCAGGTAGCGCACCTTGACCCCGTACTCGAGCAGGTAGGCGGTCAAGTCCTCGGCCATCTTCTTGGTCAGCGTCGTCACCAGCGTGCGGTCCCCATCCGCCGCCACCCGCTTGACCTCGTTCATCAGGTCGTCGATCTGATTCCTGGTCTCGCGCAGCTCGATCTCGGGGTCGACGATCCCGGTCGGCCGGACGATCTGCTCGACCGTGCGGCTCGCTTCGGCCTTCTCGAACGGGCCCGGGGTCGCCGAGACCATCACCATCTGGTTCACCCGGTCGAGGAACTCCTCGAACTTGAGCGGCCGGTTGTCGATCGCCGAGGGCAGGCGGAAGCCGTAGTCGACCAGCGTCGTCTTCCGCGAGCGGTCGCCCTCGTACATGCCGCCGATCTGCGGGATCGTCTGGTGGGACTCGTCGACGAAGACGACGAAGTCGTCGGGGAAGTAGTCGATCAGCGTGTGCGGAGGGCTCCCGGGCGGGCGTCCGTCGAGGATCCGCGAGTAGTTCTCGATCCCGGAGGTGAAGCCGAGCTCCTTGATCATCTCGAGGTCGTACATCGTCCGCTGCCGCAGCCGGTGCGCCTCCAGCTGCTTGCCCTCTGCTTCCAGCTCGGCGGTCCGCGATTCCAGTTCGGCGCGGATCTCGTCGACGGCGCGGTCGACCGTCTCGTCTTTGGTCACGTAGTGCGACGCCGGCCAGACCGAGACGTGGTCGATCACGTCGAGCACCTCCCCGGTCAGCGGGTCGAAGTGCTGGATCCCCTCGATCTCGTCGCCGAAGAGGGCGATCCGGTAGGCCGACTCGGCATAGGAGGGCATGATCTCCAGCACCTCGCCGCGGACCCGGAAGGCACCGCGGCCGAGCACCTGGTCGTTGCGCTGGTACTGCATCTTCACCAGCTTGCGCAGGACTTCGTCGCGGTCGATCTCCTCGCCGACCTTGAACAGCTGCATTTTTTCGTTGTAGACCTGGGGCGAGCCGATCCCGTAGATGCAGGAGACCGAGGCGACGATGATCACGTCGCGGCGGGCGAACAGCGCCGCGGTGGCGGCGTGGCGCAGGCGGTCGATCTCGTCGTTGATCGAGGAGTCCTTCTCGATGTAGAGGTCCTG
>DASUWV010000032.1:0-10911 GCA_036378275.1 Solirubrobacterales bacterium | reverse complement strand
ACGTGTAGGAATTTTCCTTCTACGCTGGAGGAATGAAGCTAATGCGATCTACCTGGACCGATTCCCGTCTTGACGATCTAAACAATCGGGTGAGTGAGCTGAGCGACCGCGTAAACGGTCTTCAGCACACGATGTTCCATGGCTTCATCGCGATTATGGTCGGCATGATGACCGGTTTTCTAGGTCTTGCCGGAGTCCTCATCACCAAGCTCTAGCCAACGCCCGCACCTCCCTACAATGCCCCAATGGCCGACCCAGAGCTGAAGTCCAAAATCGAAGAACTGATCGCCGCCAACCCGGTCCTGCTGTTCATGAAAGGCACCCCGGACATGCCCCGCTGCGGTTTCTCGATGCGGGTCGTGCAGACGCTCGACGCGATGGGCGCCGAGTACGGCGCGATCGACGTCCTCCCCGCGCTGCAGCCGCTGCGCGAAGTGACGGCCGAGATCTCCGACTGGCAGACCTTCCCCCAGCTCTACGTCAACGGCGAGCTGCTGGGCGGCTGCGACATCGTCGAGGAGATGTTCGAGTCCGGCGAGCTGGCGGAGGCGCTGGGGGTCGAGCAGCCCGAGAACGCGCAGGTGCCGCAGGCGCAGCAGACCGCGCCGCAGCAGTCGCCGCCTCTGCAGATCGAATAATCCTCCGTCGTATAGACCAAGCAGTTCAAGGACGCAGGGAGCGTGGCGTGCTTTGCACGCGAGCGACCGAGGACGCCGAAATGCGCCGGTCTAGACGGCGGAGGCAGCCCGCTCGGCCGCGTCCTCTTTTACCTGGAAAGAGCTGCCGCAGCCGCAGGCCGCAACCACGTTCGGGTTGTTGACCTGGAAGCCGGCGCCCTGAAGGCCTTCGACGTAGTCGACCTCCGAGCCGAAGACGAACTGCATGCTCACCTTGTCGACGACGACGGAGACGCCGTCGACCTCGAACACGTGGTCGTCCTCCTTGGCCTTGTCGAAGGCGAGCGCATACTGGAAGCCCGAGCAACCGCCGCCGCGCACCGCGACCCGCAGGGCCTGTTCGGCGCCCTCGGCCTGCGAGCCGAGCAGCTCACCGATCTTCTCGGCGGCTTTGTCGGTCAGGGTGATTGCTGCTTGAGGCGTATCGCTCACTTCACAAAGTGTAGCGAGGGCGACGTCGGGTAGTGGGTCAGTTTGAGGAGACACCTCGTTAGAGCGCCTGAACAGGGGTACATACCGGATCACCTTTCGGAATCGGCGTGGTTAAGCTGCGGCCATGTCAACGCCAGCATTCGAAGGCAAGCGTCCGGCTCCAACCACGTGGGAGGAGTATCTCGACGGCGTTCTCCATTGGCTTCACGAAAATTGGGGTCCAGAAACCCATTGTCCATATTGCGGTAATCCCCAGTGGCGCATTGGCCAGGTCCGCGCTATTGCCGGTGCCAACAACTGGCCCGCCGAGACCGATGAATCTGGCTTCTTTCCGGTCGTGCCGGTCTCATGCACGCAGTGCGGTCACATCGTGTCTATCCAGGCTCTCTGGATATTCGAACCGCAGGAACTTCGCATCCTCATGGAAAGCATGGGCGCACTCGATGCCAACCAGGAGCATCAGCCGTGAGCGACGAGGCCTCCTCCTCCCCCATAGAGCCAGTCAAACCCATTCGGTCAACCGAATCGTCGCAGGAGACCTCTGCGGCATATGGGCCGCAGACCGACATAACGGGACCGAGGATCAAGTCCGAAAGCTTCGATGTGCCGGGCATGGCCTTGAGCCGTAGACATTGGGACAGACTCAAGGAGGAAGCCCGTGAAGCGAAGATGGGATGGACCGAGCTCTGGCTCGGGGCGGCTTTTGCTTTCTTTGGCGCCGGAGCCGCTGCGTGGATTGCATTCTGGGCGCTCCCTGGCCCTGAGAGCGCGAAGGCACACTCCAGTCGACTCTCAGCAGATGTTCAATTCAACCTTCGTCTGATTGGCGTTGCTTCCTTGATCATTGCGGTCGTTTGTTTTGGGGCATGGCTAGGGAAGCGCAAAGACCACAACGCGAACCTAGAGCAGCTGATCAGGAACATGGAGAGCCACGAGCACGACAGTTAGTCCCGCAGGGGCGCGATCTTCTCCAGCGTCCAGACGTGGTCGGCAACCCCCGGCGCCATTGCGGAGTGCGCGGGTAGCACTCCTTCAAGACCGATGCGGACGGCCGAGTTGTAGTGCATGAAGCGCAGGGAGATTGGTGGGGCAGGTTCTCGACCTGCGGCTGAAGCCGTTGGTCACCCGCGTGAAGCGGCGCATCCCCATCCGCATCGTGAGGTTATGCCTCTCGACGTAGCTGGTCGAGGTGCGGTCGGGGTCCGGGAGCATCTTGAAAACCCGTCGCTTCGGCCCGTGTAGACCAGGGGCTGTATTTGCCGCCCTGGCTCGGTTCAAGGTTTTCTGAATCTGCGCCCTGTCCACATCGCCCCGAACGGCTGGTCGTGGGTCAGTTTGCTAGCGAGTGCTCAAGGACCCGTGGAAGATCCAGAACTTGAAAGCAAGTAGGACCGCAAGGACCAACGTGACGGCGACCGCAGCAGCGCGAGATCGGCAAGCGTTTTGAGAATCCGGACGACGGCCGTGCTCAACATCTTCGAAGGCTTCTAACCCGGCCGGGTTAGATCGCTACAGGCTTAAAAGAGACAGCACGTCTAGAATCGCCTTGTGAGCTCCTCGGCCCAGACCGCGGTCGTCTGCGACACGACTGCCTACCTGCCGAGCGGGCTCGTCGCGGAGCGCGGCATCCAGACGATCAGCCTCTATGTCTCGGTCGACGGGCGGATGGAGAAGGAGTCGGAGATCACCGATGTCGACGACTTCTACGAGCGGCTGCGCGCCTCCGATACGGGAGCGACCACGTCTCAGCCCTCGATCGGGGATTTCCTCGCGGTCTACGAGCCGCTGCTCGCCGACGGCAGGGAAGTCGTCTCGATCCACATCTCCGCCGGCATCTCCGGCACCTTCGAGGCCGCGGGCCAGGCTCGTGAGAGATTGATCGAGGAAGGCAAGGGAGGCGAGCGCCTGTATTTGATGGACTCCCGCTCCGCCGCCGGCGGCATGGGCCTCTGCGCCCTCGGCGCCGCCTCGGCGGCAGCGGCGGGGGCCGACGGACCCGGCACGATCGCCCGGGCCGAGGAGACCCGCGACAACCTGAAGATGTGGTTCGCGATCGACACGCTCGAGTACCTGCGGCGGGGCGGCCGCATCGGCGGGGCGCGGGCCTGGATCGGCGGCGCCCTGAAGATCAAGCCGATCCTCACCCTCGAGGAGGAGATCACGCCGGTCGAGCGGGTCCGCACCCGCGCCCGTTCGCTGGAGCGGCTGCGCGGCTACGCCCGCCAGCGCAGGGACTCCGGCGCCGACGGATGGGTCGTCCAGTACATCCAGGACAAAGAGACCGCCGACTCGCTGATCGCAGACTGCTACGAGATCTTCGGCTGCGAGCCCGCCTTCATCTCCGAGGTCGGCCCCGTCCTCGGCGCCCACGTCGGCCCCGGCCTGCTCGGGGTCGGCAGCGTCAGGACAGAGCTGATCGCTTAAGCCGTCAGCGGTTGCGGCGACGGCGCAGCATCACGCGCGCGCCGATCAGGAACCCGACCGCGGCGGCGCCGATGATCAGCTGCTGTTTGTGCTCCTCGACCTGGCGGCGCCAGTCGGTCAGCTCGTTGACCCGGCCGCGCAGGGCGTCGACCGAGGTGCCGAGCTCGCGGCGCTTGAGGTCGATGTCGCGGCGGATCTCCGCCGGGGAACGTCCGGGCGCACCGGTGGTCACGAGGCCTCCTTTTCCAGCATCTCCTTCGTCAGCTTCGCCTCCTCGATCGCCTGTTCCGGCACCGGCGGCGAACCCGCCTTCACCGAGCGGAAGGCGATCAGGCCGGCGAGGGCGGCGATCAGCAGGAAGATCCCGGCGGTGACGAAGTAGCCGGCCCAGATGTCGCCGCTGAAGACTTCTTCGCCGAGCAGCCAGGCGATCCCGTGCAGGATCAGGATCAGCGCCAGAAAGGCGAAGGTGCCGGCGGCGATTCCGACCACGGAGCCGCGCAGGATCTTCGCGACTTTCTGCGAGACCTCCGCCTTGGCGAGCTCGATCTCCTCGCGGACCAGGGTCGAGGCGTCTTCGGAGACCTCGACGACGAGGTCGGCGAGCGAGCGCTCCTCGGGCGGCGGGGGCGGCCCGGGTGGCGGGATCGGCGGCGGGGTCTGCGCAGGCTCGGCCATGTTCGGCTCCTACTCCGGTGGGTCCTCGTTGTAGATGCGACGGAAGATCATCGCCGCCGCCCGCGCGGCAACGATGCTGGCGATGGCGCCGGTGGCAGCCAGGAGGCCGCTCCAGACGAGACGTTTGACCAGGTCGTTATCCACTCAGCTAAAGCCTTTCCCCATGAGAAGTCGGCAGTAAACCACCTTCGCGCGATGACGGTGGGCGATAGCGCCCAGCCTATTTCACCGCGGGTCGAGCCCGTCGCAGATCGTCGTCACCAGCAGGTCGCGGGCCTGGTCGAAATCGGTGTCCGAAGCCGGGATCGTGCCGAAGATCCAGCCCGAGAGGAGCTGCTCGACGGCGCCGTAGAAAGCCATCGAGGCGAACATCGGCTCGACGTCGCCGCGGAAGGCGCCGCCGGCCTGGCCGTCGGCGACGATCTTGGCGATGCCCTCGTAGGCGCGGCGGATTTCCTCCAGGTGGGTCCGCCCGAACGAGTTAGCGGCGCGGGTGACCTCGACGATGATCACCTTCATCAGCTCGGGGTCGTGCCGGTAGGAGTCGAAGATGAAGCCGGCGACGGCGCCGAGCTTCTCGCGCGGGCCGGCGCCGGTGCGGTCGGCCTCCTCGATCGCCGCCAGCAGCAGCGACCAGCGCTCGATGAAGAGTTCGTTCAGGACCTCGTCCTTGGAGCTGAAGTAGTGGTAGACGAGCCCGTAGGCGACCCCCGCCTCGTCGGCGATGTCGGAGACCCGCGTCGCGTGGAAGCCCTGGCGGGCGAAGACGCGGACGGCGGCGTCGAGGATGAGGCGGCGCTTGTCGGCGGGCGGCGCCTGCGCCATCAGCTGCGGTCCTCCGTCGGCTGCGGCCAGAGATAGGCGCCGGGCCGGCGGTTGGCGAGCGAAGGCAGCGACTCGCGCACTCGGTCCTGCTCGCCGAAGTCGAGGTCGGCGGCGACGAAGCCCTCCCCGTCCGGGGCGGTGGCGAGGACCACCCCCCACGGATCGACGATCATCGAGCGGCCGAAGGAGCTGAAGTGAGGCGGCGCCTCGCCGACCTGGTTCGGCGCGACGATGAAGACCTGGTCCTCGATCGCCCGCGCCCGCAGCAGCACTTCCCAGTGGTCGCGGCCGGTGGCGAGGGTGAAGGCGGAGGGAACGGCGATCAGCCGGGCGCCGCGCAGAGCGAGAATGCGGAACAGCTCCGGGAAGCGGAGGTCGTAGCAGACGGTCATCCCGAGAGTGAGCTCGCCGACCGGGGCGACGACCGGTTCGGTCCCCGGTCGCTCGTGCGCGGACTCGCGGTAGGAGACCCCGCCGGCGTCGACGTCGAACATGTGGATCTTGCGGTAGACGGCGAGGTCCTCGCCGTCGGGGCCGATCAGGACCGAGGTATTGGAGGCCTTCTCGCCCTCCTCCCCGCGCTCGGAGACGCTGCCGGCGAGCAGGTGGATGCCGCGCCCCCGGGCCCAGCCCCGGGCGGCGGTCAGGCTCGGCCCGTCGAGGGGCTCGGCGCCGGCGATCAGTTCCTCGCCGCCGGCGAGCAGGTTCCACTTCTCGGGCAGGGCGACGAATTCGGCGCCGTCGGCAGCGGCAGCGCCGACGAGCCGCTCGGCGGCGGCTAGATTCCGCTCCTTGTCCCCGTTCGAGTTCAGCTGTACGGCGGCTACACGCACTGCGCAGGTCCTTCCGTTGATTGACCAGTCAATCGGCCCCCGGAGTATATGAGCGCTCAGGGCGCTTAGAGGCCGAGGGTGCGGGCGACGATGCGATCGAAGACCGGCGTTGGGACGAAGGGCTTGATCCGCGCCTGCACCTTGGCGTCGAGGCCGACCAGGTAGCGGCTGCGCGGGCGCGGCGATTCCAGCGCGTGGGCGATCGCCTTCGCCACCTTCTCCGGTGGGATCCCGCGTTCGGCGGTGTCCCGGACCACCTTGCGGAACTTCTCGATCGCGTTGCCGTAGAGAAGGTCGGTCGCGGGCGACTTGGCTTCGATCTCCGTCGCCTTGTCCTGGCCGCGGTCCCAGATCGGCGTGTCGATCGAGCCCGGCTCGACGATCGAGACCCGCAGGCCCCACGGGCGCAGCTCCTGGCGGAAGACGTCGCCGATCGCCTCGGTCGCGAACTTGGAGGCGTGGTACGCGCCGGCGAAGGGGAAGGCGAGGCGGCCGCCGATCGAGCTGATGAAGACGACCCGCCCTTCGGCGCGGCGGATCTGTTCCAGCAGCGCCTGGGTCACCGCCACGTAGGCGATCACGTTGACCTCGAGCTGGTGGCGCAGGTCCTCGAGCGGCAGCGTCTCCAGCGGTCCCGGGATCGCGACGCCGGCGTTGTTGACGAGCCCGTCGAGGCTGCCCTCGCTCTCGGCGGCGATCCGCTCGGCGACAGCGTCGATCTGCTCGGGCACGGTGACGTCGAGGATCACCGGCGCCAGCCGCTCCGAGGCCTCCGCGCGCAGCTCCGCCGCGTCCTCCTCCTTGCGCACACCGGCGAAGACCTTCCAGCCGGACCCGTCGAGGCGCAGCGCGGTGGCGCGGCCGATGCCGGTCGATGCCCCGGTGACGAGAACCGATCGCACCAAAGCCAGGCTACACAGGCAGGGGCGTAACCTTGTGACGTCGTGAACGAAGCCAGCAAGGACAATGCCGAGCGCAAGCAGGTAACGGTCCTCTTCGCCGACGTCAGCGGCTCGATGGACCTCGCCGAGCAGGAGGACCCCGAGGAGTGGCGCAAGATCATGCAGCGCTTCTTCTCGCTGCTGGCCGAGTCGGTGAGGCGCTTCGAGGGGACCGTCGACAAGTTCACCGGCGACGGGATCATGGCGATCTTCGGCGCCCCGGTCGCCCACGAGGACCACGCGCAGCGGGCCTGCTACGCCGCTCTGCAGATGCTCGAGGACGTCGCCTCCTACGCGGCCGAGCTGCGGCGGGCGAAGGGGCTTAATTTCTCGACCCGGATCGGGATCAACTCCGGCGAGGTGGTCGCGGGCGCGATCGGCGGCGGCGAAGGGTCCTACACCGCGATCGGCCACACGGTCGGCCTGGCGCAGCGGATGGAGGCGCTGGCCGAGCCGGGCAAGGCCTACCTGACCGAGCACGCCGCCAGGCTCGCTCGCGGCTACCTCGACCTGAAGGACCTCGGCGAGTTCGAGATCAAGGGCGCCAGCCGGCCGGTCGAGGTCTTCGAGCTGGCGGGCGTCGGCCGGGCGCGGAGCCGCCTCGACCTCGCCCGCGAGCGCGGCTTCTCCCGCTTCGTCGGCCGCGAGCTGGAGATGGCCGCCTTGGAGGACGCGCTGGGACGGGCCCGGGAGGGCGAGGCTGCGGCGGTCGGGGTGGTCGCCGAACCGGGGATCGGCAAGAGCCGCCTCTACCTCGAGTTCATCGAGCGCTGCCGCAGCGAGGGGATCGAGGTCTTCGAGGCGCAGGGGCAGGCGCACGGGAAGTCGATCCCCTACATGCCGATCCTGCAGATGCTGCGCGCCTTCTTCGGGATCGGCGACAGCGAGCCCGAGCAGCTGGCGCGGGAGAAGATCGCCGGGCGGGCGCTGCTGCTCGACGCCGGCTTCGCCGACGACCTGCCGCTGCTGTTCGACTTCCTCGGCGTCCCCGATCCCGAGCGGCCGGTGCCGCAGATGAGCCCGGAGGCGCGCCAGCGGGCGCTCGCCGACGTCCTCTGCCGCCTGGTCGGCAGCCCCAGCCGGAAGAAGACGCTGATGCTCGTCTTCGAGGACCTGCACTGGATCGACGACGGCAGCCAGACGATGCTGAGCGGGCTGATCGAGGGATTCGGAGGGACGAGGACGCTGGTCCTCGCCAACTACCGCCCCGAGTACACGCCCCCGTGGGGGGACAGCCCGGCATGGCAGGCGATCGAGCTGGGGCCGCTGCACCAGGAGGACACGCGGGAGCTCCTCCGCGATCTCGCCGGCAGGGACCCCTCGCTCGACGGCCTCGAGGAGCCGATCCACCAGCGGACCGGCGGCAACCCCTTCTTCATCGAGGAGATCGTCCGCGAGCTGGCCGAGTCCGGATACCTGCAGGGTGAGCGCGGCTCCTACCGGCTGGCGAAACCGATCGAGGGCGCCGGCGTGCCGGTGAGCGTGCAGGCGGTGCTGGCGGCGCGGATCGACCGCCTCGATGCCGGGGCGAAGCAGCTGCTGCAGGTCGCCTCGGTGCTCGGGAAGGAGGTCAGCGCCGAGGCGCTGGGGATGGCCGCCGGCCTCGGCACCGACGAGATGGAGGCGTCGCTGCGCGAGCTGATCGAGGGCGGCTTCCTCTACGAAGCCGAGCTCTACCCGCAGCGGCTGCTCGCCTTCCGCCACCCGCTCACCCGCGAGGTCGCCTACGGCACCCAGCTCGCCGAGCAGCGGGCGCGCACCCACGCCGCAGCGGCGCGGGCGCTGATCGAGCTCAACCCGGGGGACCGCTGGGACGAGCTGGCGGCGCTGATCGCCGACCACCTGCGCCAGGGCGGCGAGCCGCTCGAAGCGGCGCGCTGGTCGGCCCGCGCCGCCCACTGGGCCGGTCACAGCCGCCCCCACGACGCCCTGCGCCTCTGGCACGACGTGATGGAGCTGACCGACGAGCTGGACGAGGACGAGGAGGTCGCGGCCCTGGCGATCCACTCGCGGCTGCTGCAGCTGCAGTACGCCTGGCGGGTGGGGATGAGCCGGGAGGAAGAAGCGCGGCTCGCGGCCGAAGCCGAGGAGATCGCCACCCGCCAGAACGACCTCCACTCGCTGGTGCTGCTCAAGGTCGCGACCGCGGTGCGGCCGGGCCTCCCCCACTACGGCCCGGACTGGATCGCGTCCGTCCGCGAGACGATCGCCCTCGCCGATCAGACCGGGGACCGCCACCTGCGGGCCGCGGTGCGCGGTGCCGGCGCCTACGCCTACCTCTGCAGCGCCGACTACGAGGGGTTCGAGCGCACCCTCGACGAGATGCTCGAGATCGTCGGCGACGACGGCTCGGTCGGGGCGGGGATCATCCTCGGCAGCCCGATCGCCTGGGGGCTGATGGGCAAGGGGATGGTGCGGCGCGACAAGCTCGAATTCGAGGAGGCCGAGGAGCTGTTCGAGCGGGCGCTTCAGGTCGCCCTCGAGGAGGACGACCCGGAGACCGCGAGCTGGATCCGCAGCAACCAGGCCGGCCTGATGATCCGGCGGGACCCAGAGGCGGCGCTGGCGCTCGGCCGCCGCAACGTCGAGCTGACCGACCGGCTCGGCGACGTCTTCTCCCGCAGCCTCGCACTCTCGAACCTGGCCTGGACGCAGCTGATCGTGGAGGAAAACGAGGCGGCGCTGGAGTCGATCGAAGCTTCGGAGCGGCTCTACCGCGAGGCGATGGACAACGGCGGCGAGATGGAGGGATGGCGCGGCCAGCTGCGCGCCCGCGCGCTGATCGCGGTCGGGCGGAAGGACGAGGCGCTGGAAGTGGCCGAAGAGGCCGCCCGGGTCGCCCGCGAGCGGGGCATGCTCTGGAGCTACCCGGTGGCGATGCTGACGCTGGCGCGAGCCCGGGCAGCCGCCGGCGCGGAGGGAGCAGAGGAGGCTTTCGCCGAGTCCGAACGGGTGGCGCGCGAGCAGGGCGCGACGACGCTGCTGATGGACATCGAGGCCGAGCGCGAGCAGCTCGAGAGCAGCGCCGGCCGGGCGTACTAGCGACGGCGCTCCAGCTCGGCGACCATCAGCTTGGTGTGCAGGGCGGCGATGAAGTCCTTCAGCGGCTGGGCGCCGGCTTCGAGCAGCTCGACCACCCGCTCCGGCGGCACCTCGCCGGCGAGGCGGTCCATCACCACGTCGACCTCCTGCCGAACCAGCTCTTCCAGCGCCGCTTTGTAGCGGAGGGTGTCGTAGACGGTGAAGCCGATCTGCTCGTCGTAGCCGCCGGCGCGGAAGCGGCTGATCGCCTCGATGATCGTCACGTCGGAAGGCGTGTAGCCGCGGCTGTTGGGGGTGAGGACGCCGATCTCGGCGAGGCGGTCGAGCACCTCCTTCGGCACGCCGTAGCGCTTGCGGACCTCGGCGGCGCTGGTCCGTGAGCGCTCGCCGGCGAGGGCGCGGTCGAGGATCTGGTCGCCCAACTCAAGCATCGCTTCGGCCCGGTCGGGTTCGGAGTCGAGCACGTTCTTGATCGCCTTCAGCGGCAGGAAGCGCTCCTCCTGCAGGCGCTTGATCAGCTTGATCCGGCCGACGAACTCGGGCGGGTAGTAGGCCATGTTGCGGCTGGTCTTGACCGGCTCGGGCAGCAGTCCCTCGCGCAGGTAGTGCTTGATCGTCGGCGCCGGCACCCCGGAGGCCTCGGCCAGCTCGCGCATCCGCAGCAGGCCGTTCTCGGCCGACGGGACGATTTCCCTCCCTATACGGGTAATTTCGTCCCGTCGGCGGTTGGCGCCGTTGGCGCTCACGCGCGGAACTCCCCCTGCGCTTCGGCGGCCGGGCCGGCGGCCGCGCCCGATTCCTTCATCGCCGCGATCTCCTCGGGCGAGTAGCCGGCCTCGGCCAAGACCTCGTCGGTGTGCTCGCCGAAGGCCGGCGCCGGCCGGGTCGGGTCGGCCGGGGTGCGGCTCAGCTTCACCGGGCTGCCGAGCTGGCGCACCGTTCCAAGCTCCGGCTGCTCGATCGCGGTCACCATCCCCCGCGCCCGCACCAGCTCCGAGTCGAGCGCCTCGTCGAGGCCGAGCACCGGCTCGAGGCAGCAGTCGTGCTCCGATGCGAACG
>DASUWV010000031.1:0-25172 GCA_036378275.1 Solirubrobacterales bacterium | reverse complement strand
CGACGCGGTCCGCAACCAGGGCGGCAAGCCCGCCAACTACTCCGAGATCGGCGGCAACCCGTCGGTGGCCAAGGCCTGCGGCCTGGCCAAGGAGGTGCTGGAAAAGGACGGCGTCGAGAAAATCGCGGTGATGATGTCGATCGTCTCCAACACCCGGGTCGACATCGTCGCCCGGGGCGTGATCAAGGCCTGCCTCGAGCTTGGCAAGGACCCGGCCGAGACGATCACCGTCTTCCGGATCCCCGGCGCCTGGGAGGAGGAGGGCTTCAAGATCCTCGACAAATACGGCGTCGAGTACTGCGACCGCTCGGTCTCGATGTGGGAGGCCGCCGGGCGCGCCGTCGCCAAGATCCAGGGAGCACCGGCCTGATGTCGATCCTGCTGAGCAAGGAGACGACCTTCATCGTCCAGGGGATCACCGGCCGCGAGGCGGTCAACCTGACCCGCGAGTGCCTCGACTACGGCTCCAAGATCGTCGGCGGCGTGACGCCGGGGCGCAAGGGCCGCGAGGTCCACGGCGTGCCGGTCTTCGACACCGTCGCCCAGGCGGTCGAGCACCACGGCGGCCCGATCGACGGCTCCGTCGTCACCGTCCCCCCCGCCTTCACCAAGGACGCAGTTCTCGAGGCGGTCGAGAACGGGATCAAGCTGATCGTCATCGTCACCGAGCGGATCCCGCGCGGCGACGTCGCCCAGATGGTCGAGCTGGCGAGCCTGCGAGGCGCCCGCATCATCGGCCCCAACTGCCTCGGCCTGATCGTCCCCGAGGTCTGCAAGATGGGCGGCATCGGCGGCCCGGCGAAAGACGCTGCCAAGGCCTACCAGCCCGGCCGCGTCGGGGTGATGAGCCGCTCGGGCGGGATGACCACCGAGATCTCCTCCTCGCTGACCGCCGCCGGCCTCGGCGTCTCGACCGCGATCTCGATCGGCGGCGACGCGATCATCGGCTCCACCTACGCCGAGCTGATGCCCTACTTCGAGGCCGACGAGCAGACCGAGGCGATCGTCATCTACACCGAGCCCGGCGGCCGCATGGAGGCCCAGCTCGCCGAATGGGTCAAGGAGAACAACTCCCGCCTCCCCATCGTCGCCTTCATGGCCGGCAAATTCATGGACGACGAGGAGATGAAGGGCATGTCCTTCGGCCACGCCGGCACGATCGTCGAGGGCAAGGAGGACACCGCGACCGAGAAGATCGCCCGCCTCGAAGCCGCCGGCATCCGCGTCGTCGAGCGCATCGACGAGATCCCGGACGTCGTCAAGGAGAAGATCGGAGCGACCGCCTGATGGCCGAGACCCGAAACAAGATCTTCATCGACGTCGAGGTCGACGACTCGATCCGCAACGACGCCGCCCTCGCCGCCAAGCTGGAAGAAGTCTGCCCCGTCGACATCTACAAGGACGCCGACGGCACCGTCGAGGTCGTCGCCGAGAACTGCGACGAGTGCGTCCTCTGCAAGCTCTGCATCGAAGCCGCCCCCCCGGGCACCGTGCACGTCAAGAAGCTCTACGACGGCACCGAGCTTTCCTAGCCGCTTCCCACTAGCCCTGAATCACGAAGACCCGCCGAAGCGGGTCTTTTTCGTGCGGGGGAGCTACCCCCGGACCACATGAGAAGCGTAGAAAAAGCGTAATGAGCGGGAGATCATCCGTCAACAGGGGGCGAACTGGGACCTCTCGGAACTTAGGGCAATGGAGGATGAAGCGGCGAGGCGCCGCGACCACATGAGAAGTGGAAGTCCGGAGTAGCTCTCCGGATGGGGTTCGAGTCCCCCGTCCTCCGCAGAACTTGCCGTCGGGCAGAGGACCAACTGGAGAGGCCGCCAACCTCATGCGGTCGCGGGTAGCTCCCGCTCGAGTCTCGAGCCTCTTCCCGGCAGCTTGATCTCCTGTGCGATGCATCACGCTTATCGATTCTCTGTAGAAGCGATTTCGGTCCCTGAGCCGCCCTAGCTTCCTGCGCCACAACTACAGAGCGGCCGGGGCGCCGCCGAAACGGCCCCCGGCCTTGGCACAGGAAGGTGGTGCTTCCCATGCAGGGAAATCGTAGGCCAGAGGCCAAATCCAACGCTGTTGAAGACCTAAAAGACGAGAGCGCAGTCCTCGTTCACCTCGTAGAGACGTTCCCCCAGACCCTTCGACTCTCGGACCTGATCCGGGAAATGGGCGGCTCTGAGGACTTTGGTAAGCGCGATGGCATCGAAAGGGCGGTGAGGGAACTCGTCCGGGGAGGGCTGCTGTTTCGCTGCTCCGGGGCGGTGCTGCCAACCCGTGCGGCACTACGCGCCTACGAGCTATTTGTAAAGGCCGCGTAGATGGACGTGGCAGAACAGTTCGGCCGCAATCTTTCTGCGTTGCGGCAGGAGGCAGGATTCACGCAAGACCGGCTGGCGGCTGAGGTCTTTATGGACCGAGCCTCCGTGTCGCGCTTTGAGCAGGGCCACTGCTTCCCGCGTCTCGACCACGTTGTGAGGCTGGCGCGGGTGATCGACGTGCAGGTGCGCGACCTGCTCTATGGGATCGAGTGACCACCCAGCCCGGAGCAGAGCAGCAGCTTCAGCGAGCCTTGCTCGCGCTGCTGCTCTGCGAGTTCCCCCGCAAGCTCGAACGGTTGGAGCTTGGCTGGCGAATCTGCATCGGCGAGCGCCTGACCGTCGCGATCAACGAACTGCACCAAGCGGGGCTGGTCTGGTGCGAGGGCGACTACGTAATGCCTACGCTGCCCGCTCGGCATATGGACTGGCTCGATCTGGTCTAGCCTGCGTCTATGGCGAGGCGCAAGGAGAAGACGCCCAAAGGTCTAGAGGTCCCGGTCCCGACCAAAGGCGAATTCGACGCCGCTATGAGGAAGGTGGCGCCGCCAGCAGGTCGTAAACGCCCTGGCGGGAAAGACCAGCCTCCGAAGCAATCCGGGTGATCGGGACTCCCGCCTCCTGAGCTTCGCGACAGGAGCGGCGCAGTTGCTCGGTCGCCTCCCGTTTCGCCTCATCGGCTTTCGCCCGCTTTCTGACAGCGGCCTGGATGCGCCGGATCGCGGCAGCCTCGCTCATTGCCTGGCCGCTTCCCTGACGAGGGCGTGGAACATCGAGCGCTGGCCGGAGTTCCGGTTGTTGTGGCGCCAGGCGTACTCGTCCAGGTAGGACTGAAGCCATTTCCTAGAGATCTTCTTGTAGGTGCCGCGCATCCCCGTTTTGAGGTTGCCGAAGAAGCCCTCGATGGTGTTCGTGTAGATGTGGCCTTCGACGTAAGACCCAGCGGAATGATTGATCACCCGGTGCCCTGCGTACTCCCGAGCCAGCGGCCGGTAGGACCACCAGTCGTCCGTATAGAGGATCGCTTCCGGGTTCACGTTTGCCCGCACGGCGTCACTCAGAGGCTCGCCGCGCCGCGACGGGATCACCCGCACGCGGACACGCCCGCCGCGCTCGACCATCCCGAGCACGGTGGTCTTCGCCTCTCTGAAGGCTGCCTGTTCTTTGCGGGTCTTCAGCTTCCGACGCGGGCGCCCGCCCCAGGAGGTCTCGTCAACCTCGACCTCGCCACGCAGGCTAGGCGCCGGATCGCCCTCTGCCATCAGCTCGTTTCGAATCCGGTTGAACATGCGCCAGGCGGTCTGGTAGTGGACGCCCAGCTCGCGCTCTAGCTGTTTGGCGGATATCCCGCAGCGAGTGCTAGTGATCAGGTGGATCGCGTAGAACCAGAGGCGCAGCGAGGTCGAGGAGCGGTGAAAGATCGTTCCTGCCGTGGGGTGCAAATGGTGGCCGCAGGCCGTGCAGGTCCACGACTGGCGCTGCTGCTTGGTCGCGTAGCGCTTGAAGACCTTCACGTCGCCGCATTTCGGGCAATGGGCGTGTTCCCCATCAGGAGCGTGGCGGGTGCGCCACAGGTGCTCAAGACAGGCGGCGTCGTCGGGGAACTCGGCCAGGAACTCATGGATCGAGTAGTCCGAGGTCGAAGACTTCGCCCGGAGCGGCTGATTGCGGTTGGCCGGTGGCATGTGTCAATTGTACTTGACAGCGCCCGCCTTTGTCAAGTCCACTTGACAAACAACTCGAATGTAACGGAGTGGACACGGAACTGCCGCGCTTTCGCGTCCGATGGAGCGGCGATCCTGCGGAGTTACCCAGAAAAGGGCGAATAAACCCCTGAGCCGCGGGCTGCCACCCGAAACCGGCCCAGGGGACTATCTCTGTAAACCCTCAACCAGGAGGTAGGGCATGTGCCCCATCCTGAGGCACGCTCCGGGAGAGCGTGTGCCGATCAGCGACGAATACGTCCTTGTCGGCCACTACGGCGAAGCGACCGGCATCGCCCCTAAGTGGCTCAACAAGGGCGACATGTTCCCGCTGCTCGGTGTTAGCGCGGAAGCAGGACCGCTCTGGTACGTCCGGCTGTATGTGGCAGCCGAAATCATCAGGGCGGCGTAGTCCGATCCGCCCGCGGCCCCGACGATTCCGTCGGGGCGCGCGGGCATGATCGTCCGGCCACTCGGCCGTTCCTCGGGGTCGTCGTGATCCATGACCACGCCTAGCAAGCGAGATCACGGCGACCTCGACTTTCTTGTCGATCTCTCTCGTTGAAGACATTTTCTCTGGGACCACCCCTCTGGTGCTTCCAAAGGGCACGGGACGGGTCCGTTACTGGTTTCCTCCTGCAATGCATAGCCGCGTGGTCGGACGCAAAAACGGACGCAAACTGTAGCTGGCTACGGGTGCAAGGGGGCGCAATCCCGCCTGCAATGCCAACTTAACGGTTCCTCGGGATGGGTTCGAAACCCGTCCTCGTCGCGGGTTCGATACAGGGTTTCGAAGCACTTTGTCGGGTCTAGTGATCGAGGGCTTGATCGCAGGCGGGCCTCCGTGCCAGGCGTTCTCGGCCGTCGCCGATCCCTTCGCTGGCACGGGCGGTATTGCGCTTGCTGCGGGGCTGCTGGGGGTCGTTTCTACATTCATTCGATATGCGTGCGATGCATCACGTTACCCCCATATAAATTTATATTGGGGTAACCTCGTCATCGATGGATGCATCGGTACGCACGCGGCTTTCTCGGGACGATCGGATGGAGCAGACCCTGGAAGCGGCGCACGCGCTGTTCGCCGAACGGGGCTATGCGGCGGTGACGATGGACGAGATCGCCGCCGCGGTGGGCGTGACCAAGCCCCTGCTCTACAACTACTTCGGCAACAAGGAGCGGCTCTACATCGCCTGCATGGAGCGAGCGGGCGACACGCTGATCAAGACCGTCGCCGAGACGGTGGGCGAGAGCGCCAACCCCGGCGACGCGCTCAGGGCCGGCGTCCGCGCCTTCTTCTCCTTCCTCGACACCGACCGGGCCGCCTGGGCGGTGCTGTTCGACGAGACCCTCCCTCGCGGCGGCGAGGTCTTCGACCGGGTCGCGTCCTACCGCGGGCAGCTCGCCGAGCTGGTCTCCGGCTCGCTGCTGGCGCAGCTGCCGGACCGCAGCCGCGAGAAGGCAAAGATCGAAGTCGAAGCCCTCTCCACCGCCCTGCTCGGCGCCGCCGAGGCGCTCGCCCGCTGGTGGCTGCGGACCGAGGCGATCTCCGCCGAGGAAGCCGCCGAGCTCCTGATCTCGACCGTCGAGCCGGGCCTCCGCGACCGCTCGGCCCCCACTTCGCCTTCCAAGTCCCCCCAAGGAGGAAACACCCCCTGATGAACACCCAGACCCGCAAAGTCGCCGTCGTCGGCGGCAACCGGATTCCCTTCGCCCGCTCCAACAGCGTCTACTCGAACGCGAGCAACCAGGACATGCTCACCGCCGCCCTCGACGGCCTGGTCGACCGCTACGGCCTGCAGGGCGAGACCCTCGGCGAGGTCGCTGGCGGCGCCGTGCTCAAGCACTCGCGCGACCGCGACCTCACCCGCGAGAGCGTGCTCAGCACCCGGCTGGCGCCCGAGACCCCCGCCTACGACGTCCAGCAGGCCTGCGGCACCGGCCTGGAGACGACGATCCTGGTCGCCAACAAGATCGCCCTCGGCCAGATCGACTCCGGCATCGCCTGCGGCGCCGACACCACCTCCGACGCGCCGATCGCCCTCAACGAGAGCCTGCGCGAGACCCTTCTCGAAGCCAACCGCGAGCGCTCGACGATGGGCAAGCTGAAGCAGCTGACGAAGGTCCGCCCCGGCCACATCGTCCCGGCGATCCCTCGCAACGAGGAGCCGCGCACCGGCCTCTCGATGGGCGAGCACTGCGCGATCATGGCGACCGAATGGGAGATCGGCCGCAAGGAGCAGGACGAGCTCGCGGTCAAGAGCCACAAGAACCTCGCGGCCGCCTACGACCGCGGCTTCTTCGACGACCTGATCACCCCCTACATCGGGCTCGACCGTGACCAGAACCTGCGCCCCGACTCCAGCCTCGAGAAGCTGGCGAAGCTGAAGCCGGTCTTCGGCGGCCCCGAGGGGACGATGACCGCGGCCAACTCGACGCCGCTCTCCGACGGCGCCTCCGCCGTCCTCCTCGCCTCCGAGGAGTGGGCGAAAGAACGCGGCCTGCCGATTCTCGCCTACATCACCGAGGCGCAGACCGCCGCCGTCGACCACGTCCACAAGCGCGAAGGGCTGCTGATGGCGCCGGCCTACGCGATGCCGCGGATGCTTGACCGCGCCGGGCTGAAGCTGCAGGACTTCGACTACTACGAGATCCACGAGGCCTTCGCCGCCCAGGTGCTCTGCACGCTGAAGGCCTGGGAAGACGAGGAGTTCTGCTCCGAGAAGCTCGGGCGCGCCGAAACGCTCGGCCCGATCGACCGCAAGAAGCTCAACGTCAACGGCGGTTCACTGGCGGCCGCCCACCCGTTCGCCGCGACCGGCGGGCGGATCGTCGCCAGCCTCGCCAAACAGCTCAACGAAGACGGCAAGGGCCGCGGCGTGGTCAGCATCTGCGCCGCCGCCGGCCAGGGTGTCGTCGCCATCCTCGAGGCCCCGGGAGGTGCCAAGTAACCATGGCTGACCGCTACTCGCAACTCGTCAACGCGCCGGTCGTCTCGACCGTCGCCAAGCAGCTCGGCCTGCCGCAGCCGGTCTCGCTCGACCGCTACCAGCCCGGCCAGCCGGTCATCGCCGGCCCGGTCCTCTCCGGCGCCGCGCCGGAAGGCCGCCTCGGCAAGGCGCTCGCCGCGATCCTCGACAGCGTCAAGGCCGAACGCGCCCGCGCCGAGGAGGGCAAGGTCAAGGCGCTGGTCTTCGACGCCACCGGGATCAGCGACTCGACCGAGCTGGTCGAGCTCCAGCGCTTCTTCTACCCCGGCGTGCCGCGGCTGCAGCGCAGCGGCCGCGCGATCGTCCTCGGCACTCCCCCCGCCGAAGCCGGCTCGGTCGAGGCCCACGTCGCCCAGCGGGCGCTCGAGGGCTTCGTCCGCTCGCTCGGCAAGGAGATCGGCAGCAAGGGCTCGACCGCCCAGCTCGTTTACGTCGAACCCGGCGCCGAGGACCAGCTGGAGTCGACGCTGCGCTTCCTCCTCTCGCCGAAATCGGCCTACGTCTCCGGCCAGGTGATCCGGGTCGGCAAAGGCGTCGCCCCCAGCCCAAAGCTCGACTGGGAGCAGCCGCTGGCAGGCAAGGTGGCGCTGGTGACCGGCGCCTCGCGCGGCATCGGCGCGGCGATCGCCGGCACCCTCGCCCGCGACGGGGCCGAAGTCGTCGGCCTCGACATCCCGCCGATGGAGGCCGACCTCAAGGCTGTGACGGAGGCGATCGGCGGCCGCTCGATCGCGGTCGACATCACCGCCGAGGAGGCGCCGGAGAAGATCGCCGCCGAGCTCTCCGACGGGGTCGACGTCGTCGTCCACAACGCCGGCGTGACCAAAGACCGGACGATCGCGAAGATGCCGGAGGAGCGCTGGACGCAGCTGATGGAGATCAACCTCTCCAGCGAGGAGCGGATCAACGAGGCGCTGCTAGCCAAGAAGCTGCTGCGGCCGAACGGGCGCATCGTCTGCGTCTCCTCGATGTCCGGGATCGCCGGCAACGGCGGCCAGACCAACTACGCCGCCTCCAAGGCCGGCGTGATCGGGATGGTCGAAGCGATGGCACCGGAGCTGGCGAAACGCAAGGCGACGATCAACGCGGTCGCGCCGGGCTTCATCGAGACCCAGATGACCGGGGCGATGCCGATCGGCCCGCGCGAAGCCGGCCGCCGGCTCTCCAGCCTCTCGCAGGGCGGGCTGCCGGTCGACGTCGCCGAGACGATCGCCTGGTTCGCCAGCCCCGCCTCGACCGGCGTCAACGGCAACGTGGTCCGCGTCTGCGGCCAGAACCTGCTGGGGGCGTAGATGCCGAAGACCCTCGACAGCTCCCCCAGCATCCTGCCGCTCTACGCGCGGGCGGCGCTGCCGATGATCCCGGGCGCCTCGCTGCTGCCGTTCGTCCCTGGCGGCGGCGGCGAGATCCCCGATGGCCTCGACCTCGAGTTGGCCGGCGTCACCGCCAAGCCGGCCGACGTCGCCGCCTACGCCAAGGTCTGCGGCTTCGCCCTCCGCGACACCCTGCCGCCGACCTACCCGCACATGCTCGCCTTCCCGCTGCACATGGCGGTGATGAGCGACGGCTCGTTCCCGTTCGGCGCGGTTGGCCTCGTCCACGTCGAGAACTCGATCGTCCAGCAGCGGCCGATCGGAGTCGCCGAGGAGATGACGATCCGGGTGCGGCCGACGAAGCTTCAGCCGCACCCGAAGGGCAAGACCTTCTCCCTGGAGACCGAGGTCCTGGTCGACGGCAAGGTCGTCTGGGAGAGCACCAGCACGATGCTCCGCCGGGGCAAGGGCGACGAGAAAGCCAAGACGGAGAAGGGCTTCGACTCGCTCGGCCCCGAGGTCCCTGCCTCGGCCGAATGGAAGCTTCCCGGCGACCTCGGCCGCCGCTACGCCGGCGTCTCCGGCGACCGCAACCCGATCCACATGCACTCGCTGACCGCGAAGCCGCTCGGCTTCCCGGGGGCGATCGCGCACGGGATGTGGACGAAGGCGCGGGCGCTGGCCCAGCTGGAAGCGCGGCTGCCCCAGAGCTTCGAGGTCGACGTCCGCTTCCGCAAGCCGATCCTGCTGCCGGCGCGGGTCGAGTTCGCCTCCGAGGATGCCGGCGAGGAGATCCTCTTCGCCGTCCGCGACGCGAAGAAGGGCACGCCCCACCTCGATGGCCGCGTGCAACGGCTGAAGACCAGTTCCAAAACCGTCAAGACCGGAAGGAAGAAAGGCAAGTGACGACCACCACCGACAACAAGGGGATGGCGGAGCGCGGGATGGGCTTCGGCCTGCGGGCGCTGAACCGCCTCGCCGGCTCCGACCTGCTGGACCGCATCCGCATCCGCAAAGGGGTCGAGAAAGCCCTCTTCCAGGGCACCAAGAACGGCTTCAAGACGGCGACCGCGGCCGGCCGCACCTTCAAGGCCGCCCAGTCGCTGGGCAAACCCGCCCGCCAGAAGAAGGGCAGATCGAAGGGCCTCTTCGACCTCACGCCCGATGACGAGCAGCAGATGTTCCAGGAGGCGGGCCGCTCCTTCGCCGAGGACCAGATCCGGCCGGCAGCGCTGAAGGCCGACGACGAGCGCGAGACGCCGAAGGAGATCCTCGACCAGGCGGTCGAGCTCGGCGTCGCCATGCTCGGCGTGCCCGAGGAGCTCGGCGGCGTGATGACCGAGCAGTCGGCCGTGACCAGCGTCCTGATCGGCGAGGCGCTCGCCCACGGCGACATGGGCATCGCCTACGCCGCGCTCGCCCCCGGCGCCGCCGCGACCGCGATCGGCCTCTGGGGCAGCGCCGAGCAGGAGGCGACCTACCTGCCGGCCTTCACCGGCGAGGACGTCCCCGCCGCGGCGCTGGCGATCCTCGAGCCCCAGCCCCTCTTCGACCCCTTCGCGCTGGAGACGAAGGCGAAGAAGAAAGGCGACGAGTGGGTCCTGACCGGCGCCAAGTCGCTGGTCGCCCGCGCCCAGGACTGCGAGCTCTTCGTCGTCGCCGCCGACGCCGAGGGCATCGGCCCCGCCCTGTTCGTGGTCGAGTCCGGCGCCAAGGGCCTCTCGGTCGAAGACGAGCCGGCGATGGGGCTGCGCCCCGCCGCCACCGGCCGCCTCCTGATCGACAAAGTCAAACTGCCGGCCCCCGCGCTGCTCGGCGAGGGCAAAGCCAAGGACTACGCCGCCTGCGTCAACCGCTCGCGGATCGCCTGGTGCAGCCTCGCCACCGGCACCGCGCAGGCGGTGCTCGATTACGTGATCCCCTACGTCAACGACCGCCAGGCGTTCGGCGAACCGATTTCCAACCGCCAGGGCGTCGCCTTCACGGTCTCGGACATCGGCATCGAGCAGAACGGGATGCGGCTGGCGACCTACCGGGCGGCGAGCCGCGCCGACCGCGGCGAGAGCTTCGCCCGCGAGGCCGCCCTCGCCCGCCGGCTCTGCGCCCAGAAGGGGATGCAGATCGGCTCCGACGGCGTGCAGCTGCTCGGCGGCCATGGCTTCGTCAAGGAGCACCCGGTCGAGCGCTGGTACCGAGACCTCCGAGCTGCGGGCGTGATGGAGGGCGCCCTGCTCGTCTAGGCGCGGCCTAGGAGAGCGAAAGGCAAGAACCATGACGATCAACCTCGAGATACCGAAGAAGTTCAAACCGCTGGTGAGCCAGGCGAACCAGGTCGCCACCGAGGTGTTCCGGCCGATCTCGCGCAAATACGACGAGGCCGAGCACAGCTACCCCAAAGAGCTCGACATGCTCGCCTCCCTGATCGACGGGATGAACGAGGGCTCGGACATCGGCGGCGCCGGCGCCGCCGGGGTGCGGCGCGAAAAAGGCGCCGACGGCGAGAACCGCAACGGCTCCAACCTCTCCACCGTGCTCGGCATCATCGAGCTCTGCTGGGGCGACGTCGGCCTGCTGCTCTCGATGCCCCGCCAGGGCCTCGGCAACTCGGCGATCGCCTCGGTCGCGACCGAGGAGCAGCTGAAGCGCTACGGCGGCAAGTGGGCGGCGATGGCGATCACCGAGCCGGAAGCCGGCTCGGACTCGGCCGCGATCCGCACCACCGCCGAGCTCGACGGCGACGAGTACGTCCTCAACGGCGAGAAGATCTTCGTCACCTCGGGCGACCGGGCCGACCTGATCGTCGTCTGGGCGTCGCTGGACCGCTCGAAAGGGCGGGCGGCGATCAAGTCGTTCATCGTCGAGCGGGACAATCCGGGCCTGAAGCTGGACCGGCTCGAGCACAAGCTCGGGATCCGCGCCTCCGACACCGCCAACTTCACCCTGCAGGACTGCCGGGTGCCGAAAGAGGCGCTGCTCGGCGACCCCGAGGTGAAGGAGAAGGGCTTCGCCGGGGTGATGGAAACGTTCGACAACACGCGGCCGCTGGTCGCCGCGATGGCCGTCGGCGTCACCCGGGCCGCGCTGGAGGAGACGCGCGAGTGCCTCAAGAAGGCGGGCGTCAAGGTCGACTACGACAAGCCCGCCCTCTCCCAGCATGCCGCCGCGGCGCGGTTCCTGGAGATGGAGGCCGACTACGAGGCCGCCTGGCTGCTCACCCTCCAGGCCGCCTGGATGGCAGACAACTCGAAGCCGAACTCGCTGCAGGCCTCGATGGCGAAGGCGAAGGCGGGGCGCACCTGCGTCGACGTCACCCTCGGCTGCGTCGAGCTCTGCGGCAGCATCGGCTACGGCGAGAACGAGCTGCTCGAGAAGTGGGCGCGCGACTCGAAGATCCTCGACATCTTCGAGGGCACCCAGCAGATCCAGCTGCTGATCGTCGCCCGCCAGCTGCTGAAAAAGACCTCCAGCGAACTCCGGTAGCCAGGAGGCAGGGAATAATCCTCGATCCGTGAACTTGATCGAGGAATTGATGGAGCGATCCCCGGCCTCGCGGCTGGGGATCGCCTCCATCGACGCCGAGGGAAATCGGCGCGACTGGCACTTCGGCGAACTGATCGCCAAATCGGCCGGGCTCTCCGGCGCGCTCGCGGCGCGCGGGGTGCGGCGCGGCGACGTGGTGATGACGCTGGTCGGCAACCGGATCGAGTGGGTGCTGACGCTGCTCGCCTGCTGGCGGATGGGGGCGGTGGCGCTGCCTTGCAACACGATGCTGCGCCGGCACGACCTCGAGCACCGGGTCGCCGCCGCCGACCCCAGGCTCTGCGTCGGCGAGGAAGCGCTGCTGGCCGAGCTGCCGGATGGGGTGCCGGCGATGACGATGGCCGAGGTCGCCGCGGCGATGGACGAGGACCGCCCGCAGGAGACCCCGGCCGCGGTCGAGGAGATGGACGCCGAGGACCCGGCGCTGATCGTCTTCACCTCAGGGACCACCGGCGAGCCGCGCGGCGTCGTTCACGCTTACCGCTACCTGCTCGGCCAGCGCGCCCAGGCCGAGCACTGGTTGGGCTCGCGCAAGGGCGACCTCGCCTGGTGCACGACCGCCACCGGCTGGTCGAAGTCGGCCCGCAACGTCTTCCTCGCCCCCTGGATCACCGGCGCCGCCGCGGTCATCCACGACGGCCGCTTCGACCCCGCCGAGCGGCTCGACTTCGCCGAGGCGCTCCGGGTCAACGTCCTCTGCCAGGCGCCGACCGAGTACCGGATGCTGGCCCGCCGCACGCAGCTGCGGCCGCTGCCGGCGCTGCGGCGGATGGTCTCGGCCGGCGAGCCGCTCGACCCGGAGACGATCGCCGCCTTCAAGCAGGCGACCGGCCTCGAGCCCGCAGACGGCTACGGTCAGACCGAGACCGGCCACGTCACCGCCAACCTGGTCGGCGAGCCGGTGCGCCAGGGCTCGATGGGCAAGCCGCTGCCGGGGATCGAGACCCGGATCGTCGCGGGCGAGCTGCAGCTGCGGGCCGCCTCCTCCCCCACCTTCTTCTCCCGCTACCTCGACGGCGAGCGCTTCGAAGGCGAGTGGTGGCGGACCGGCGACCTCGTCCGCGAAGACGACGACGGCTACCTCTACTTCGAGGGCCGCGGCGACGACATCATCCTCTCCTCCGGCTACCGGATCGGCCCGACCGAGGTCGAGTCGGCCCTGCTCTCACACCCGGCCGTCGCCGACGCCGCCGCGGTCGCCGCCCCCGACCCCGAGCGCGGCTCGGTCGTCCGCGCGATCGTCGTCCTCCGCGAGGACGCACGCGACAACTCGTCAACCGGCGAGGCCCTCGTCCGCGAGCTGCAGGAGCACTGCAAAGCGGAGACCGCCCCCTACAAGTTCCCCCGCATCGTCGAGTTCGCCGACGAGCTGCCGAAGACCAGCAGCGGCAAGATCAAGCGGGCGCAGCTGCGCGCCGGCTAGCGTTTTCCGCTCAGGCGGGTTCGGGCGCCAGCGCCTCGGCCGCGTCGACCGGCTTGCCGAGGTGGTAGCCCTGGGCCATGTCGACGCCGTACTCGCGCAGCAGCTTCGTCGTGTCCTCGTCCTCGACGAACTCGGCGATCGTGCGCTTGCCGAGGCCGCGGGCGATCTCGACGATCGCTTTGACGACGAGCTGGTCGGCGTCGTTTTCGGCCATCTCGCGAATGAAGGTGCCGTCGATCTTGATCACGTCGAAGGGCACCTTCTTCAGGTAGGCGAAGGGGCCGAAGCCGGCCCCGTAGTCGTCGATCGCGACTTCGCAGCCGAACTCGGTCAGCCGGTCGGCGAACGCCCCGGCGGTGTCGTAGTCCTCGACCCGCGCGGTCTGGGTGATCTCGAAGGTGCAGCGCGAGGGGTCGGCCTCGCCTTCGTCGAGCCGGCGTTCGATGAATTCGAGCACCGAGAGGTCGGTCATCGAGGCGCCGCTGAGGTTCATGTGCAGGGAGACCGGATTCCCCGCCCGCTCGCGCTCGGCCATCATCTCCAGCGCCCGGGCGACCACCCAGCGGTCGAGCTCCTGCACCATCCCCGAGCGCTCGGCGACCTCGATGAACGAGGCGGCCGGCAGCAGCTCGCCGTGCTCGCCGGTCATCCGCAGGAACAGCTCGTAGCGCTCGATCCCGCCCGAGGTGAGGCTGCGGATCGGCTGGGTCGCGAGGCGCAGCCGGTTCTGGGTCAGCGCGTCGCGGATCCTGGCGCTGGTCGTCTGCGCCCGCCGCGGCTCGCCGCCCTCCTCGCCGGGAGCGTGGAAGAGCACGATCCGGTTGCGGCCCTCCGCCTTGGCCTGGTACATCGCCTGGTCCGCCGCCAGCAGCACCGCTTCGGAGCCGGCGCCGCCCTGGCCGCCGAACATCGTCACCCCGACGCTGATCGAGGCCGGGGACATCTCCGAATTGGGGGCGAAGCTCTCGGCCACCTGCGCCCGCAGGTCCTCGCCGAGCTGCAGCGCCCCGGCGGTGTCGGTCTGCGGCATCAGCACCGCGAACTCGTCGCCGGAGAGGCGGGCGACGATGTCCGTCGCCCGCACCCGTTCGCGCAGGATGTCGGCGACGCCGCGGATCAGCCGGTCGCCGGCCTGGTGCCCGAGCCCGTCGTTGACCTCCTTGAGGCCGTCGATGTCGATCACCATCACCGCGCCGCGGCCGCCGTAGCGGGCGGTGAAGGAGACGCACTGGTCGAGCTCGGCGCGGAAGCGGCGCCGGTTCTGCAGGCCGGTGAGCGAATCATGGTCGGCGAGGAAACGCAGTTCGGTCTCGGTCTTTTCCGCCCGCTCCAGCGCGCCCTCGACCACCGCCCGGTCCTCGGGCGCAAGCTTCGCCAAGGCCGCTTCGACCGCAGGGTCGAGCTTGCCCCCATTTCGCGCTCGGTTCATCAAGTTGACGGTATTCGGTTACCCGGCCGAAGGGGTTCAACCTTTGGGGAAAATCGATCTCGACCTGAATTTCACTGAGCCGCGAAGTCGAATACTTGACTTGTCCGCCCCCGGGTAGGTTCAGAGAGATGCCGAACCGCCTCGCACAGGAGACCAGCCCCTACCTGCTCCAGCACCGGGACAACCCGGTCGACTGGTACCCGTGGGGCCCGGAGGCGCTTGACCGGGCCCGCGAGGAGGACCGGCCGATCCTGCTCTCGGTGGGCTACAGCGCCTGCCACTGGTGCCACGTGATGGAGCGTGAGTCCTTCGAGGACCCCGAGACCGCCGCTTACATGAACGAGCACTTCGTCCCCGTCAAGGTCGACCGCGAGGAGCGGCCCGACGTCGACGCGATCTACATGGAGGCGGTGCAGTCGATGACCGGCCACGGCGGCTGGCCGATGACCGTGTTCCTCGATCCGGAGGGGGTGCCCTTCTACGGCGGCACCTACTTCCCGCCCGACGAGAGCCGCGGGATGCCGAGCTTCCGGATGGTGATGGAAGCGGTGGTCCATGCCTTCGAGACCCAGCGCGAGGAGATCCGCGAGCGGGCACCCGGGGTGAAGGCGCGGCTGGGGGCGCTGGGGGAGGTCGAGCCCCGCGGCGAGATGCCGGGGCCCGACGACCTCGAGGCGGCGGTGCAGCGCCTGCTCGGCCTCGCCGACCGGCGCAACGGCGGCTTCGGCGGCGCCCCGAAGTTCCCGCCCGCCTCCTCGCTGGAGCTGTTGCTGACCCGCGGTGAGACCGAGGTGGTCGAGCTGACCCTCGACAAGATGATGGCCGGCGGCATCTACGACCAGCTCGGCGGCGGCTTCGCCCGCTACTCGGTCGACGCGGTCTGGCTCGTTCCCCACTTCGAGAAGATGCTCTACGACAACGCCCTGCTCGCCCGCATCTACCTGCACGGCTGGCAGCAATTCGGCCGCGACCGCTACCGGCGTATCTGCGAGGAGACGCTCGACTGGATGCTGGCCGAGATGCGCGGCCCCGAGGGAGGCTTCTACTCCGCCCTCGACGCCGACTCCGAGGGCGAGGAGGGCAAGTTCTACGTCTGGACCCCCGCCCAGGTCGGTGAGGTGCTGAGGGAGAACGCCGAGGTTGTCATCAGCTATTACGGCATCACCGAGAAAGGCAACTTCGAGGGGGCCAACGTGCTGCACCTGGCCGAAGGCGCTGAGGCGGAGGAGCCGGAGGGGCTGGCGGAGATGCGGCGGGCGCTGCTGGCGGCGCGGGCGCGGCGGGTGCGGCCCGGGCTCGACGACAAGCGGCTGACCTCGTGGAATGCGCTGGCGATCGCGGCGCTGGCCGACGCCGGGGCGGTCCTCGGCCGCGACGACTACCTCGACGCCGCCCGCGCCTGCGCGGACTTCCTGCTCGGGCAGATGCGCGACGAGGCCGGCAACCTGCTGCGCACCTACAAGGACGGGCGTGCCCGCCTCAACGCCTACCTCGAGGACCACGCCTTCCTGCTCGAGGCGCTGCTGACGCTCTACGAAGCGACCTTCGAGGCGCGTTGGTTCGTCCAGGCCCAAGCGCTGGCCAACGTCACGATCGAGCGCTTCAGCGACCTCGAGCGCGGCGGCTTCTACTCGACCTCCTCCGACCACGAGGAGCTGATCGCCCGCCGCAAGGAGGTCGGCGACCACCCGATCCCCTCCGGCAACAGCTCCGTTGCGCTGGGGATGCTGCGGCTCGGCGCCCTCACCGGCGACCGCCGCTACAGCGAAGCGGCCGAAGGCGTCTTCGCCCTGTTCGGCAAGCCGGCGGTCGAGCACCCCGATGCCTTCGCCCACATGCTGCGGGCGCTCGACTTCCACCTCTCCCCCACCCGCGAGGTCGCCCTGGTCGGCGACGACCTCGCCGAGCTCGCCGCGGAGGTCCGCGAGCGCCCGCGCCCGCGCATCGTCCTAGCCGGCGGCCCGGAGGGCAGCGAGGCGCCGCCGCTCCTGGCCGGCCGCACCGCCGTCGACGGCGCACCCGCCGCCTACGTCTGCGAGAACTTCGCCTGCAAGCTGCCGGTTACCTCAGCCGGCGAGCTGCGCCGCCTTCTCTGAAGCCACGCTGGAGACGCGCGCGATCTCTGATAAGGATGCTGGCGTGCGCGGCTCGTCCTTCACCTTCGCCGCCGGCCGCCGGGCGAAGTGGATCGTCTTCGCGATCTGGTTCGCGGTGATCTTCATCGCCGCCGGCCCGGCGAACCTGCCCGGCAAGTTCGAAGACGCCGAAAACAACGAGGCGACCTCCTACCTGCCCGAAAGCGCCGAATCGACCAAGGCGCTGGAAGCGACCGAAGCGCTGCAGAAGGGCGAAATCGTCCCCGCGGTGATCATCTACCGGCGCGAGTCCGGCCTCACCCCCGCCGACCACCGGACGATCGAAGCCGACGTCCGCCGGATGACCCGGAAGAGGTTCCCGGGCGTGATCCCGGACGGCGCGACGGCGCTCGCCGGCGGCAAATCCGAACCGGGACCGGGGAACCACGACCTCCCCGCCGGATGCAGCGTGACCGACCCCGTCCCCGGCCAGCCCAAGGGCTACGAGCCCTTCGTCGGCCCGATCTGCTCGCCCGACGGCAAGGCGGCGATCGTCAGCGCCTACATCAACGCCGAAGGCGAGGGCGAACGCCTCTCCGACCCGGTCAAGTTCTGGCGCGAACAGATCAGCGACGGCCAGGACGGGCTGCAGGCGAAGATCACCGGCGGCGCCGGCTTCTCGACCGACGCGATCGAAGTCTTCGAAGGGATCAACGGGACCCTGCTGCTGGCCGCGGTCAGCCTCGTGATCTTCCTCCTGATCGTGATCTACCGCTCGCCGATGTTCTTCCTCATCCCGCTGGCGGCGGTGCTCTTCGCCGAGACGCTCTCGCGCTCGATCGGCTACGGCGTCTCCGAGCTGGGGGTGACGATCAACGGCCAGTCGAGCTCGATCATGTCGGTGCTCGTCCTCGGCGCCGGCACCGATTACGCGCTGCTGCTGGTCTCCCGCTACCGCGAGGAGCTGCACCGCAACGCCGACAAGCACGAGGCGATGAAGACGGCGCTGCGCTCGGCTGGGCCGACGATCTTCGCCTCGGCGGCGACGGTGATCGCGGCGCTGCTCTGCCTGCTGATCGCCAAGGTCAACGGCACCTCCGGGCTCGGCCCGATCGCCGCGATCGGCATCGCCTGCGCCGCGCTCTCGATGCTGACCCTGCTGCCGGCGCTGCTGACGATCTTCGGCCGCCGCGCCTTCTGGCCCTTCGTCCCCCACACCGAGGAGACCGTGCCGCGGGCCGACTCGATCTCCGAGCGCGCCCGCCGCACGATGGTCGAAGGCTCGGGCCTCGGCGCCTTCCTCCGCGTCTTCCTCGCCTGCCTGCTCGTCCTCGTCCTGCTGCCGCTGGTCCTGCTCAACTGGCTGCTGCGCGTCATCAGCGGCCGCCGCATCCCCTCGCTGATCGTCGGCCCGCTCGACCGCGCCGTCCTCACCCCTTACGAGATCCGCCGCCACCGCCTCGAGCACGCCGCCGACGCCACCCACGGCCTCTGGGCGCGACTCGGACGCCGCATCGCCGGCGCCCCGCAGCGGGTGATGGTCAGCGCGATCGCGGTGCTGCTGGTCTTCTGCGGCGGCTTCGCCTTCTTCTCCACCGACCTGACCAGCGAAGACAGCTACCGGACCGAAGTCGAATCGGTCGAAGGGCAGAAGCTGCTCGACAAGAGCTTCCCCTCGGGCGCCACCGCCCTCACCGACGTCGTCGTCCCGAAGGAGAGCGACGTGCCGGCGGTGAGGCGGGCGGTCGCGGGAGTGGGGGGCGTCGACGAAGTCTCAGAGCCGGTGGCGACCGGGCCGCCGGGGACGCTGATCCAGGCGACCCTGGAACCGAATCCCTACTCGACCGAGGCCTTCGACCTGGTCGAACCGATGCGCGAAGCGGCGCACGAAGTCGATCCCAACGTGCTCGTCGGCGGCCCCTCCGCCGTCGAATTCGACGTCCGCGACGCCGCCGGCTGGGACTCGACCGTTATCCCGCCGCTGATCCTCGTCGTCGTCTTCCTGATCCTGATGCTGCTGTTGCGGGCGGTGGCGGCGCCGCTGATCCTGATCGGGACCGTGATCCTCAGCTTCCTCGCCGCCCTCGGCGTCGGCTACTTCGTCTTCGACGTGGTCTTCGGGTTCCCCGGCTCCGACCCCTCGCTGCCGCTGTTCGCCTTCGTCTTCCTCGTCGCCCTCGGGGTCGACTACAACATCTTCCTCGTCGCCCGCGCCCGCGAGGAGACCGAAAAGCACGGCTCCGAACAGGGGATGCTGCGCTCCCTTGCCGTCACCGGCGCCGTCATCACCAGCGCCGGCATCGTCCTGGCGGGGACCTTCGCGGTGCTCGCCGTCCTCCCCCTCACCTTCCTCACCGAGCTCGGCTTCGTCGTCGCCTTCGGCGTCCTCCTCGACACCTTCCTGGTCCGCAGCATCCTCGTCCCCGCGATCGCGTTGAGCGCCGGCGACAGGTTCTGGTGGCCCTCGACGATCTCGCGCCCGGCCGCGGCTCCTAGAGAATTGGCAGGAAGTTCTCGATCTCGTACGGGGTGACCTGCACCCGGTAGTCGTCCCATTCCTGCCGCTTGATCTCGACGAAGCGGCGGAAGGTGTGCTCGCCGAGAGTGCGCAGGACCAGCTCCGACTCGGCGGCGATCTCGATCGCCTCGCCCAGGGTCGCCGGCAATTGCTCGATCCCCTGGTGGGAGAGCTCCTCCTGGGAGAGGTGGTAGAGGTTCTGCTCCATCGGCTCGGGCAGCTCGTAGCCCTTCTCGACCCCTTCCAGCCCCGCCTGCAGCATCGCGGCGAAGCAGAGGTAGGGGTTGGCGGCGGGGTCGGGGCAGCGCAGCTCGGCCCGGGTCGCCGACTCCTTGCCGGGGTGGTAGAGCGGCACCCGGATCAGGGCCGAGCGGTTGCGCCGCGACCAGGCGAGGTAGACCGGCGCCTCGTAGCCGGGCACCAGCCGCTTGTAGCTGTTGACCCACTGGGCGAAGAGCGGCGAGATCTCGCGCGCGTGCTTGAGCTGGCCGGCGATGAAGGACTTCGCCACCGGCGAGAGGTAGTAGGGGTCGTCCTCGTCGTAGAAGGCGTTCTTGCCGTCGCGACTGAGCGATTGGTGGACGTGCATCCCGGAGCCGTTCTCGCCGAACAGCGGCTTCGGCATGAAGGTCGCGTGGTAGCCGTATTTGAGCGCGTACTCCTTGACGACGATGCGGTAGGTCATGCAGTCGTCGGCCATCTCGAGCGCGTTCTTGTACCGCATGTCGACCTCGTGCTGGGAGGGGCCGACCTCGTGGTGGGTGTACTCGACGTGGATGCCGAGCTTCTCCAGCGCCAGCACCGTCTCCCGCCGCAGGTCCGAGCCGGCGTCGAGCGTGGTCAGGTCGAAGTAGCCGCCCTCGTCGAGCGGCTCGGGGGCGCCGCCCGCCGGTTTGGCCGAGCGGAAGTAGAAGTACTCGAGCTCGGGCCCGATGTTGTAGGCGTCGAAGCCCATCTCCTCGGCCCGTTTCAGCGCCCGCCGCATGATCCAGCGCGGGTCGCCCTCGTAGGGCCCGCCGCCTGGGACGCGGATGTCGCAGAACATGCGGGCGACCGCGTCGTCCTCCGGCCGCCAGGGGATCAGCGCGAAGGTGGCGGGGTCCGGCACCGCCAGCATGTCGGACTCCTCGATCGGGTTGAAGCCGGTGATCGAGGAGCCGTCGAAGCCCATCCCGCCTTCGAAGGCGTCGTCGAGCTCGGAGGCGTTGACCGAGAAGCTCTTCAGCTGGCCGAGGACGTCGGTGAACCAGAGGCGGATGAAGCGGACGTCGTGCTCCTTTACGAGCTCGATGACGTCAGCTGCGCTGCGGGGTTGCTCTGCCATGCCTCATTGCCTCCTTGGCTTGTGCGAAGGGCGCAACGGTAGCCAATGAACCGAACGGGTGCTGAACGCCGTATTAACGGGTAAAGAAGAGACTCCTCGTCCAGCTTGAAAGCGTCCGGCAAACGAGGTATAACTTACGTCAAGTAAGTAAGCGGCTAAAAGTAAAGTAAAGGCCACGTAACGGCCCTGTCAAGCGAAGTGCCGCCCGAAGACAGAGCCAGAAGCGAGTTGCGAAGTGACCGTAAAAACCGCAGTAAGCAGATTTCAGATCCACGACGAGCTGACGGCGCCCGATGAGAGCGCTCCTCTCATCAAGAGCATCCAGGCCGCCGGCGGCGCGGTGACGAAGTTCGTCGGCGTGCTCGCCGGAGCGCCGGCTGTCCTGCGCGCGTACACGCGGATGCGCTCGGAGCTGCGCGGCGGAGTCCTGCCGCAGGCGACGAGGGAGCGGATCGCGCTGGCTGTGGCGGAGCACCGCGAGGACGACTACAGCATCGCCCAGCACGCGAAGTCGGCGCGCCGGGCGGGCCTCGGGCTCGACGAGGTCTCCAAGGCCCGCAGCTTCACCTCGGGCGACCCCAAGGAGGCGGCCCTGCTCGCCTACCTGAAGGAGGCGCTCGACGCCGAAGGTCCGCCGCCCCTGCACCTCCACGAGGAGGCGCGTGAGATCGGCTGGACCGACGAGGAGATCCTCGAGGCGGTCGGCCACCTGGCGCTGAACGAGTTCCAGAGCCTGATCGCCAGGGCCGCGGCGCTGCCCAAAGACCAGGCCGGTCCGCGGGTCCTGCCTTCGGCTGCTTAAGCGTTGAGGGGGGAGGGTCTCCCTCGCCGGACAACAGCGGGAGGGTCCGTCGAGGGAGACCCTCCCCCCTTTCGCAGTTCAGATGGCGGCTACCGGCCCTCTACCAAGGTGGCGGTGTAGAGCAGGCGCGCCGTCGTGTACTTGCAGCCGTAGGTCTGGCGGCTGCCCACCTTCTGCTGGGGTTCGCCCTGGCGGATGTCGGTCGAGTTCTTGCAGGCTTCCGGTTCGCGGCTGGCGCGCCAGACGTTGCCGGCGGTGAGGTTCTGGGCGAAGGCCGGCGCCCAGGTAGGGACGGTGAGCCCGACGATGTCGTTCTTTTCGACCTTCAGGTTGGCGCCGAACTTGACCGTCTGCCCGAGGTAGGGCGAAAGGACTTTGATCGAGCCCTGGCGCAGCAGCTGGTATTTGGGCGGGACGGTTCCGGGGACGCGGCGGAGGATCGCCAGCCGGGCCTCCGGCGGCGTGCCGAAGAAGCCGTTGAAGAAGGTGCGCTGGCTGTTGGTCGGCTGGGCCAGGGTCAGGGTCCAGGACTTGATCGTGCCGTCGTGCGGAACCAGGAACGGCAGCTTGGTCTGGCCGTTGTCGACCTGGAAGCCGGTGACGCTGCCGACCGCCTGGCAGGGCAGGCCCGGGCAGGAGGGGTCGGGCTGGGTCGCGGTGTTGCCGAGGATCACCGTCGTCTGCGGCACCTTGGCGGCGCCGCTCTGGGCGACGAGGCTGCCGAGGAGCAGCAGCGCGCAGGCGAGCAGGCCGAAAACCGGCAGGTGCCGCTTCCCGAACCGGGCGGTGGGCACTGAAAGGGACGAAAACCTCGGCATCGACGCTGCTCCTCTCGTTCTTTGGCACTGCCTGAAACACGGCAGCCTAACCCGCGGAGCGGCCGGAGAAAGCCGCAATCAGCGGCCTCAGCGGGTGCGGGCGTAGTTACGGGCGACCGCGTAGCGGAGCCGGGCGACGCCCGGGAAGTGGAGCGCTTCGCTGGCCGCCTTGGTCAGGTCGAAGGCGCGCCCCTTCACGTAGGGGCCGCGGTCGATCACCTGGGTGACGAGGACGTGGCCGTGGTAGACGAGCTTGACCGTGGTCCCGCACGGCAGCGTCTTGTGAGCGACGCCGAGCGTGGTCGGCCGCAGGGTCTGGCCACAGGCGGTCTTGCGCCCCCACATGCTGGGGCCGCCGTACCAGCTGGCGCCGGCGTAGCGGAAGGGGCTGTAGGCGATTTCGCCTTCGCCGGCGGAAGCGGTGGTGCTCGAGGCGCCGCCCGTCGCCGCCTTGGCTCCGGTCGCGGCGCCGGCCATCAGGGCGAGGATGGCAGCCAGGGCAAGGGCCCAGCGCAGGGAGGTTTGGTTGATCGTCGGCATCTCTTTCCAGGCGCTTGCGGGGTTAGCTGACGGGCTCGCGCTGAAAGAGCTGCGCTACGCGGAAATCGCCGCGACTCGCCCCAACTGATTGGGCCCCCCGCTCTTCGCGTTATGTAGGCGAAGATTCAGCGGAAGTTGGCAGCATGTTAGCAACCCTTAAGACAGAAAAACGTGCAGAGCTTCTTCAACCGACGTTTCTGACTTCAGGCGCCTATATGGACCCCTCAAGTCAGACACCCCCCTGGCGGGCATAGAAAAGGCCCCCGAGGGGACCTTTTCCGTAGCGGGCCTGTAAGCCGGATCCTGTCGTGAGCGGCCATCTATCTATGCGACCTACCTGGACCTCGCCGAGCCGGGTCGACGGTCCTGCTTGGCCTTGCACCGGGCGGGGTTTGCCTGGCCGCCGCGTCACCGCGACGCCGGTGCGCTCTTACCGCACCATTTCACCTTTGCCTGTACGCGACGCAGCTGCAGCCGCGCCATCGGCCGTGTCATTTCTGTGGCACTTTCCCGCGGGTTTCCCCGGGTGGGCGTTACCCACCGCCCTGCCCTGTGGTGTCCGGACTTTCCTCGAGGGGTTTTCTCTCCCCCCGCGGTCCGCTCAGCCCGCCCGTTAAGGGTAGCTCGACCGCGTGAATCCGGTCAAACTGCGCGGAAGACGCCAACGACCTTGCCAAGCACCCGGGCCTCGGTCGTCAGGATCGGCTCCATTTCCTCGTTTTCGGGCTGGAGCCGGATGTGGTCCTTTTCGCGATAGAGCCGCTTCACCGTCGCCTCCTCGCCGATCAGAGCAACGACGATCTCGCCGTCGGCGGCGTCCTCGCTGGGTCGGACGACCACGTAGTCGCCTTCGAGGATGCCGGCGTCCTTCATGCTTTCGCCGCGGATCTGGAGGATGTAGTCGCCGTCCTCGCCCCCGATCACGTCGGGGATCTCGAGGTACTCCTCGATGTTCTCTTCGGCCAGGATCGGCGCCCCCGCGGCGACCTGCCCGACCAGCGGCAAGCCGCTTTCGGAGCTGATCGCGCTCTTCGCCTTGTCGAAGAGCAGCTCGATCGCCCGCGGCTTCGAGGGATCGCGTCTGACCAGCCCCAGCTTCTCCAGGTTGGCCAGGTGCGCGTGCACGGTTGAAGAAGAGTGCAGCCCCACCGCTTTGCCGATCTCCCGCACCGTCGGCGGATAGCCGGTCTTGGCCGCGTACTTGCGGATGAAGTCGAAGATCTCCTTCTGCCGCTTGGTCAGGTCCAGATCCATCGTCGTTCCGCTTTCCTCCGTCGCCGGGTCAAGTTCAAACAGCCGCAAATCGCCTTCGAACACTTGTTCGTAGAGTACCGCCCCCCTCGGACGACCGCAACGTCCGCCCTCCCCTGCACGCAAACATCTAGAATCGCCTTCCCTCAAGCGGCTGTGGCGGAACTGGTAGACGCGCAAGGTTGAGGGCCTTGTGGGTGGAAACACCCGTGGAGGTTCGACTCCTCTCAGCCGCATTCGGGTTCGTTCGGAGCTCGCGGCTATACCGGGGCACCGACGACGGCCAGCCCTGCCGACGCCGCCGCATCAGCCAAATCCCGGTCCCAGGTGACGAAGATGACTTCCTCGTCGCTCAGATCAAGCGCCGTTGCAAGGTGGACTGCATCGGCGCCACGCAAGCCGAAGCTCGCAGCTCGCTCGCCGGCGGACATGGCCAGGCGATCGTCGACCTCGATCGACAGGAGCTCCTCATAGGTCTTCTCGAAGTTCAGCAGGGACCTCCGATAAAGGTCTGAGTCGAGCCGGCCGCCCCTGCGCGCCGCTGCAAGCGCAGCACGCCCCTCTGGATACGCCAGGATGCTCGACACGCTGGGCTGAGCGCCCGCCCAAAGCTCCCACGCCAGGTCAGATCCCCGCTCGGCCAGGACCAGCTTGACCAATGCCGACGTATCGAAATAGAGGATCAGCGCCGCTGCTCCCTGACGAGGTCCGAGACGGACCCTTTGCTCCCCGCCAAAGGCTTGCGAACCTCCTTCGGCCTCTTCGGCCACCGCACCAAGCCCCTGCGTTCGAACTCTTCCAGCGGCCGGGGCCCGTCGACTTTGCTGAGGCGGGCGATGCGTTTTCCGCGCCGGGTCACGACCACCTCCGCTCCTTCCTCGACCTTCTCGAGGTACTCGCTGAGGCGGTCGTGGAGCTCGCGCACACCCACCTCCGTCTCATGTCCATGTAGCGTCACGGCGCCGAGGCTAGCAGCTACATCTATCGCCACGGTCACGCGTCTCCTTGTGGAGTCGCCAAGGCGGCAGCGGCTCGGAGGTCGGCCATCACCCTCTCCCATACCGTCGCCATCAGGACCGTCGCTGCCCGGCAATTGGCCTCGCCCGCAGCAAGCAGGGCTGGGCGGCAGCTGCCGGC
>DASUWV010000030.1:0-4395 GCA_036378275.1 Solirubrobacterales bacterium | reverse complement strand
GACCGCAAGCGCCTCGCCACCGAATGGAACGGGCTCGGCTTCGAGCTGGTCGACACCGGCGGCATCGACCTCGAGGACGAGGCCGAGCTCTCCCGCGACGTCCAGGCCCAGGCGCGGCTGGCGATCGCCGAAGCCGAGGCGATCGTGCTGGTCGTCGACGGCCGCGCCGGGCTGCGCGCCGGCGACGCCGAGCTGGCGAAGACGCTGCGCGGTTCCGAGGTGCCGGTGATCGTCGTCGTCAACAAGGCCGACCGGCCCGACGACTTCGCGATCACCGCCGAGTTCCACGCGCTCGGGCTCGGCGACCCGGTCGCCGTCTCCGCCACCCACGGCCTCGGCACCGGCGACCTGCTCGACGCGATCGCCGCCGCCCTCGGCGACCGCGAGCCGCAGGGCGAGGAGGACGAGGCCGTCCGCGTCGCCGTGATCGGGCGCCCCAACGTCGGCAAGTCCTCCCTCGTCAACGCCTTCCTCGGCTCCGAGCGGGTGATCGTCTCCGACGTCGCCGGCACCACCCGCGACGCGATCGACACCGCGCTCGAGGTCGACGGCCGCCGCGCGGTCCTGGTCGACACCGCCGGGCTGCGCCGCCGCTCCAAGGTCGCCGGCACCGTCGACTACTACGCGCAGCTGCGCTCGGAACGGGCGGTGGAGCGGGCCGACGTCGCGATCGTCGTCTGCGACGCCTCCGAGGGGGTGACGACCGAGGACATGCGGGTCGCCGAGATGGCGATGAAGGCCGGCTGCGCCTGCCTGCTGGCGATGAACAAGTGGGACGTCACCGCCACCGACATCGACGACGCGCGCGCCCGGGTCGAGCGCAAGCTGCGGCTGCGCCCCGCCGTCGTCACCGTCTCGGCGAAGACCGGCCGCAACGTCGGCACCCTGCTGCCGCGGGCGTTTGAGCTGGCGGACAAGGCCGGGGAGCGGGTGCCGACCCCGGAGTTGAACCGCTTCGTCAGCGACGTCGTCGCCCGCACGCCGCCGCCCTCGAAACGCGGCAAGCGCCTGCGGCTCTACTACGCGGCGCAGGTGGGGGAGCGGCCGCCGCGGGTCGCGATCCAGGTCAACGACCGCAAGCTGATCAGCCGCGACTGGGCCTACCACCTGGAGAACCGGATGCGCGAGGCCTACGGGCTGGAGGGGGTCCCTTTGATCATCGATTTCGTGCCTGCCTCGGGCCGCCGTCGATACGCCTGACCGGCGCATCTCGGCGTCCTCGGTCGCTCGCGTGCAGAGCACGCCACGCTCCCTGCGTCCTTGATCTGCTTGGTCAGGCGCACCGACGGTTTCACTCGACGTTCCTTTACTCTTCTCGCATGTCAACTAAGCCACTTGCCGAGGGCGAGTACCTCTTCACGTCAGAGTCGGTCACCGAGGGGCATCCGGACAAGGTCGCCGATGCGATCTCCGACGGGGTCCTCGACGCGGTGATGAGGGACGACCCGGGCGGCCGCGTCGCCTGCGAGACGCTCGTCAACACCGGCATGGCCGTGGTCTCGGGGGAGATCTCCACCGAGGTCCACCTCAACATCCCGGAAATCGTCCGCGAGACGGTGCGGGGGATCGGCTATGACCACGGCAACTACGGCTACCACTGCGACCACATCTCGGTCCTGACCTCGATCGACAAACAGTCGCCCGACATCGCCCAAGGCGTCGACAAGGCTTACGAGACCAAGGTTGACCCATCCGACACCGACGACCTCGACGTCGCCGGGGCGGGGGACCAGGGGATGATGTTCGGCTACGCCAGCGACGAGACCGAGGCGCTGATGCCGATGCCGGTCCACCTCGCCCACCGCCTCGCCGAACGGCTGGCGGCGGTGCGCAAGGAGGGGACGATGGGCTACCTCGGCCCCGACGGCAAGACCCAGGTCACCGTCCGCTACGCCGACGGCCGCCCCGCCGCCGTCGAAAAGCTCCTGATCTCCACCCAGCACGACGAGGGCGTCGACTCGCAGAGCCAGATCAAGCCCGAACTTTGGGAGAGCGTGGTGATCCCGGTCCTCGAAGCCGAGGTGCCCGGCCGCTTCGACCCAACCGAACTCGGCAAGGAGTTCCTCGTCAACCCGACCGGCAAGTTCGTGATCGGCGGCCCGGTCGGCGACGCCGGCCTCACCGGCCGCAAGATCATCGTCGACACCTACGGGGGCATGGCCCGCCACGGCGGCGGCGCCTTCTCCGGCAAGGACCCGTCCAAGGTCGACCGCTCGGCCGCCTACGCCGCCCGCCACGTGGCCAAGAACGTCGTCGCCGCCGGCCTGGCGCAGCGCTGCGAGGTGCAGGTCGCCTACGCGATCGGCGTCGCCCACCCGGTCAGCCTCATGGTCGAGACCTTCGGCACCGGCCAGCTGCCGGACTCGCAGATCTCCCGCCTGGTCGAGGCCGAGTTCGACATGCGCCCCGGCGCCTTCCGCGAGTACCTCGACCTCCACCGCCCGATCTTCCAGAAGACCGCCGCCTACGGCCACTTCGGCCGCGAAGACGACGACTTCACCTGGGAGCGCACCGACCGCGCCGACGCCCTCCGCGACGCGGCAGGCGCCGAAGCCGCCGCCGCGTAAGCCCCGCAAACTCCGGCAGGTAAGCCGGGAACAGAGCAGGTAAGGGGGGCGAGTCGCGTCGTTTCCAGACTTTGAGCCCTTATGAGGGCCAAAACTCTGGAAACGAGGAGTCGGGAGGTGTGGGCTCTGGCTCGGCGACAGCATGGGGTGGTGGCGAGGAGGCAGTTGCTGGATCTCGGCTTTACGGCAAAGGGGATACGCCATCGCATGAAGAGTGGGCGGCTGCATGCCGTTAGAACTGGTGTCTACGTCGTGGGACGGCCGCAGCTTGCACGGGAGGGGCGGTGGATGGCGGCTGTGCTTGCTTGTGGAGAGGACGCGCTGTTGAGCCATCGAAGTGCCGCCGCGCTTTGGGGCTTTGGCACGGAGAGAAAGGGTGTGATCGACATCAGTCTCCACCGCCACTCCTCGCGGCGGCGTCCCGGGATTCGTGTTCATGACCGCGCTGGGCTCTGGAACCGCGATATCGGGACTCGGCTCGGGATCCCCGTCACCCAGCCCGTGAAGACGTTCCTCGACATCGCCCTCGAGCTGCCTGAGAACCGGCTCGAGCGGGCGATCAACGAGGCGGACAAGCGGGATGTGATCGACCCTGATGCCCTCCGCAAGGCGCTCGACAATCACACCGGGGAGCCGGGAATTCGACCGCTTCGCGCGATCCTCGACAAGCACACCTTCCGGCTCTCCGACGACGAACTCGAACTGCTCTTCCGACCCATCGCCGCCGCGGCCGGACTGCCGGTGCCGCTCAGCAAAGTCATGGTCAATGAATTCGAGGTCGACTTCTTCTGGCCCGACCTCGGCCTCGTCGTAGAGACCGATGGCTGGCGCTACCACCGCACCCCTTCAGCCCAGACCCGCGACGCGCTTCGCTTCCAGACCCACACCGCTGCCGGCCTGACCCCGCTCCGCTTCTCCCACTACCAGGTCAAGTACGAACCCCGCCACGTCCGCCAGATCCTCGAACGAACGGCGGCCAACCTTCGCGCTTAAGCGCCCGGCGGCTGGGCCTCGCCGAGGCCGTGCGTGCCGGCCGCGCTCGCGCCCGTCGCCTGATCCACCGCGTGGACCACATCGCCTGGGTCCGCCACACCGGCGAAGACGAAGTTGTAGTCGTCGCTTGCCGCGGTGTCGAAGTCGACGTCGCCGATCTGCATCAGGCGCTGGTAGGCGCTCTGGCGGTAGTTGACGTTCTGGACCCGCTCGAGGCGCGTCTCCTGGACCTCTTTGGAGACGATCCCGCGCTTGATGTTGAGGCGGCGGTTGGTGATCGTGTAGGTGGTCGCGACCCGCTTGACGAAGCCGATCAGCAGGGTCAGGCCGAGGATGACGAGGATCACCAGGAAAGCGGTGCCGTCGCTCCAGACGAGCTTCGCGATCACGCCGAGGATCACGGCGATCAGGACCCCTTTGAGGTAGAAGCCGAGGATCGCCCGCCAGGAGGGATGGCCCTCGAAGATGACCTGCTCTCCAGCGCTCAGGTTGAGGCTCATCGGCGCCAGCATATGGCCTCGTCCCCCTCTGCGCATAACCTCGGCCGGTGGCGATTCTCCGCGTCGAGCCGCTGACCACCGCCCGCGCCCTGCGCGGCCCGTTCGACTACCGCCGGCCCGAGGCGATGGCGGACCTGGACGTCGGCAGCGTCGTCCGCGTCCCCTTCGGCCCGCGCCGCATCCTCGGTGTCGTGGTCGAGCTCGCGGAGGCCTCCGAGCTGCCGCCCGAGCGCCTCGCCGAGCCGCTCGAGGCGCTGGAGGCGGGGGCGACGCCGGAGCTGGTGCGGCTCGGCCTCTGGGTCGCCCGCGAGTACTGCTCGACGCCCTCGCGCGGG
>DASUWV010000029.1:0-10941 GCA_036378275.1 Solirubrobacterales bacterium | reverse complement strand
GACGCACTCGACGCCGGCCGCCTCGGCCCGCAGCGTCTCCGCCTCGAGGTCGGCGACCGAGGTGCCGATCGCGGCGACGGAGACACGGTCGAGGGCGCTCACCGGCGCGCCGTCACCCCGGGCTTCGCGCGCCCGCGCGCGGCTGCCGCATCAGCGTCAGGCTCGTCGCCACCAGCCAGATCAGGAAGGCGAGAAAGGCGATCACCCCGAGGGCGCCGTCGGAGGGTGAGAAGGCACCGGTTTCGGTGAAGCTGGCGACGACGCCGACGACGAACACGTAGCAGGCGGCAAGGAGGCTGTAGATGCCGAGCCCCCTCGGCAGCGCGTTCAGCCTCAAGGCGAGCAGTCCCGTCGCGGCCGCGAGCACGGTGAAGCCGGCGAGGAAGAAGAGGAGGCCGAAGACGCTCAGGTCCCAGAGGGCGAGCACCGAGTCGGCCCCGAGGGTCGAGCTGTGGTAGGTGGCGGCGCCCTCGGCCGCGGTGCCGGTCAGCCCGGCCGCCGCGAGCGCGACCCCGCCCGCGAGCGCGGTGGCCGACAGGCGGGGAAACGGCTCCGCCTCCCGCAGCCGCAGGAAGACGCTGCCGAGGAACCAGAGGAAGGCGACCAAGGCCGCGAACCCGAACGCGACCGAGGCCTGCAGTTCGGCATGGTTGTCTTCGACGAACGACTTGACTTCTGCGGCCGAGTCGTGGAACCCAGGCGGGCTTCCGGTGAAGAGAAAGGACAGGATCAGCAGCACTGCCGCGACGATCCCGAACGACGCTCCCACGACGGGCCAGCGATCCTCGGACATGCGACACCTCCTTGCAGAGAACGACTGGGACAACCGATCCTAAGCCGAAGTGCGGTACCCGGACAAGCGGCGGCTCCCGCCGCCGGCTTCGAGCGTGCGGCCGCGCGGGTCAGGCGGCGGCGGGGACCGAGTCGCCGGCCAGGACCGCGTCGGCGACGCGTTCGCGGTGCCACTTCGCGTCGCCGAAGACGGCGGCGTTGGCGCGGCCGCGCTTGAGGAAGAAGTGGAGGTCGTGCTCCCAGGTGAAGCCGATGCCGCCGTGGGTCTGGATCGCCGCGTCGGGCACCCGCCAGCCGGCGTCGGAGGAATAAGCCTTGGCCATGAAGGCCGCCAGCGGCAGCGACTCCGGCTCCGCATCGGCGGCCCAGGCCGCCCCGTAGACGGCCGAGCGCGAGTTCTCGGTCTCGAGCAGCATCTGCGCGCAGCGGTGCGAGACCGCCTGGTAGGCGCCGATCGGCCGCCCGAACTGCCGGCGGTCTTTGGCGTACTCAACGGAAATGTCGAGCGCCCGCTGCGCCACCCCGGTCGACTCCGCCGCGATCGCCACGCAGGCGCGCAGGAAGACCGGGAAGTACTCCGCTTCGCCGCCCGGCAGCGTGTTCTCCGGCGCCACACGGACGTTCTCGAGCCGGACCGACGACATCCGCCGGGTGAGGTCGATCGACTCTTCCGGCGTCACCGTCACCCCCTCGGCGCCGCTCTCGACGAGGTGGCGCCGGTTGTCGGCGGTGGCGACGAGGAAGAAGTCTGCGCTCGCTGCGTCCATCACCAGCGTCTTTTCGCCGTTGAGGACGACGCCGCCGTCGCTCTCCTCGGCCGCCATCGCGAACTTGCCCGGCACGGCCGGAAGGCCCGCGTCGATCAGCGCCGGGGTGCCGTGCAGCTCGCCCGCGGCCAGCGGCGCCAGCCAGCGCTCCTTCTGCTCGTCGGAGCCTCCGGCGGCAATGGCCAGGCCAGCGATCGTGTTCGAGAGCAGCGGCGAAGGCGCGCAGACGTAGCCCATCTCCTCGAAGAGCACGGCGAGGTCGACGATCCCCAGCCCCTGGCCGCCCCACTCCTCGGGCAGCGCCAGCCCGGCCCAGCCGAGCTCGGCCATCTCCTTCCAGCCGCTCTCGTCGAAGCCGTCCTCGCTCGCCGCGATCTCCCGCAGCCGCTCCGATTTGAAGCGCGAGGCGAGGAAGTCGTGGGCGGTCGACTTGATCGCCTGCTGCTCGTCGGTGAGGTCGAAGTACATGGAATCCCTTGCTCGCCCTAGCGCAGCCGCGGCAGGCCCAGGACCCGCTCGGCGATGATGTTCTTGAGGATGTCGGTGGTCCCGCCCTCGATCGAGTTGGCGCGGGAGCGGAGGAAGCTGTACTGCCAGGCGCCGCCGGCGACCGCGTGCTCGGAACCGCGCGACAGCAGCGAGTAGGCGCCCTCGATCTCCAGCGCCAGCTCGGTCAGGTCCTGGTTGATGTCGGCCCACTGCCACTTGCCGAGCGAGCCCTCCGGCCCGGGAATCCCGGACTGCATCGTCTTGGTCAGGCCGCGGTAGGCGTTCAGCCGCATCGTCTCCACCTCGATGTGGAGCTGGGCGATCCGCTGGCGGAAGTAGGGGTCCTCAGCCGCGCTGCCGCCGTTCACCGGCGTCTCCCTGGCCAGCTTGCCGAGCCGACCGAGGCTGTTTTGGATCTGAGAGATTGCCCCGAAGGCGAGCCCGGCGCGCTCGTTCATCAGGGTCGTGATCGCCACCGCCCAGCCGTTGCCGACGCCGCCGACGACGTTCTCGTCGGGCACCCGCGCCTCCTCGAAGAAGACCTCGTTGAACTCGCCCTCGCCGGTGATCTGCACCAGCGGCCGCGTCTGCACCGCGTCCTGCTCCATGTCGAGCAGGAAGTAGGTGAGGCCCTGGTGCTTGGGCGCGTCGGGGTCGGTGCGGGCGACCAGCATGCACCACTTCGCGTACTGGGCGAAGGTCGTCCAGACCTTCTGCCCGGTGACCACCCATTCGTCGCCGTCCTTGACCGCGCGGGTCTTCAGCGAGGCGAGGTCGGAGCCGGACTCAGGCTCGGAGAAGCCCTGGCACCAGATCTCCTCGCCGGTCAGGATCGGCTCCAGGTAGCGGGCCTTCTGCTCCTCGCTGCCATGGGCGATCACCACCGGCCCGCCCATCGCCAGACCCAGCACGTTGGCCGGCGCCGGCGCTTCCTGGCGCGTCGCCTCGGCGGCGAAGATCGCCTGCTCGATCATCGTCGCGCCGCGGCCGCCGTACTCCTTCGGCCAGGAGATCCCGGCCCAGCCGGCGTCGTGGAGCTTGCGCTGCCAGTCGCGGCGGAAGGCCATCACCTCGTCGAGCCCCGCCTCGGGCTCAGGCCCCGGATGGTTCTCCTGCAGCCAGCTGCGGACCTCTTCGCGGAACTCCTCCTCCGATGGCGACAGCGTCAGGTCCATCGCCGCGCAGCATATAGAGGTCGCCTGGCCGGCTGGCCAGGGCCTGATCAGACGAGACGGCCGAGGATCAAGTCAGGCCTGCCCGCAGAGCCAAGGGCCGTATTCGCCGGTGAGAGCCCGGGTTTCTTCGAACGGTTCATGCGGCTTCTTCGGCCGGAATCCCTGTTCGGCAAGCTGCCACGGTTCCTTTTCGGTGACTTCGACGCCCTTTTCCATCGATTTGATGATCGCCTCCACCTGTTTCTCATCGCTTTTCGGCGGCGTCAGCGACTTCCAGAAGGCGATCTTCTTGCGCTCGAATTCAAGGACCACCTTTTCGTTCAGCACTTCCTGCTCCCACGGTTCGCCGCCGCCGAAAACAAGCCCGTGTTCCTTGGCGAACTTCTTCATCGCCTTTTCCTGCTTGAGGTAGCCGCGATGGCACCAGGCCTGAGTGCGGTGAACGAACTGCCGGTGGCTGAGCGGTTCTTCCTCGGCACCGGAGCTGCTGCCGCAGCCGCTCACGAGCAAGAGCAAAGCAAGCAGCCCGAGCACTAAATACTCCCTGCGCATAAATGCGAGCATATCGACTGTGCAAGAAAAGGGCGCCCGAAGGCGCCCTTTCTTGCATGCGAATGCGGGGAAAGCTAACTGGACGGTCAGCCTTCTTCTTCGCCGCACTTGGTGAGGCCGAATTCGCGCGAGAGCTTGTTCACCTTCGCGAACGGTCCGGCGCTTTCTTCCTTCGCCAGCAGGCTGGGATTTTCTTCGCCCTTTTCCAGCGCTTCTTCGGCGGCATCGAGGACCGCTTCGGCTTCGGCGCCTTCTTCGGCAGGGATTCCGAGAGCGCGAATGCCTTCGATCTCCTTGCGGATCTTCGGGATCACGACCGTTTCGATCCCTTCTTCCAGCTGCGCCTTGGACGGTTTCTTCTTCTTCGAGAAGCCCTGTTCTTTGGCGAACTTTTCGAAGCCTTCTTGGATTTCCTTGCTGCCCTGGGCGCAAATTTCATTGCCCTGCTTGACGAATTCCGCTTTCGTCAACGAACTGGTGCTTTCGGTGCTGCTGCTGCCGCCACCGCACCCCGCGACGATCATCGCGAGCGCGGCGAGGGCCGCAAGCAGCGCGATGACGCGCTTGCTCACTTTTTCTCCTCTGCCTTCGGGGTTTGCCGGACTGGACCGACAACCTATCCGCATCCGCGGCTCTTCAGGTTGGCCGCCGCGCGACTACACCCGCTGAATCAGGGTTCCGGTGCCGATGCCGCCGCCGCAGCACATCGTCACCAGGCCCATCTCCTTGTCGGAGCGCTCCATCTCGTGCAGCAGGGTGGTGATCAGGCGGGCGCCGGTCGAGCCGAGGGGGTGGCCGAGGGCGATCGCGCCGCCGTTGACGTTGACCCGGTCCATGTCCGGCTCGAGCTCGCGCCGCCAGGCGCCGACCACCGAGGCGAAGGCCTCGTTGATCTCGACCAGGTCGATGTCCTCCATCGTCATCCGGTTGCGCTCGAGCAGCTTCCTGGTCGCCGGGATCGGGCCGGTCAGCATGATCACCGGATCGACGCCGACGGTGGTCTGGTCGAAGATCCGCGCCCGCGGCTTCAGCCCCAGCTCGTCGGCCTTCTCGCGGGTCGTCAGCAGCACCGCGGCGGCGCCGTCGGAGACCTGGGAGGAGTTGCCGGCGGTGATCTTGCCGTCCTCCTTGAAGGCCGGCTTCAGCTGTGAGAGGCCCTCGAGAGTGGTCTCCCGCAACCCCTGGTCGGTCACGTAGGTGTCGCCGTTGACCTGCATCGGGATGATCTCGCGCTCGAAGCGGCCCTCCTCGGTCGCCTGCTGGGCGAGCTGCTGGGAGCGGACGCCGATTTCGTCGAGCTCGGAGCGGCTGATCTCCCATTTGTCGGCGATCATCTCCGCCGAGAGGCCCTGCGGGATCAGGTCGTAGCGCTCCATCAGCTCCGGCGAGAAGGCCATCCCGTGCTCCTCCATCACCGAGTAGGAGTCGGCGAAGGAGATATGGCCCATGTGCTCGACGCCGCCGCCGATCGCGACGTCGTGGACGCCGGAGGCGACCAGCGCCGCGGCGAAGTTGACCGCCTGCTGGGCGGAGCCGCACTGGCGGTCGACGGTGGTGGCGGGGACCTCCTGAGGCAGCCCGGCCTCGAGCCAGGCGTTGCGGCCGATGTTGAGGGCCTGCTCGCCGAACTGCTGCACGCAGCCGGCGACGACGTCGCCGACCTCGTTCGGGTCGATCCCGGCGCGGTCGATCAGCTCCTCGTAGGTGCGGGCGAGGAGGTTGGAGGGATGGAGGTCCTTGTAGTAGCCCTTCTCCGGGTGGCCGCGGCCGATCGGCGTCCGCGCCGCCTCGACGATGACGACTTCCCGTCCTCCGAACCTGCCGCTGCCGTTGCCCATCTGCTGCCCTCCGTTCTTGAAGATCTCCTTTGAGGGTAGCTGATTGACTGGTCAGTCAGCCAAAGCGCGGTCGCGCGGCACCAGGCCCTTGATGCGTGATAGGAACCCGCCCCAATGAGCGCTAATCAGGGGTACACGAGTCCGGGGATCGCGGGCAGCGGGGCGATCGCCACCGGCCTTGCCGCGGTCTCGACCACGACCGCGGACACGATCCTGCTCGCCCGCAGCGAGGCTTCCGCCTGGCGCGCCGAGGAGAAAGTCGTCGCCGCCTGCGCCAAGATCGAGGGCGCCGAGCCCTCGCGGCTGCGGGTTACCACCGACCCCGCCGACCTCGCCGACTGCGACGTCGTCGTCGAGGCGATCGTCGAGCGGGTCGAGCCGAAGGGCGAGCTCCTCGGCCGCATCGCCGAAGCCTGCCCGAACGCCGACCTCGCCACCACCACCTCCTCGCTCAGCATCGCCGAGATCGCCGCGGCGGCCGGCACCGAGAAGCTGTTCGGCTTCCACGTCTTCAACCCGGTGCCGCGGATGGCCCTGGTCGAGGTCTGCATCCCCGACGGCGCCGCCTCCGCCCGCGAGAAGGCGCTCGCCTGGTGCGCGGCGCTCGGCAAGACCGCGGTCGAGGTCCCCGACCAGGCCGGCTTCGTCGTCAACCGCCTCCTCTTCCCCTTCCTCTTCGACGCCGTGCGGCTGGTCGAGCGGACCGGCATGGAAGCCGGCGAGGTCGACACCTGCATGAAGCTCGGCGCGGGGCACCCGATGGGCCCGCTCGCCCTGCTCGACTTCGTCGGCCTCGACGTCGCCAAGGCGATCGGCGACGCGCTCTACGCCGATTCCGAAGAGCCGACCCACCGTCCCCCCGGCCTGATCGAGGAGATGGTCGGCGAGGGCAAATTGGGCCGCAAGAGCGGCGCAGGTTTCTACAGCTACGACTGAGTCAGTCGGCTCTGGCGGCGCCTCCCTTGGCGGCGAGGTCCCAGATCACGTCGGCCTCGCTGATGCCCTGACGGCGGGCGACGATCTCGATCTCTTCCCAGGGGAGCTCGGCCTCGGGCAGCTCGTCCCAGCGGGCGAGGTCGAGGGCCTCGATCGCGCCCCTCAGCGCCGGGCCGAGGTGCTCCTCGGAGCGCAGCAGCGCCCGTAAGACCTCGAGCTGCTTGTCGGTCAGGCGGACAACCCACATGGCGTACCTCCAGCATTCGAGCGGTCGCGGGTTGCCTGGAGAAGCTAGGCCGCGGGGCGGACGGAACGGCGGCTGATCCGCACCGCCTCGATCCGGTTCTCGCGCACCGCCTCGACCCGGATCGTGTAGCCGTCGACCGCGATCGAGTCGCCCCGCTTCGGCAGCCGGCCGAGCTGGCCGAAGACGAAGCCGCCGATCGAGTTGTAGGTGTCGCTGTCGACCGGCAACTCGATCCCGGCGTCCTCGAGGTCGCCGAGCGAGACGTGGCCGCGGACGAACCAGTCGCCGTTGGTGAGCTCGCGCAGGGCGGCGGCGCGCGGGTCGGTCTCGTCCTCGATCTCCCCCACCACCTCCTCGAGGATGTCCTCGACGGTGACGATCCCGACCGTGCGCCCGTACTCGTCGACGACGACCGAGAGCGAGGTGCGCTGCACCTGCAGGTCGTGCAGGAGGTCGTCGAGGGGGCGGGTCTCGGGGACGATCAGGGCGTCGCGGATGACCGTGTCGAGCGGCGCGTCGGGGCCCTCGCTCATGTAGAGGCGGGCGAGGCTGTTGTTGTGGACGATCCCCTTGACCCGGTCGCGGTTGTCGTCCTCGATCACGACCAGCCGGGTGTGGCCGGAGGTGACGCAGCGCCGCAGCGCCGCCTCCACGGTCTCCGAGGCGTCGACGGTGATCACCGCCGGGATCGGCGTCATCACCTCGCGCGCCTCCTGCTCGTGCAGGTGGAAGACGCCGCCGAGCATGCCGGCCTCGCCGGGGTCGAGCGTCCCCCCCATCCGCGAGCTGTCGATGATCTGCTTCAGGTCCTCGGAGGTGTGGTGCTCTTCGAGGTCGGTCGGGTTGACGCCGAAGAGGCGGACGACACGGTTGGAGACCCAGCTCAGCGCCTTGGTCACCGGCGCCGTGGCGACGGCGAACCAGGCGAGCGGCCGTGAGACCCGGCGGGCGGTCTTCTCGGCGTTGGCGATCGCCATCATCTTCGGCACCTGCTCGCCGATCGAGATGTGGATCGCGGTGACGAAGGCGAAGGCGAGCGCCAGCGAGATCGCCGCCGCGGCCTCGTGCGAGAGGCCGCCGAAGAGCGGCTCCAGCAGCTTCGCCAGCGAGGGCTCGCCGAGGAAGCCGATCCCGATCGAGGCGGCGGTGATCCCGATCTGGCAGGCGGAGAGGGATTCGTCGATCCGGTCGAGCTGCTCGACCACGGCCTCGGCGCCGGCTTCGCCCTCCTCGGCGGCCTGTTCGAGCTTGCCGCGGCGGCTGCGGACCAAGGCGAACTCGGCCGCGACGAAGAAGCCGTTGATCGCGATCAACAGCATCAGAAGGACGAGCAGCAGGACGCTCATCGGCTATGCGGCCCGGTACTTCGGGCTGGGACGTCCTCGGCCATGCGGCAACGTGAATATAGCTTGCCCGGCGCCGGCTTTTCCGCAACTCGGGACGCGCAGGTGGGATATTGATTGTGCAATGCGCGTCGCGACGCTCAGCGAGATGCTCGAAGAGGTCGTACGGCTGGGCGAGGCGACAGGCATGGAGGACCACGCGCACGAGCTGCGCGGCGAGCTCGAGGGGCGGCTGGCGGCGGTGCGGGCGGCGGTGGCCGGGAGCGGCTCACCGCGGGTGATCGCCCTGCAGCGGCTTGAACCGCCCAAGGTCGGCGGCTTCTGGATCCCGGAGATGATCTCGATCGCCGGCGGCGAGGACGTCGCCGGGGACCCGGGGCTGAACCCGCCCAAGGTCGGCTGGGGCGAGCTGGAAAGCCTGCGCGCCGACGTCCTCATCGTCATGCCCGAAGTGCCGCTGGAGGCGGCGCAGGCGCAGGCGATGGAGCACTGGGAGCGGATCGCCGCGCTGGGGCCGGTGCGCCTCTACGCCGTCGACGGGACGCTGTTCTGCGACCCGGGGCCCCGCCTGGTCGACGGCGTCGAGCTGCTCGGCCACATCCTCCACCCCGACCGCGTCGACCCGCCGGGAAACGTCGCCTTCACGGCGCTGCGGGCGCCGGTGCCGAGGCCGGCGGCGGACGCTTAGCGGTCGCAGCTAGGCGATCGCCAGGGAGACAACGAAGGCGATCGCCCCCACTGCGGCCATCGCCGCCAACTCCATCGGCAGGCGGTTGCGGCCGAAGAGGCCTTTCTCGCCGGCGACGACGGCACCGGCGCAGATGACGCCACCGATCAGTCCGCCGACGTGGGCCCCCCAGCTGATGTGCGGATACACGAAGCTGAAGACGAGGTTGAAGAGGATGAGGAAGCCGATCTGGCTGGCCAGCGCGTCCATCCCCCGCCCTCTGGCGATTACGAAGACCGCGCCGGCGAGGCCGAAGACCGCCCCCGAGGCCCCGAGACCGAACGTGTCCGGGGTGACGATCAGCGCCCCCAGAGAGCCGGCGAGCAAAGAGGAGAAGTAGAGGACGAGGAAGCGCGGGGTGCCCAGCGCTGGCTCCAGCAGGCGGCCGAGGATCAGCAGCAGGAACATGTTGAAACCGATGTGGATGATCCCCTCGTGGAGGAAGCCGCTGGTGACGAGGCGGTACCACTCGCCTTCGGCGACAGCGGGCCCGAAGAGGGAGAAGTCGAGGATGAACCGGGTCAGCCCCAGTTCGTAGAGACCCCCCGCCCCGGAGGCGATCTCGACCAGGAACACGATCACGTTGATCGCGATCAGCACGTAGGTGGCGGGCGCCGCCTCGAAGCCGGGGGTGCCGGTGGGGTTCCGCACCACCTTGGTCCGCTGGCTCGCGCACTCGGGGCAGCGCATCCCGACAGGGGTCGGGGTCATGCACTCGGGGCAGATCGGCCGCCCGCAGGAGGAGCAGGAGACGCCCGTCTCCCGGTCGGGGTGGCGGTAGCAGGTCTGGGTCCGGGTCCCGGCCATCGGACTCCGCAGCCTACAATCGCGCGCGATGGAGCCCGCCAGCCCCGCCCGCCTCTACGCGACCGTCGCCGGCGCCCTGCTCCTCGTCCTCGGCGTCGTCGGCTTCTTCTACGACGCCTCTTTCACCGGCCTCGGCGACCTCGAAAGTGCCCTCGGCTTCCTCGAAGTCAACGCCTGGTTCAACCTGCTCTACGTCGTGACCGGCGCGATCGGGCTGCTGCTCGCGGGGGTCGCCTCGCGGCCGTACTCGCTGGCGGCCGGCCTCCTCTACACCCTGCTGGGGATCCTCGGCCTCGGGACCGGCTGGTTCCATCTCCTCATCGGCCTGCTCGGCCTCGCCGCCGTCGCCGGCACCCCGCTAAAGGCGCGAGCGGAGCCCGCTCGCGAGCGAGCGTAGGCCGCTTCGGCTCTTCTGGCGGCTGCGGCGGCGCAGCTCCAGCAGCACCAGCGCCCCGGTCGCCGCCCCGCCGGCGCCGACCGCGACCACCGGCCGCACCCAGTTGCGCGGGTCGCGCAGCGCCCGCAGCTCGCTCTCGGAGAGCTCCTCGGCCCAGTCGGAGAGCTCCTCGGCGGCGGCCTGGCTGATCGCCGCCATCGTGTCCTCGAACCAGGCCGAGAGCCGCTCGGGCGGCTCGATCGGCCGCAGCGCGTCGTTCAGCAGCTGCTCGACGTCCCAGGTCGAGCCGCTCAGCGTCTCACTCGGGTCTCTCATCTTCCATCTCCTCCTGCAGCTGCTTGATCGCGCGATGGATCAGCACCTTGGTGGCGCCGTCGGTGCGCCCCAGCGCCCGCGCGATCTCGCGGTTGTCCATGCCGAGGGCGAAGCGCATGACCAGCGCCTCGCGGCGGTCGTCGGAGAGGCGGTCGAGGTGCGCCATCACCTGCCGCAGCTCCTCGCGGCCCTCGGCGATCGCCTCGGTGTCGTGGCGGGCGGCGATCGGGTCGGCGTTTTCCAGCGGCGTCTGCGGGCGCCGCGAGCGGTCGCGGTAGTAGTTGGAGGCGAGGTTGTGGGCGATCCGGATCACCCACGGCCGCAGCGGCCTCCCGCCGGACTCGCGCCGCGCCCGGTCGAAGTGCCGGTAGGCCTGAAGGAAGGCCTGCTCGGTCAGGTCCTCGGCGTCGTGGTGGTTCCCAACCCGGTAGTAGGCGTAGGAATAGACGTCGCGCAGGTGCGAGCGGTAGAAGTCCTCGAAGGCGCGGTCGAGCTCCGCCTTGGCCGCCGGAGCCAGCTCGGCCGGCTCGACGTTCTGCTCGGGGCCGCTCACCGG
>DASUWV010000028.1:0-7451 GCA_036378275.1 Solirubrobacterales bacterium | reverse complement strand
TCTTCGCCAACGAGCGCCGGGTCCGCTTCACCGAGATGGAGTACGCGCTGCCGCGCGAGCACGGGCCGGCGGCGGCCCGGCGGGTGGTCGAGTGGGTGCGGTCGAACCGCTACCCGGTCTTCTTCCCGATCGAGATGCGCGTCTCCGCCGGCGACGACGCCTCGCTCAGCCCCGCCCACGGGCGCGAGACGGCCTACGTCGCCGTGCACCAGTACCGCGGCATGGAGTGGCGCCCCTACTTCGAGGCGGTCGAGGCGATAATGGACTCCTACGGCGGCCGCCCCCATTGGGGCAAGCGCCACTTCCAGACCGCCGCGACCCTGGCGCCGCGCTACCCCGCCTGGGCCGAGTTCCAGCACGCCCGCGATGTGCTCGACCCCGGCCGCGTCTTCGCCAACGAGTACACGGACCGCGTCCTCGGACCGTGACCTACAGGAACGCGTTCCCTTCGCCGCGGTAGGTCGGGACCTCGTCGACGATCGCGTCGCCCTCGATGAGGTAGAGGGTGTCGAAGCGCTCGCAGAGCTCGCCGGCCTTGGCGTGGCGGAGGTAGACGCGGTCGCCGGCCTCGAGGCTCGCCGCGGCGCGGCCGAGCAGCGGCGTCTGCACCTCGCCCGCCCCCTCCTCGGGGTCGAGCTCCAGGCCCGGCGGCAGCCAGGGCGCCGGCAGGCGCGCCGCGTCCCCCGGCCCGGAGGCGAGGTAGCCGCCGCCGAGCGCGGTCGCCGTCTCCGGCGAGGGCTTGCGGACGATCGGCAACGCGAACCCTGCCGCCGGGGTGAGGCTGAAGCGGCTGTAGTGGTCGAAGAGGGCGGGGGCGAAGAAGCCCGAGCCGGCGGTCACCTCGGTCACCGCCTCCTCCGCCGCGGTCAGCTCGAGGCTGCCGGTGCCGCCGCCGTTGACGATCTCCAGCTCGACGAACTCGCTCAGCGCGGCGACGATCGCCGCCCGCCGCTCGGCCAGCTCCCCCGCCGAGCGCTTCTGCATCCAGCGGATCGCCGCCCCGCGCCGCCGCTGCCCGGGCGGCTGGTCGCCGACGCCGGCGATCTGCCCCTCGTAGGCCATCAGCGCGTCGAGTTCGATCTGCGGCCGCCTTTCGATCTCCCGCGCCAGCGCCACCGCGTCCTCGACGGTGTGGACCGGCGAGCGCTTCGGCCCGACCTTGACCCGGCCGCCGAGCCACCACCAGCTCGCGTCGACGTCGATGCAGACGCGGATCGGCGGCGCCCCCTTGCCGAGCACCGACTCGATCATGTCGAGGTGGCGGGTGCAGTCGACCATCACGATCGGCGCCCCCTCGGGATTGGCCGCCGAGCGCAGCGCCAGCTCCTCCAGGCCGTCGACGTCGGCGGTCGGGTAGGCGAGCAGCAGGTCCTCGAACCCCTGCTCGGCGAGCCACAGCGTCTCCGGCAGGGTGAAGGTCATCAGCCCGCGGAAGCGCGCGCCCCTGCCGAGGATCGCCTCCAGCAGCGCCCGGCAGCGGATCGACTTCGAGGCGACCCGCACCGGCTTGTCCCCCGCCCGCGCCAGCATCGCCTCCGCGTTCGCCCACATCGCCTCGAGGTCGACGAAGGCGAACGGTGCCTCGACCTCGGCGAAGACCCGCTCGTAGCGCTCGTGCGACTGGGGAGCTGGCACGGCGCCAGCCTACCCGCGCCGCCGAACGGCGACGGGGGCAGGCTGGGGGACGGGCCGCGGAGAGCTATCCCTCGGGGGTGCAGGGGAGGGGGTGGGTGACGTGGAGGACGGTGCCGTCGCTGAACTTGACGTGGCCCTGGGTGAAGTAGACGCCGGTCGGACAGCTCCCGGTCAGGTAGCTCTCGCGCCGGCCCTTGTAGGTGAACTTGCGCCCGAGCTTCAGCTCGAAGCCGACGGGGGACCCGGCGCCGCCGGCGATCGGCGGGATTCTCGTCACCGTGTGCATCCCGTAGCGCCCTTTGCTCTCCTTCGTGATCCTCGCTTCGACCACGACCGCGGTCGGCGCCGGCACGTCGATGTAGGTGTGGACGAAGAGCAGGGTGGTGCCGCCGTGGACGCCTCCGTTGAAGGCGGTCAGCGGGCCGCTCGCCGTGAACGGCTTCTGTTCGGGGAAGGCGACTTCGACTTCGGCCTTGCCGAAGCCGACGATCGCGCCGGGACAGGCGCGCTTCGCCGCGCTCGTCGACCGCGCCTTGAGCCTGCCGGCGCTGCAGGAGGGCAGCCCCTTCGCGTTGACCTGCAGGGTCCGGTCGAAGTCGATGCTCAGTTGGCGCGCCGCCGGCGGGTGGGTGCCGTCCTTGGTGGCGATCGTGGCGTGAAGCTCGGCCGTGATCGGCGCTTGCCGGTGGCGCGGGAGCCTCCGGGGGAAGATGCCGCCGGCGTCGGTGAGGACGAGGTTGCCCGCTTCCACTTTCTCCACTCCCACGGTGTGCGGCTTCGCGGCTGCTGCGATGGCGACGAGCAGCGAGATTCCGATCGCCAGGGCGATGGTGCGACTCAGGTGCTTCCTCATTGTGTTCCTCCCATCCCCTTTGCCACCCCTCTTGGGGCCGCCAGAACCCACTGGTAGACTCCAAAAGAACAGCTTTGAGCTAACTGTATGAGCAAAATAGCACAGTCGACCCCGTTCACGCTAGAGCCCGGGAGCGATGTTCCGCTCGGGGTCCAGCTGAGCTGGCGGCTGCGCGCCCTGGTCCTCACCGGCAGGCTCGGCGCGGGGGAGCGCCTGCCGAGCCTGCGCCGCGTCGCCGGCTGGGCCGGCGTCAACGTCAACACCGTGCGCTCGGTCTACGAGTCGCTCGAAGGCGAGGGCCTGATCGTCAGCCAGCAGGGACGGGGCACCTTCGTCGCCGAGAGCGTCGTTCCCGAGCCGGAGCTCGAGGCGGTGGCGCTGGAAGCGCTGCGGCAGGGGCAGGCGCTCGGCCGCGACCCCGACGAGCTGGCGATCGTGGTGATGGCCTGCGCCAGCATGCTCGGCCCGGAGGAGGAGGTGGCGCCTTCAGGGAGCTCCGAGGTCGCCGGCGAGGACAGCGAGACGATCGAGGTCCGCCAGGAGCTGCGGCGGCAGATCGCCCGGCTCGAGGCCGAGCTCGCCACCTACGTCCGCCACCTGCCCGAGCTCTACACCGCCAGCCCCCGCGCCAAGGCCCACGTCGCCGGCGTCGAGGAGCTGGAGGAGACCCGCGACACCCTGATCGCCAAGCTCTCCGAAGCCCAGAAGCTCGCCGCCGAACGAGCCCGGGCGGAGGGCAAAGCCCGCCGCGGCAAATCGAGCGGCTTCAGCGAGGGCCCCCTCGCCAACGCCAAGGACTGGTGGAGCCGGTAACGGCTTCTTGCCGCTGACGCTCTCAGCTCAGCGCGAGAACCAGCGAGAGCGCTTCGTCCACGTCTCGCATCTCGCTTGCACTCAGGTGCCCCTCGAAGTCATCAAGCCGACGCACGTCCAGCGCGCGCAACTGCTCGACCATGACCCGCGTGCGTTGGCCGGCGATTTCGATCTCGGGTCGGAAGCTTGCCGCTCGCGCGCTTCGAGAGGTAGGCGCGACGAGCACAGTCGAAAGCCCAAGAAGCTCGTCTGCTTGGACGAGCACGGCATATCGAGGCCCGTGCTGCTCATGGCCACGACTCGAAGGCAGCCTCACGCGGTAGACCTCGCCGCGCGTCACTCAGGCCACTCGGCGGCTATTGCGTCCATATCAGCCATCACACGATCGCGCGCTGCGCGGTCGACGGGGTCGTCTGCGAGTCGGGCGGCCTCCGCCGCCAGTCCCGCTCGTCTCCGCTCGCGCTCGGCCGTCTCGGCAATCGCCTGGCGAGCTGCCTCCGCGCGGGTGAGCCCCCGCTTGCGAGCGAGGTCCTCCAAAGCACGCCAGCCGTCGTCGCCAAGACGAAGCGAAAGCGGATGGGAGGAAGCCATAAGCCAGTGTAGCGCGATATGCGCTACGTCTTACTACATCGAATCGCCGAACGGAGAGGGAGGGATTCGAACCCTCGAGAGAGCTTGCGCCCCCTACTCGCTTAGCAGGCGAGTGCCTTCAGCCACTCGGCCACCTCTCCACGCACTGCGCACGATTGTAGGTACTCGAAGCCGAGCAGGCAGTCGGCGCTCTCAGAGCCGCGTCGACCAAGAGCCCATCGTTCCACCGGCTTGCTCGACGAGTTCTTTGGCCAGTTCCCTTGCTTCATCGAGGCGCAACTCTCCGATTTCGGTGCCTAGCCCCACTCCGATGAAGTTGACGGTGCTGCCCCCGAGCCCGGCTAGTTTCTTTCTGTCGTATTCGCGCAGATAATTACGTCGCTCCGTATCGGAGATTCCCCCGCGAATCCGCAGCAGGCTGTCGGCCCATTCGCCGTCGGTGAAGACGTAGATTTCGCAGCTTCCCCTAGCTTGGGCGCATTGACGGGCGGTTACCGCAAGCATTTCCCCGATCGGAGTGCCTTCATGGGATCTGCTGTCGAGAAGATCGACGACGCCTTCCTCGCTGCCATTGCCTTCGATCACTTCAGCCGCCTGTTGTTCGAGTTCTTCCCGCCCGAACCGTTCGTCGGAGTAGTTCTTCCTGAACGTCTTCTGGATCGGCCAGTCGACTTCGCCGGTCGCATTCGCACCGCAAGCCGCGGCGTAGAGCGTGTCCTGGCGCATCGCCGAGCGGCGGACAACCTTTTCCAGATCCGACTCGTATTTTTCCCGCACCCCGTCGGTCGAGAGGGTCGAGTCGACGCAAACGAGGACCGGCCGCGAATCGCTCGGCGCCGCGGGCGCTTCTTCTTCTCCTCCGGAGAGGTACAGAAAGAGCAGTACCGCCCCCACCACGAAGACCAGGCCGACCAGCTCGGCGATCTCAGTCTTTCCCATTTTCACCGTTGATGATCTCCCTTACCTTCTCGAGTTGTTCCCACAGCTCTTTTCGCGTCGCTCGCCTGGCACTGTGATTGCCGTTGGCGTGACTGTCCCGTGAGGCCTCGTCAGCGTCGAAAGGGACGATCTGTTCGATGTCGGTCGCTCGCTCTTCGGGTTTCCGCGCGGTGGCGAAGAGCCGGGCGACATACCACCAGGGGCGCTCCGGTTCGACTTCGTCTCCATGCCTGCCCCACAACGCCAGCGCAAAGGCGAAGGCGACGACGACGCCGGTGATCACCGAGGTCAGGACGTTGCCCATGATCAAGTAAGTGATCCCCCCTGCCATCAAGGTTCCGGCGATCGCAGAGCTGACCAGGAGCAGCGGCGGCACGTTCAACTGGGTAGGGCGTCCGAAATGCCAAGCTCGAATCCCGCTTTCCACCCCTGCTCTCTCCCGCATGTACTCCGGTACCACCAGGCTTTCCAGATACTCGCCTTGCTTGAGATCGTGTTTCGCTTTGCCATCGGCGATCCGTTCGCGTGAGCGGATCCGTTCTTCTGCGGCCTTGGAGAGAGCTGGAGCCTCCGCGGCCCTGCGATGCGCCTCCGTCGCCCTCTCCTTGAGGGAGCTGACTTCGCGGCGAAGCTGATCTCTCCGGGCAAGGCCCTCCTGCTGCGCGCGGTACAGCTCTCTCCCGGTGCGCCGACCCATGTAGGCGAAGCAGGAGACGGCGGCCGCGATAAGGAAGAGGATTTGGGCGATCGTGAAGAAGGTCGGATCGCCGAAGTCCGGACCGCGTTGCTCCGCGGCCCTCAAGCCGGCTTCGCGGAATTCGCCAAGTTCTCCGAAGAACCAGATCGCGAGGATCAGCATCCCGGCGACCGCCGCGATCGTGGCCGGTCTGGGGCGGTGGATCTCACCCTCCCGGTTGATGGAGCCGGCGGCTGCCATCCAACCGAGGACGTCTCCGACCACCACGGCCCCCATTCCCAGCATCAGGGCAGTGAGACGGTGCTGGGAGCTGGTTCCGGGAATCGACCTGAGGGCGATCTGGATGATGTAGAAGTCGACGCCGAAGACGACGAAATTGGCGAGCCCGACTAGGCGGAAGTCCCAGCGAGGGGAGCCGCGAAGCGCCGGGCGCAGGTCAGCGATCCGTTCATTCGCTTCTTCGATGTCGCGCGCGAAGCGGGTGGCATCTCGATCCGCTTCTTCGGCGCTCGCCTCCAGTCGCCCGGCTTCCGCTTCGGCGTTTCTGATCCGCTCCGCGGTCGAGGCAACGAGCTCTCGGTCACCGATGCTCTCGGTCTCGGCCCTGGCCCGGTGGCGGAGGCTTCGCCATTCGGCGAACGAGCGCACCGTTTTCTTCAGCTGGTCGAGCGCCGGTTGGCGAACGGCCCGTTCACCCAGCCCGCGCGCTTTGTCCACCACCCAGCGGTCGAAGAACCGATCGTCGTCCTTCTCCGGCAGCGCCTGCTCCCGGATGCGGGGCGGGATCGGCTTGGCTTCCGCCCTTCCCATCTCCTGCGGACGCAGCACCGACGCGCGAGGATCGTCGTCCGACGACGGCGTGTCGTCGGTCGGGCGAGCGTTCTCCGGATCCAGATCCCGACTATCGAATTGGTCTTCTGCCATGTTTATTCCGGTACAAAAAGGTTTTGCATCGTACATGTAAATAAAAGAACATGTTCTTTAAGGGCAGGACGGTGCTGAGATACGGGGCAATCGCTGCCCTCCCTCTACAGTCACCGTTGATGGAGTCGCGCGTATTCCCCAACCCCGCCGCTCATCTGGGGCGGCGCACGAAGATCATCGCCACGGTCGGGCCGGCGAGCTGGGAGCCGGCGGTGCTGGAGCAGCTGGTCGCGGCGGGCGCCGACGTCTTCCGCCTCAACTTCTCCCATGCCGGGCGGGAGCGGCAGGCGGAGACGATCGCGGCGGTGCGGGCGGCGGCCGAGCGGGTCGGGCGCGAGGTGGCGATCCTCGGCGACCTGCCGGGGCCGAAGCTGCGGATCGGCGCGATCCGCGACGACGTCGCCGAGCTCGAGACCGGGATGCACGTGACCCTGACGCCGCAGGAGGTCGAGGGGGACCAGGAGACGATCCCGGTGCCCGGCTCGGCGATCGGCGGCCTGCGGCAGGACCAGGTCGTCTACCTCGCCGACGGGGCGATCCGGCTGCGGGTCGCCGACGGCGACGGCGACGGGGTGGAGGCCGAGGTCGAGGTCGGCGGCACCCTCTCCTCGCACAAGGGGATCAACATCCCCGGCGGCACGCCGCTGCCGCCGGCCGGCGCGACCGACCTCGACTGGGTCGATTTCGCCGTCGAGCAGGGGGTCGACCTCCTCGCCGTCTCCTTCGTCTCCGAACCCGAAGACCTGCTACCGGTGCGCGAACGGCTCGAACGGCTCGGCTCCGACATCCCGCTCGTCGCCAAGGTCGAGCGCCAGCAGGCGGCGGAACACATCGACGGGATCGTGCGCGAGGCGACCGGCGGGGTGATGGTGGCGCGCGGCGACCTCGGAATCGAACTGCCGCTCTCGCAGGTGCCGATCGTGCAGAAGCGGCTGATCCGCGCCGCCGGTCGGCGCTCGAAGGCGGCGATCACGGCTACCCAGATGCTGGCCTCGATGG
>DASUWV010000027.1:0-24843 GCA_036378275.1 Solirubrobacterales bacterium | reverse complement strand
CAGCAAGCGCGGGCTCCTCGTCAACAGCAGGAACCTCTGCAAGACGAGCCGTCGGGCGAAGGTCACCCTCCTCGCCCAGAACGGCCGCTCGCGCAGCTCCAAAGCGTTGATCGGGACGGGCTGCGGTCAGCCGCATCAGTAGTAAGCGTTTCCCAGCTTCTATATCTCCTTGTGGCGCCTGCATGGGAGCTAGAGCCAGGCTGCATCAAAACGGAGCCTTTGCGGAGCGTCCGGTACCTGGACAGGCAGCCTACGATTCACTTCCCCTTCAACGCTGGAATTCGACTAGACGACGCGGTTTCATCGCTTGTATGTGTGGCGATGTGCGACCGTTCTGGCGGTCGCACATCTATTAAGCGGGAACCCGGAAGATCTCCGAGGAAGGAATTCCAATGACCTCGCCTTCGAACCGCTTCTGCGTCCCATAGACAACCCACGTCGTGTCGATTTCCCCGATATCGAGGTCGAGCCGCAGCTCGTCTTCGTGCTCTTCGAAGTGCTCTATGTGGGTCAGGCCGGAGTCATAGCGGCCGGCCAGCAGCTCTTCGCCGACGACGGGCTTCGATATGACGTCGATGACCTCCTCCCACTGGGAGAGGTCAACGTAGCCCTTGGTGGCGGGGACGATGCCGATCGAGCGGGGATGCTCGACCTCGCGGCGACTCAGCACAACGAGATGCTTGGTCGGGTAGATGAAGGTGTCGACGACGAAGACCTCCTGCCAGTAGCGCTCGGTGACCTCGTGGACCCGGGGATGGGCGCTGCACTGGATCAGGAAACCATTCGCCTGGCCCCGGATGCGCTCGAGGCCATCCAGGAAGTCGGCGATGAACTCGATCTCGAAGTCGTCGACTTCCTGGAATTCCAGGTAACGGCGCACTGCTCGCTCATGGCAGGTGCCGCTGGGGCCGAGCGTGACGACGTTGATCCGGTTTCTCGGGGTTTCAGACAGCAGCGTCATTGCTCAAGGTTAGCCGCTGCAATGAGGAAGGCGCAAGTGTTGTCACCACGCGAATTCCTTGACATGGTTCGCTGCGTCCCGTATTTTCCCGGAGTCCGGCACGCCAGGGACGTGCTGGACCAATTGCATGAAAAAGGGATCGCAGGGCAAGATGCCAGCACCGGGTGAACGGGTCGTCTCAATCCGTCGCTCGTCTGAGCAGTCCCTGTGGTCGAATTCTCGACAGCCAGCGGCCTAGGCCGGCGGCTAGGGGAGGAATAGATGCTCTCTCGACTGCACAACAAGCTCGGCACGGCTGGTCTGGTCGTGGCCGTCGTGGCGTTGGTCGCCGCGCTGACCGGGGTGGCGTTCGCTGCCGGTGGTCTCACCAAGAAGCAAGAAAAGCGCGTCATCGCGATCGCTAAGAAATACGCCGGCAAACAGGGTCCTCAGGGGAATCCCGGCCCGAAGGGGGACACTGGCCCCAAGGGCGACACCGGATCTCAAGGGCCGGAAGGCTCTCCTTGGACCGCGGGTGGCACGCTGCCGTCTGGCAAGACCGAGACGGGAGCGTGGACGATTTTCCAGAAAACGGGCCAGGTGGCGCTCTCCTTCAACATCCCGCTTGCCGCGGCACCCGCAGGGATCACGTTCGTGGGAGAAGGCGAATCTGGAGTCACCAACTGCCCAGGTAATGCCGCCGATCCGCAGGCGGATAAAGGGCACGTTTGTGTTTACGTAGCTACGAACACCGCACCGACCATTCCCGCCGCCCTTATCCAGAAAAGCGTTTACAAATCGGGCGCCGTTTTTCTCGCCGGCCTGGGGGGGGAAATCACCGAACATGCTGAGGGCACCTGGGCGGTCACCGCGCCCTAGCTGCAAACTCCGAATCGCTATCGAAAAGGCCGCCTCCGGGCGGCCTTTTCCTTATGGAATGGGCCCATATTCCGCTATGCTCCCTCTTTTACTCAAGGAAACTTGAAAGGGAGGAATAGTGAAGAAGGGAGCAATCTTGGCGCTGCTCGCCATTCTCGGCGCCATCGTGCTGGCGGGGACCGGCTGCGGCGGAGGTGGAGGCGAAACCACCGACCTCACGCGAGGTCAGTACATCGACCAGGCGAACAAGATCTGCGGCCACGGCAAGCTGGAACGGGAACAGCTGATCACCGGGGCTCAGAAGCTTGCCAAACCCGGCGAAAAGGTCAGCACGGCAACCAAAGAAAAAGTCATGATCTCGGTCATCGCCAACCCCTATCAGAAGATGGTCGGCGAATTGAAGGAATTGGAACTGCCTGAAAAGGGCCAGAAGGAGTTCGAAGAACTGCTTGCGAGCATGGAAAAGTCCTCGCAGGAAGTCCACAAGGACCCGCTCAAGGCGATCACGTCCATCGCCCAGTTCAAAAACTCGAACGAACTTGCCCGGAAGTACGGCTTGGAAAACTGCGCGATCTAGCCTGCCGGGGTCATCGGTTCAGCCCCTACCCCTCGAGCCGGCGCAGGAACTCGTCGAAGCCGCCCGTCTGATCTTCAATTAGGCGGGCGGCTATCTCGACTTCCCAGAACTTCGCGCCTGCGATCCAGGCATCGCAGAGGTAGTTCCAGGCGACGATGGTTGCGGGGACGGTCAGGTTGAGCGCCTCGGCGCAGCGTTCCATCAGGTCCTGGAACTCGTCCTGCATGCCGAAGATGACGGGCTGAGGATCGCTCTGGCCCATTTTGGTCTCGATCATGACCTTGTGGCCCATCTTGACGCCAAAGAACCAGGCCTCGTGGAGGGAAGTCTCCATTTCGGCGATCTGGCGGCTGTCGAGGTGAAGGACCTCGGCGCTCTCCTCGGCGAGCGGCTTCAGATCCTGTTCCTTCGCGGTGAGAACCGCGGTAGGCAAGCTGTCGTTGCCGGAGAACATCTCTGCCAGTCTAGACAACGCCGTTTAATCGGTTACGCCTATACGTACTGGGCAGTGCTCAGAGAGCAGTGGGGTGGCGCGCGGCGAACTTGCGGGGGTCGGCCCAGGCGCGGTGCCAGCGCGGCCCCGACAGCCCCGGCCGATCCCCGCGCGTGTCGAAGCGCAGGCCGGCGACGACCATGAAGACGTGCTGGGAATTGGCATAGACGGTGATCCACCTGCCGGGACCGGCTTCGCCCCAGTCCGCCAGCTGGCCCGAGACCATCGTCACGTCGAGCAGCCCGGCCCCGTGCAGGGCATAGGAGACGGCCCCCGAGCAGTCGTAGCCGCGGCTGAGCCAGCTGCTGTGCCCGCCTCCCCAGACGTAGGGCCGGTGGCGGATCTGGTTGGCCGCCGCGATCACCCGCTTCACCGCGGCGGGGGCGTCCGGTGGGGCGATCGCTTCCCCTTCGACCAGGCTCGCCCCGCAGTTGGCGGCGGTCCGCGCCGCGCTCTCCGGCACCGGCACGCAGCCGGCGCCCCAGGGGATCTGTTCGGAGGCGGTGGCCGTCGCCGGGAGCGACAGACAGAAGGCGAAAAGAAGGGCGGCCAGCCAGCCGCCCTTCTCGAGTCTCATCCGTCGCAAGGATTCGCTCCTCGCGGCCGACCTCAGGTGCCGGTGCAGGTCCGGACGATGCCGGCCGAGACCTTGGTGCCGTCGGCGAAGATCGAGGTCGCGTGGGCCTGGAGCTTGCCGTCCGGGCACTTCGCGAACAGGACCTTTTTCTTGTTGCCGACCTTGAGGCTGAACGAGGTCACCGAGCCGCTGCCGCCGGCGATCTTCGGAATCGAGGCGATCGACTTGAGCCCATAGCGGCCGTTGTGGATTTTTTTGATCTTCACCGTGGTGACGATCGCGGCCGGGGTCGGGACCGTGATGTAAGCGTGGATGAAGAGCGTGGTCTTGCCGCCCGAGGTGCCGCCGTTGAGGACGAGCAGCTTCGAGGTGACAGGGATCGGATTCTGTTCCGGGAACTGGATCTCGACGTTGGTGGTACCGGTGCCGATGATCGCCTTCCCACAGACTTTTTCAGCCGCCTTGGTGTCGCGCGACTGCAGCTGCCCGGACTTGCAGACCGGCACGCCCTTGGTGTTGATCGTTCCGTTCTTGTCGGTTTCGACTTCGACGGTTTTCAGCGCCGGCGGGTGGGTGCCGTCTTTGGTCTGGATCTTGCCGCTCGCCGAGAGGACGATCGGCGCGAGCTTCTTCTTCGGCAGCTTGCTGGGGCTGAAGCCGCCGTCGAAGGTGAACTTGATGTTCCCCGCTTCGGCGGTGACCGGCCCTCCGCCCGCGGCGCTCGCGACGCCCGCGGCGCTGACGGCGATCAAGCCCACGAGGGCCATCGTCAACATCAGGTACTTACGCATATCCCTTGTTCTCTCCTTTGCGGCGTGCCCGTCCGGGGGCCGATGCCTTTGGAAGCGTTCTTGAACTTCTATCCAGCGGGTCAAACTACCACTCGATCCCGGTTCGTAAACCCGTCCAGCCCTGGAAAAGAGCGGTGCCGTGCAGCGGCTAGGAGTGCTGGATCGAGTGCCGCGCCTGGTCCCGCTGTGCCGCCGCGCCCTCCGGCCCAAGGAAAGGAAGCGTGATCCAAAACATCAGGTCGGGCAGCCGGGCCGGCAGCCGGGCCGCCGCCCCGTGCAGGATCTCGCTGTAGAGGATCTCGTTGATCCCGCCGGCGATCGCCAGCGAGGTGATTCCCGGCAGTTCCACCGCGGTCTCCGAGCGACCCGCCTCGAGAAATCCGGTGAACTGCCGCAGGGCCGCGTCGCGCCGCGCCAGCGCCTTCGGGCCCGCCGCCAGCACCTCGACGATCGCGAAGCGCGCCTCCTCGGGATGCTCGGCGAGGTGCTCGAGCAGCAGCTCCAGGGCCGCCGTCGCGCGATCGGCCCAGGGGGCGCCGGGACGCCCCTCGAAGGCATCGGTCGCCTCACTCAGGAGGTTGCCGAGGAGGACGTCGTAGGCGGCGAGGAAGCAGTCCTCCTTGCTCTCGAACAGCTCGTAGAAGGTCTTGCGGGAGACGCCGGCGACGCCGATCACGTCGACTACGCGCGTCTCCGGATATCCGCGTTCGGCAACGACCTCGACCATCGCCTGGTGGATGCGGTTGCGCTGGGACTCGGTCACCGCCTCCCTCGGTAAACCGTGCCTTCCCCGGGGCAGCCGCTCGTTCAACTTGGCAGAGCGTCTACTGGAAGCCACCGACAGACTGTAGAACAGCTACGGGACCGGTGGGAAGCCTTTATCTAAATATCCACGCGTGTTTTCAGCGCTCCAGCCAGATCACTTGCTCGCGATCAGGCCCGACCCCGACCAGCCGGACCGGGACCCCGGCGAACTCGGCGATGAAGTCGAGGTAGTCGCGCGCCTCCTGCGGCAGGTCCGCGGCGCTGCGGCAGGAACCGAGGTCGACGTCGAACCCCGGCAGCTCCTCGTACTCGGGCTCGGCCGAGTGGAGGATCGACTGGTGGTAGGGGAAGGTGTCGAGGACGGCGCCCTCCTTCGAGCGGTAGCGGACGGCGACCCGCAGCGGGCCGATGCCGCTGAGCACGTCGAGCTTGGTTATGGCCAGCGCGTCCATGCGGTTGAGGCGGACCGCGTAGCGCAGCGCCACCAGGTCCATCCAGCCGGTCCGCCGCCGCCGGCCGGTGGTGGTGCCGAACTCGTGCCCCCTCTGCAGCATCTGCTCGCCGACGTCGTCGAAGAGCTCGGTCGGGAAGGGCCCGGCGCCGACCCGGGTGGCGTAGGCCTTGGCGATCCCCCAGACCTCGTCGATGTCCTTCGGCCCGATCCCGGCGCCGACGCAGGCCTCGCCGGCGATCGGGTTGGAGGAGGTGACGAAGGGATAGGTGCCGTGGTCGAGGTCGAGCAGGGTGGCCTGCGCGCCCTCGAAGATCACTGTCTCGTCGCCGTCGAGCGCCTCCCAGCAGAGGCGGGCGGTGTCGGCGATGTGGGGCTCGAGCCGGTGGCCGAAGCTGACGTGTTCCTCGACCATCGCGTGCAGGTCGAGGCGCGGGTCGGGGCCCTGCGCCCCCTCTTCGATCGGCTTCGCGTCCTCGCCGGCCTCCTTCAGCCGCTTGCGCCGCAGCACCAGGAGCTCGCGCAGCGCCTGCTGCTTGGGCTCCAGCGCGGCGCGGATCTTCGTTCGCAGGATCTTCTCGTCGAGCAGGTCCTGGACGCGGATGCCGAGCCGCAGCGCCTTGTCGGCGTAGCAGGGGCCGATCCCGCGCCGGGTGGTGCCGATCGAGTTCTTCCCCAGCTTGGTCTCGCCGGCCGAGTCGAGCAGCACGTGGTAGGGCATGATCAGGTGCGCGTTGGCCGAGAGGCGCAGGTTGCCGACGCCGATCCCCGCCCGTTTCAGGTCGTCGATCTCCCCCAGCAGCACCCGCGGGTCGACGACGACGCCGTTGCCGATCACGCAGGTCTTGTCTTCGTGGAGGATGCCCGAGGGGATCAGGTGGAACTTGAACTCCTCGCCGTCGCGCACGATCGTGTGGCCGGCGTTGTTGCCGCCCTGGAAGCGGACGATCGTGCTCGCCTGCTCGGCGAGCAGGTCGACGACCTTCCCCTTCCCCTCATCGCCCCACTGGGCTCCGACTATGACCACGCCAGGCATGCGGCGAGGGATTGTGACGGTTTCAGCCGGCGGCGCGCGCCCGGTAGCGGTGATCGGAGCCGAACAACGGCAGCGGATCGCCGCAGATCTCGATCAGCCGGGAGACGGTGCGGCGGCCGATCTGGTCCTCGAGCTGCTGCTGGCCGCTGTGGACGTCGCCCGCTGCGTTGCTCGTCACCAGCATCGGCCGCTGGTTCTCGTAGCGCTCGTTGACCACCGCGTAGAGCTGCTCGACCACCCAGTCGGTGTGGCGCTCGGAGCCGAGGTCGTCGATGTAGAGCAGGTCGACCGAGGTCACCCGCTCGAAGAACTGGCCGTACGCGTTCTCGTTCTCGGCTTCCTGGTAGGTCTGGCGGATCCGGGTCAGGAGCTTCGGCGTGAAGTAGACGCCGACGGTCTTGCCGGCTTTGAGCGCTTCGCTCGCGATCAGCATCCCCAGCGTCGTCTTGCCGGTCCCGGTATCGCCCATGAACCAGACCCCGCGCCCGGCCACGAGGTTCTCGTCGAGGTTCTCGACGTAATCGCGGGCCGCCTGGACGACGTGGCGGCTGGTCATGTCCCGAGCCATGTCGGAGACCGGCGGGCGGTCGAAGGAGACGCCGCGGTAGCGGGCCGGGATCGCCGAGGCGATGCCGCGGCTGCGGCCCTTGTTCAGCCGCTCGGCCCGGCACTCGCACGGCCGGGCGACGTCTTCGGGGCCGAGGATCCAGCCCGAGCCGTCGCAGACGCCGAGCGGGCAGGCCGCCTCGCGGAAGGGCTCGGAGCGCGCGATCGCCGCCATCAGAAGTCAGGCCCCGCCGCGGCGGCGTCGGCGAACGGGGGCTCCTCGCCCGCCGGCTGTTCGATCGGCGCCTCCTGGTGGGCGTGGTCGGCGAATTTCGGGAAGCGGTCGAGGAAGACCAGCTTCCTGGTCCCGATCGGGCCGTTCCTGTGCTTGGCGATGATCAGGTCGGCCAGGCCGTCGGGCTCCTCGTCGGGGTCGCGGTAGTAGTCCTCGCGGTAGAGGAAGGCGACGACGTCGGCGTCCTGCTCGATCTGCCCGGACTCGCGCAGGTCCGAGAGCTGCGGCTTCGGCGGCGTCCGCTGCTCGGGGGCGCGCGAGAGCTGCGAGATCGCCACCACCGGCACCTCGAGCTCGCGGGCGAGGATCTTCAGCCCGCGGCTGATCTGGCCCACCTGCTCGACCCGGTTGGCGCGGTGGTCGTCGGAGCGCATCAGCTGGATGTAGTCGAGGATGATCAGCCCGAGGCCGCCGCGCTCCTGTTCCTGGGCGTGAAGCCGCCGCGCCTTCGCCCGCAGGTCGAGGATGCCGAGGTCGGAGGAGTCGTCGAACCAGAGCGGCGCTTCCTCGAGCTCGTTGCAGGCCCGCACCACCTTCGGCCAGTCGCGCGGGGAGACCTGCCCCTTGCGCAGCTTGTCGCCGGAGATCCGCGCCCGGCAGGCGATGAAGCGCTGGGCCAGCTCGACCTCGGACATCTCCAGCGAGAAGAAGGCGACCGGCCTCTGCTTCTTGACCGCGACGTTTTCGGCGATGTTGGCGACCAGGGCGCTCTTGCCCATCGCCGGGCGGGCGGCGACGATGATCAGGTTGCCGGGCTGGAAGCCGCCGGTGATGGCGTCGACGTCGCGGAAGCCGGAGGCGGTGCCGGTCAGCTCGGTCTCGCCGGTGGAGAGCTTCTCCAGGCGGTCGACCTCGTCGTGGAGGATCTCCGAGAGCAGGCGGAAGTCGCTCGCCTGCTCTTTGTGGGCGACGTCGAAGAGCAGCTTCTCGGCCCGCTCCGACAGTTCTTTCGGCGCGCCGTCGCGCTCGTTGACCCAGCCCTGGATCTCCTGGCCGGCGCCGAGCAGCCGCCGCAGCAGCGAGTTCTCCTGGACGATCTCGGCGTAGTGCTTGGCGTTGGCGGCGGCCGGGACCTTCGCCGCCAGCTCGGAGACGTAATGGCGGCCGCCGGCCTCCTCGATCTTGTTCCGCTGGGTCAGCGCCTCGCTGACGCTGAGCTCGTCGACCGGCTTCGAGGCGGCGTAGAGGTCGTGGATGACCGCGAAGATCTCGCGGTTCTTGTCGAGGTAGAAGTCGGCCGCGTTCAGCTTCACCTCGTCGATCACCCGGGTCAGCGTCGGCTCGGCGACCAGCATCGCGCCCAGCACCGACTCCTCGGCCTCGATGTTCTGGGGCGGGACGTGGGTCGTTGGAGGTTGCGGCATCGCTTTAGATATAGGCGCCCCGGCGGCGGATTCCGGGGGGAGACGGGACGCTCAGCAAGCAAACCAGAGGCAGGTCACAGTGGCGTGCGCCTTCCGTGCAAATCCCGGCGAAAGGAATTCACACTTCCGTGACTTTTCTGCGGCAGTTCCGGAGGCGGGCTAGGGGCCGGTCCCGAACGAGAGCTGGTGCTGGTGCGCCGGCGGGATCAGGCCCTCCTGCTCCTGGCGCCGCTCGCCTCGACGGAGCATGCGCAGGGTGAGGATGGCGATGCTGAGGATCGCGGTCGCGCCGAGGCTGAGCTGGACGCTGAGCAGGCCTTCGCGGGTCCAGTAGACGTCGCGCAGGTCGAGCAGCAGCGCCGCCTCGTCGAAGGTGAGGCCGATCCCCGCCCCCATGGGGATCGCCAGCCGCTGCTCGAGCTCGTCGTCGTCGGTCAGCAGGGCCGCCGTCCCGGAGGCGAAGGCGAGCAAGATCCCCGGCACGAAGTGGTGGATGTGGCGGCCGCCGATGTGGACGTTGCGGAAGGGGCCGCGGGCGTCGCGGATCGACCAGGTCGAGAGGCGGACCAGGGCGAAGGCGCCGAGGAACCCGCCGAGCAGGTTGAAGAGCACGGTTTCGTAGCGCGGCGCCTCGACGTAGCCGCGGACGGCGACGCCGACCGTGTCGGCGGCGGCGGCGGGGGCCGCTTCGACCAGCGCTTCGGGGTCGTGCGCCTCGCTCGCTCGCCGCGCGTACATGCGGCTGAACTGGCCGGCGAGGACGGCGCCGGCGGCACCGAGGGCCACCGCGGCCAGGCCTACCGTCGCCCGCTCCGAGCGCACCCAGCCGGGGCCGCTGCGGCGCCGGAAGGGGACTACTTCTCCTCGCTGATGATCGTCTTGACTTCAGCGCTGGTGCCGTCGGAGAGCTGGATTCCGACCATGAAGGTTCCGAGTTCCCGCAAGGGCTGCTCGAGCTGAACCTGTTTTTTGTCGATCCGCAGGTCGCGGGCCTCGCGCAGCGCGTCGACGATCTCTTTCGGCCCGACCGAGCCGAACAGCTTGCCGTCCTCGCCGGCGCGCTGGTGGATCGTCAGGACCGTCTTGCCGAGCAGGCCGGCCGCTTCGGTTTCCCGCTCGCGACGGGCTTCCTCGGCGCGCTTCGCCGCCTCCATCCGCCGTTTCGCTTCCTCCAGCGCTCCCGCCGTCGCCGGCTGGGCCAGCTTGCGTGGGATCAGGTAGTTGCGCAGGTAGCCGGGGGCGACGTCGACGACGTGGCCGCGCTCGCCGAGCGAGTCGACGTCCTGGAGCAGGATCGCCTGCGCCATCAGCGCTCTCCGACGTAGGGAAGCAGGGCGATTTCGCGCGCCCGCTTCACCGCCACCGAGAGCTGACGCTGGTGGCGGCGGGAAAGTCCGGTGACCCGGCGCCCGCGCGTCTTCCCCTTGTCGGAGAGGAAGCGCCGCAGCAGGTTCAGGTCCTTGTAGTCGACGACCTCGGAGTTGACCCGCGTGTATTTGCGCGGACGCGCGCGGTCGGCGCCACGCCTGCCGCGCCGGGCGCCACCGCGGGAAGATGAAGTCTCAGAAGTTCGTGCCATATCGGCGCAGGATGCTACAGAGCGCCGCCAGGCGGCGCTCTGTGAACCTCGATCGACCAGTCCTTAGAAGGGGATGTCGTCTTCGGCAGCAGGCGCTCCGCCGCCCGTCGGTGCCGGTGCGAAGTCGCTTTCGTCCGCCGGCACGTCGCTGCGGGGGGTGAAGCCACCGCCGCCGTTGCCGTTGCCGCCGCCCGACCCGTCACGCGAGCCGAGGAACTGGACCGTGTTGGCGACGATCTGGACCGCCTGCCGTTTGCCGCTGCCGTCTTTGGCCTCCCACTCGCGCCAGTCGAGGCGGCCTTCGACCGCCACCGGGCGGCCCTTGGAGAGGTAGTTGGCGCAGTTCTCGCCCTGCGCCCCCCAAACGACGACGTTGAAGTAGTTGGGCTTGTCGACCCACTCGTTGCCTTCTTTGCGGCGCGTGTTGACCGCAACCCGCAGCTCGCAAACGGCGGTGCCGCTTCCTAGGTGCCGCAGTTCCGGGTCCTGGGTCAGGTTCCCGGTTATGACCACGACGTTGACGTTGGACGCTGCCAAGGCACTCACTCCTCTGGATTAGCTTGTCTGGTTCCAGTCTAAGGAGCCGGACGGCGCGACTCGCCCCCCTCGACAGGGGGTTTTCCCGCAAACAGCGGCGCCGCTTCGGACGCTACTCCTCGGAGTCTTCGGCGGGAGCCTCGCCGCGATCCTCGCGGGCTCCTTGGGCGCTGCGCTCGCGCGGGCCGGGCGACGCCGCGACCGCGGGCGGGACGATCACCGGCGCGCCGGGATCGACTTTGAAGATGCGGAAGCGCAGCACGCCATCGGCGATCTTCAGGTTGTGGTCGAGCGAGTCGAGCAGCTCGCTCGGGGCCTCGAACCGCATCCAGCGGTAGTCGGCCTCGGTGCGGTGGTTGATCTCATAGGCCATCTTGCGCAGGCCCCAGGCGTTCTCGTGCTTGAGGCTGCCGGAGCCTTCGATCTGGCCGCGGGCCTCCGCCGCCAGGGCGTCGCGCGCGCCGGCGCCGAGTTTGGGGTCCAGCATCAGGACCAGCTCGTATTCACGTGGGGCTGCCAAAACGGCGAAGGACTATAGCGGCGAGATGGCGCCGGAGGAGCCTCGCTCGGCGCCGGGATCGACCATCTAGTCTCTGAGGCGTGGACTCCTCGCCGCTGATCATCGTCTCCAACCGGGGGCCGCTCCAGTTCGATCGCGACGAGAACGGCGAGCGGACGGTGCGCCGCGGCGGCGGCGGCCTCGTCACCGCGCTCTCGGGCCTGGTCTCCCACCGCGACGCGCTCTGGATCGCCTCGGCGATGAGCGACGAGGACGTCGCCGTCTCCGAGGAAGCGGGCGGGCCGATCGAGGAGGAGCTCGACGGGATCGACTACCGGGTCCGGCTGGTCGGCAGCGACCCCGTCGCCTACGACCGCTTCTACAACGTGATCGCCAACCCGATCCTCTGGTTCATCCAGCACTACCTCTGGGACATCTCCAACGCGCCGGACATCCGCCGGCAGGAGATCGACGCCTGGGACCACGGCTACCAGGCCGTCAACCAGGACATCGCCGACGCGGTCCTCGCCGAGATCGAGGGGCAGGAGCAGCCGCTGGTGATGCTGCACGACTACCACCTGTACACGGCGCCGGGAATGATCCGCGCCGAGCGGCCCGACGTCTTCCTCCACCACTTCGTCCACATCCCCTGGTCGCAGCCGGACAGCTGGCGGATCCTGCCGACCCGGGTCCGCCGGGCGATCTACGACGGGATGCTCGCCAACGACATCATCGGCTTCCACACCTACGCCTACTGCATCAACTTCCTGCGCTGCTGCGACGAGCTGCTCGAGGACGTCGAGGTCGACTACAACGCCTGCGAAGTCCGCCACGGCGAGCGCCGCACGATCACCCGCGCCTACCCGCTGGGGATCGACGCGCAGCGGCTCAAACGTGCGGCCGACTCGCGCGAGGTGGCCGAGGCCGAGCGCGAGGTGCTGGAGCGACGCCGCCAGTACCTGATCATCCGCGTCGACCGCGCCGACCTCTCGAAGAACGTGCTGCGCGGCTTCACCGCCTTCGACACCTTCCTCACCCAGCACCCGGAGTTCCGCGAAAAGGTCACCTTCATCGCCCACCTGCAGCCCTCGCGCCAGGACGTCCCCGAGTACGCCGAGTACCTGGAGCGGATCGAGGCGCTGGTCGCGGTCGTCAACCACCGCCACGGGACGACCGACTGGATGCCGATCGACCTCAAGATCTACGAGAACTTCCACGACGCGGTCGCCCGCTACAAGCACTTCGATCTGCTGATGGTCAACTCGCTGTTCGACGGGATGAACCTGGTCGCCAAGGAGGCGCCCGCGGTCAACACCCGCGACGGGGTGCTGATGCTCTCCGAGAACACCGGCTCCCACCAGGAGCTGATCGACCACGTGCTCTCGGTCAACCCGTTCGACATCCAGGAGCAGGCCGACGCGATCCACCGGGCGCTGACGATGGACCCCGAGCAGAAGCGCCGCTGGGCGGAGGGCCTGCGGGAGATCATCTTCTCCCGCAACCCCGGAGACTGGGTGGACGACCAGCTGCAGGACATCGAAGCCCAGCGCCGGACTTTGGCCTGAGGGGGGGCGAGTTTCTCCCGCTGCTCCCTTAGAGAGGCATGCGGGTCAGGTGGGCAAGCGCAGGCAAGGCAGCGGCGATCGCCGTCGCCGCCCTGCTGGCGCTGCAAGCGCTCCCCTCCCTCTTCAAGCCCCCCGCACCGCCGCCGCTGGCCGAAGACGTAGGCCTGCCGCGAGTCGTGTCCCGGCTACGGCCCCACCTCGAGCGCCAGCCCCAAAAGCCCGAACGGCATCAACTTCAACACCCAGCAGAAGTAAGAGTTGATGCAGTTCGAGAGAAGCGGCCGCGGCGGAGGCATCGGCACCATTCGGCGGCGGTTCCCGCTCCCGCGCCTCCCGCGCCTGAACCGACGTACGTTCCTCCGGCACCGGACCCGGCGCCGATTCCCGTTGCTCCGCCCCCGCCCCCCAGCGACGGCTCCGAAGAGTTCGCGCCGCGTTAGGACTCGAGGTCGGCGAAGAGGTCCAGCCAGTCGCGCAGCAGGCGCGGCGTCAGGAAGCGGCGGCGGGCGTGCTCCTTGCCCTGGCGGCCGAGGTTCTTGCCGAGCTCGGGGTCGCCGAGGATCTCGATGCAGCGCTCGGCGCACTGTTCGGGGGAGTCGACCAGGTAGCCGCTGAGCCCGTCCTCGATCTGCAGCGGGATGCCGCCGACGTTGCCGGCGACCGTCGGCCGTCCCTTCCACAGCGCCTCGGTCACGGTCAGGCCGAAGCCCTCCCGGATCGACTTCTGCAGGCAGATGTCGGACTGCGACTGGAAGGCGTTGACCTCGATCGCGCCGACGTTGTTGAGGTTGCTGAGGATTTTGATGTCATCGTCGCCCCCGGCGTATTCGAAGGTCTTCTGGAAGTACTCCATCCCCTCGGGGTCGTCGGTCGCCATCGAGCCGACCATCGCCAGCTGCGCCTGCGGAACCCGCTCGGTCACCTGGCGGTAGGCGTCGATGACGCCGATCGGGTCCTTCCAGGGGTCGAAGCGCGAGACCTGGGTGATCAGCGGCCGGTCGACGTCGATCCCGAACTGGCGGCAGACGAAGGCGGCGTCCTCGGGCGAGAAGGCCATGTTCTTCGGCGAGAGGGGATCGATCGCCGGCGGGATGATCCGGACCGCATCCCGGTGGCGCCCCATGTCGTTGGGGACGTACTGCTCCATGTGCCAGACCGAGGCGTCGTACTCTTCGATCATCGGCAGCAGCCGCTGGATCGGCGCCGGGTTCGGGGTCGAGAGGTCGATGTGGCAGCGCCAGACCCAGCGCCCGCCCTTCTCCCTGGCGCCGCGGCGCAGGCCGATCGGCTGCGGGTCGTGGACGATCACCACGTCCCATTCGCCCTGCAGCCCCTCGGCGTTCAGCTGGTTGATCTCGTCGAAGACCGCCCACTGCTCGTCGCTCAGCGTCTCCTTGGCGCCCTGAAGGGAGTTGTGGAGGAGCTTGGTCGCTTCGAAGAACTCTTCTTTGCCGAAGATCACGTGCCAGTGCGCGTCGATGCCGACGTCGCGCATCAGCGGCACCAGCGTGTAGAGGATCTCCGAGACCCCGCCGCCGAAGGCGGTGGCGCTGACGTGCAGCACCCGCTTCCCTTTCAGCGGCTCGGCGAGCTCGCGGATCTGCTCCGTCAACTCTTTGCCGACGATGTGGGTGTAGTCGGTGAGGGTCTTGTGGCCGAGGGCGACTTCCTGGAGCAAGGCGTGAGTTCTACACCGATAGGCGGCGACATGGCGTCCAGCCGCCGGCCGCCTAGCCGCCTGAGGGATTCTCGGGCCGCTTGCCCAGCGTCAGCCGCACCTTTTCGCGCTTGTCGTCGTGGAGAACCGTGACCGTCACCTGCTCCCCCGGCTTGTGCGAGGCGATGAACCGTGCGAGGTCGTCTTCGCCGATGATCTTGTGGCCGTCGATTTCGAGGATCACGTCGCCGCCGGCCCGGTATTCGGCCGCCTGGAACCGCACTTTTTCGTTCCCGCCTTCCAGCCCCGCCCTGTCAGCCGGGCCGCCGGGAACGACTTCGGAGAGCAGCCCGCCGAAGCTGGTGTCGAGGCCGAGCTTGCGCGCCAGCTGCGGGTAGAGGGCCTGGCTGGAGACGCCGAGGTAGGCGTATTCGGCGGTGCCGTCTTCGCGCAGCTGGGCGATCGAGCGCTTCACCGCCGAGACCGGGACCGCGAAGCCGACGCCGTCGTTGGCGCCCGAGTTGGTCTCGATCTGCTGGTTGATCCCGAGCACGTGGGCGCCGGCGTCGAGCAGCGGCCCGCCCGAGTTGCCGGGGTTGATCGAGGCGTCGGTCTGGATCGCGCCGAAGATCTGGAACTGGGTCAGCGATTTGACCGAGCGGTCGGTGGCGGAGACGACCCCGACCGAGAGCGACTGCTGCTCGCCGAACGGGCTGCCGATCGCCGCCACCGGCTGGCCGACCCGCAGGTCGTGGTCGTCGCCGAGCTGCAGCGGGTGCAGATCGAGGCCCTTGGGGGCGACCTTGAGCAGGGCGACGTCGTTGAACGGGTCGAAGCCGACGATCTCGGCGGGGACGACGTTGCGGTCGGGGAACTCGACGTAGACGTTTTCGGCCGGCTTGCGTTCGCCGCTCGAGTCGTCGGTGACGACGTGGGCGTTGGTGACGATTTCGCCGCTCTGGTCGAGCACGAAGCCGGAGCCCTCGGCGGCGCCGGCGGAGCCGCCGAAGACCGAGCGGATCGTCACCACCCCGGGCGAAGCCTCTTCGTAGACGCGGGTGGCGTCGAAGCCGGGGCTCGAGGTCTCGACCGCGACCTGCGGCGCGGGAGCGGCCGGCGTGGTCGCCGAGCTCGATCCCCCGGCGGCGCTCGAGCCCCCGTTCCCGCCCGAGTCCGAGCCGCAGCCGGCGAGGAGCGCGAGGCAGGCGACCAGCGCGGCGAGCGCGCCCGGCCGCCTCACGTCGCCGCCCTGGCGGGGGCGCGGGAGGTGCGCGGGGCCGCCGCGGCGGGCCCCGGCGGCAGGTCGAGGGTGAAGGCGGTGAAGCGGCGGCTGGAGCTGATCGTGATCGCGCCGTTCATCCGCTGCGCGATCTCGCTGGCGATCGCCAGGCCGAGCCCGGAGCCGCCGGCTTTGTCGGCGGTGTAGAAGCGCTCGAAGATCCGCTTCTGGACCCGCTGCGGGATGCCCGGCCCCTCGTCGGAGACCGTCAGCTCGGCGCGGCCGTTGTCGAAGTAGGTGGTCACGGTGACGTCGGTGCCCTCGGGAGTGTGGGTGAGGGCGTTGTCAAGCAGGATACGGATCACCTGCCGCACCCGATCGGGGTCGGCGAGCGCGATCGCCGGCTGCGAGGGGGTGCGCAGCTGCAGCCGCGAGCCGCGCGAGTCGGCGCGGGGGCCGAACTCCCTCGTCACCTCCCGCGCCAGCGCCGTCAGGTCGATGCTGCTGGCCTCCATCTCCACCGCCCCGGCGTCGAGCTGGGAGAGATCGAGCAGGTCGGTGGTCAGCTTCGTCAGCCGCTCGACCTGCTGGCGCATGGTGCGCACGAACTCGGCCCGCTCCTCCGGGCTGGGGTCCTCCTCCTCGAGCAGCTCGACGAAGCCGCCGAGGCTGAAGATCGGCGTCCGCAGCTCGTGCGAGGCGTTGGCGATGAACTGCTTGCGGGCGCTGTCGAGCTCGGCCAAGCGGCGCTGCATCTCGTTGAAGGTGCGGGCGAGGTCGCCGAGCTGGCCGGCGGCGGCGACCGAGATCGTCGTTTCGAAGTTGCCGTCGGCGACTTTGCGCGCGGCTTCCTGCAGGCGCCGGATGTTGCCAGCGGCGGTGCGCGTGTAGTAGAGGCCGACCGCGGTCGCGATCGCCACCGCGATCAGGCCGCCGATCACGATCTGCAGTTTGACCGCGTCCTTGCCGCTGGCCGAGCCGCCGATCGCGACCGCGTAGACGTAGACGATCACGGTCGTGCCGACGGCGATCGCGATCGAGATCAGGGTGATCCGGCTCGCCAGGTCGCTGAGCCGCAGCCTCCGCATCGGCTACTCCCGGAAGCGGTAGCCGACCCCGCGCACGGTGAACAGGTACTCCGGCTCCTTCGCGTCCTTCTCCAGCTTCTCGCGCAGGTGGCGGATGTGGACGTCGACGGTGCGCGGGTCGCGGTAGTCGGAATCGCCCCAGACGTGCTCGAGCAGCGTCTCGCGGGTGAGGACGCGGCCGGGCGAGCGGGCGAGGGCGCTGAGGATCTCGAACTCGACGTAGGTGACCTTGATCTCCTCGCCGGCGAGGGTGACCATGCGGCGGTCGAAGTCGATCTTCAGCTCGCCGGTCTCGATCGCGCCGCCGTCTTCGCTCGCCCTCTCGACCATCCGCGAGCGGCGCAGGGCGGCTTTGACCCGGCTGCGGAACTCCCGCATCGAGAACGGCTTGGTGATGTAGTCGTCGGCGCCGACCTCGAGCCCCGCCACCTTGTCGGTCTCGCTGCCTTTGGCGGTCAGCATGATGATCGGCACCTGGCTGCGCGAGCGCAGCGCCTTGCAGACTTCGACGCCGCCCATGCGGGGCAGCATCAGGTCGAGGATGACCAGGTCGAAGCGGCCCTCTTCGAAGCGGCGCAGCGCTTCGGAGCCGTCGAGCGCCGAGGTGACGTGGTAGCCGTCCTTGCGCAACGGGTAGCTGAGCAGGGTCTGGATCGACTGCTCGTCGTCGACCAAGAGGATGCGTGCGGACCCGTTGGGCACCCCTCAAGGGTAGTGAGCACCGCAGCTTGGACGCATGTGCGAGTACTAAGAACTAAGGATATGAGTGCCCGGGCCGATAATGACGGCGAGAGCAATGCAACCGCAGGAGCTGAAATCCCTGGTCGAGGCCGGCGCCTACAAGCCGGACCCCGGTGAGGTCGCGATGGCGATGCTGAGCCGCCGCGGCGTCAGGGAGCTCTTGACGGGGATCCACGCTACGGCCCCTCAAAGTGATCGTAGCCCTGAGCCTCCAGCAGTCCGCCCCCGGGCAGCCTGATCTCGACTCCGCCGCCGTATTCGACGTCTCCGATCTGGGTCAGGGTCGTCTCAGCCGCGGTGCCGAGGCGCGTCGAGGCCTCGGCCAGGCGTTGCGGCGGCAGCGCCGCCAGCAGCTCGTAGTCCTCGCCGCCCGAGACCGCCAGCTCGTGCGGGTCGCGGCCGACCGCGGCGGCGATCTCGGCGACGCCCTTGGCGAGCGGCAGCGTGCCGGCCTCGATTCGCAGGCAGACCCCGCCCGCCTCGGCGACGTGCAGGGCGTCGCCGGCGAGCCCGTCGCTGAGGTCGATCATCGCCCGGGCGCCGGCCTCGGCCAGGGCACGGCCGGAACGCAGCCGCGGCGCCGGGTCGAGCTGGCGGGCGCGCAGGCGCTCGGCGGTCGACTCGGGCACCTCCGCGGCGAGGCTCGGGTCGTCGAGCAGGAGGCGGCCGGCGGCGGCGCCGCCGATCTCGCCGGTCAGGACCAGCAGGTCGCCGGGTTCGGCGCCGGTGCGGGGCACGAGTTCGTCGGGGCGCCGGGCATGGCCGACCACGGTCACCGCCAGGGTCAGCGTCGGGGCGCGGGTGACGTCGCCGCCGGCCAGGGTCGTTCCGGTTTCGCGGGCGACCTCGAGGATCCCCTCGAGCAGGGCGAAGAACTCCTCCTCGCCCATGTCCGGCGGGGCGCCGAGGACGACGTAGGCCTCGCCCGCGTCGGCGCCCATCGCGGCGATGTCGGAGAGGGCGGTGGACAGCGCCTTGCGGCCGATCAGCTGCGGCGCCGCCTCCTCGCGGCGGAAATGGACGCCGTCGACGAGCGCGTCGACCGAGGTGGCCGTCGTCGCCCCGGGCAGGGTCACCGAGGCGTCGTCGCCGCTGCCGAGCCTGACCCGCGGGTCGTTAGGAGGCAGCCGGTCGCGCAGCTTCGCCAGTAACTCGAACTCGCCCTTCACCCGACTAATCCAAACACTAAGGTGCGTCGGACGTGGAGCGCCGCCAACCATTCCTGCACCGCGTGGGCGAAGCCGGCTCCCGGTTCGGGAAGAAGCCACCCCGCAGCCGCAAGATGCGGATCGCCCTTCAGGCCGGCCTTGCCGTGCTCATCTTCGGCTTCCTCGTGCTCACGGTCGTCAACCAGTGGTCGGAGATCCAGGCTGAAGGCGTCCACTTCCACGTCGGCTGGCTGATCCCGGCGATCGTCATCCTGCCCGGCTTCTACGTGATCAGCGCCTGGGGCTGGGACCTGATCCTGCGCCTGCTCGGCTACCCGCTCGGGTTCGGACGCGCCCAGGTCGCCTGGGGGCAGCCGCTGCTCGCGCGCTACGTCCCCGGCAGCGTCCTCTACGTGCTGGGCCGGGTCCTGCTCTCCGAAAAAGCCGGGATCCCGCGCCGGGTGACGATCGCCAGCATCGTCTACGAACAGGCGATCTCGGCCACCTCGGCCGTCGTCGTCGCCGCCTACTTCATCATCAAGCACCCCGACCTCCAGGGCGACGCCTGGCGCTGGGGCGTGCTGCTGCTGATCCCGGCCGCGATCGCGCTGCTGCACCCGAAGGTGTTCGGGCCGCTGGCGAACCGGGCCCTGCGGGCGCTGGGCCGGGAACCGCTGCCGGCCTCGATCCCGCTGCGCGGGGTGATCGGGCTGATCGTCTTCTACTCGCTGAACTGGGTGGTGGTGGCGTTCGGGATCTACTGCGTCGCCCGCTCGGTCACCTACATCCCGCCCGAAGACATCCTCCTGGTCGGCTCGGCGCAGGCGGTCGGCTACTTCGCCGCACTGGTCACGCTCGTCGCCCCGGCCGGGCTGGGCGTCAAAGACGCCGCCTTCGCCTGGGCGGTGAAGGCGGCGCTGCCGAGCAAGAGCTTCGCGCTGGGCTCGCTGATCGCGATCGCGCTGCGCTTCGTGATGACCGTCGCCGAACTCCTCTACGTCGGCGTGGTGACTGCGCTCGGCCGCCGCGAGGGCTGGAGCATCCACACCGGCATCTTGCACCCGTCGCCGGAGGAGCAGGCGGCAGGAGCCGAGGCCGGTGCGCGCACTCCGGAGCTGATGTAGCCGCTGCGGTGGAGGAGTCTGACCCCCTCCTCTCTCAACTTGCTCGGGTGGATCGTTTTCCGGCAGTCCTAGATTGCCATGACCGAGAAGTACAAGCCGTTCGGAAGGGGTCAGACTCCTCCTCACAGAGGTATGCGGGCTCCTAGCTGGTACGCCGTCAATGCCAGGGTCAGGAGTTGGAGGGGACGGTCGCGGGAGACGGCTGCGAGGGGGAGCGCCCAGATCAGGTACCAGGGGAGGAGCCAGGAGGTGGCCAGGAGGATGGCGAGGGCGGCCCAGGCGGCGGCGCGGACCCAGTCGCCCCCGCACCAGGTGCGGAACAGGAGCCAGGCGATGAAGGCGACCAAGAGGACCAGCGCCGCGACCCGGCAGGCGTGCGGCGGCAGGCCGGTGATCCGGGCGAAGGTGGTCGGGATGCTGAGGTGGCTGGTCCGGTTCTGGTTCTCCCGCGCGACGTCGAGCGAGTCCAGCCACTCCCACTGGAACGCGGCGTAGGCGCCGACCCCAAGCGTCAGCGCTGCCCCTACCGCTCCCGCCAGCAGGCGGCCGACGGGACGAAACTCCTCCATATAGGGGTACTTTCGTCCCGTCGGCGGGGGAGTGGCGGTGCCGAGGAGGGCGAAGGGGGCTAGGAAGGCGGCGGAGATCTTGATCGCGATGGCTCCGACCAGGGCGATGCCCCCCGAGAGCTCGCGGGCGCTGAGGATCGCGGCGACGGCGAGCGTCGCCAGCAGCATCATCAGGCCGTCGTTGTGGGCGCCGCCGACGACTTGGACGAGGACGAGGGGGTTGAGGGCGAGGAAGGCGGCGGCCCGCATCGGATCGACGCCGCGCCAGGCGGCGATCCGGGAGACGAGGAAGGCGGTGCCGAGGACCGAGAGCGCCGCCGCGGCCTTCAGCGCCGCGACGGCGACGCTGACAGGGAGCCAGGCGAGGGGGTAGGTCACGAGGGTGAAGAGCGGGCCGTAGGCGCTGGTCGTATCCGGCCAGGTCACACGCGCGAAGGCGGGGTCGGCCGAGGCGGCCAGCGGGGGGTGTACATAGGGATCGAGCCCGTGCCGCGCTCCCAGCCGCGCGTAGTCGACGTAGCTGTAGACGTCGTGCGAGAGCAGAACCGGCGCCACGGCGAAGATCGCCGTCAGGACGACGATCGCCCCCCAGACCAGCCGCCGCCCCAGCCGCGGCGCCGAGATCAGGACGCCGAGGTAGGAGGCGAAGCCGGCCCACATCAGGCCGTAGGCGAGCCCGGGGTCGATCGCGGCTACCTGCCCTTGGATTCGCCGCCGGCGACGTTCCCGGACGACGGCGGCGGGGGCGGAGCCGGGTACGGTTTCTGCCCTGCGCCCGGCGCGTAGGCGTTGGGGTCATAGCCGCCGACCGCGGCGGTCCCCGGCGGTGGCTTGCCCTTCCCGCTGCCCTTGCCCGAGTCGGTCAGGCTCGAGTTGTCATGCGGGCTCGTGCGCGCGTAGCGGCCGTAGAAGGGGGCCCAGCTGATCTGCCGGGCCGGTTCGGTGAATTCCTCGCAGGGCACTTCCGCGTTGCTGTAGAGCGCGTGCCAGATTTCGGCCGGGAAGGTGCCGCCGAAGACGATGATCCCGTGCACGTCCGACATCGAGACGTCGTTCGATTCCGGATAGCCGACCCAGACCACGCTCGCCAGGTTCGGCTGGTAGCCGGCGAACCAGGCGTCGGTGTATTCGTCGGTCGTCCCGGTCTTGCCGGCCTGGCCGGCGCAGCCGGTGTAGGCGGCGGTGCCGGTCCCTTCGGTGATGTTGTCGTGCAGCAGGCGCGTCACCTGCCAGGCGACGGGCTTCGAGAGGACCCGCTTGGGGTGCGGCTGCTGCGGCCGGTCGACGCGGCCGCCGGGGAAGACGACCTTGGTGATCGCGACCGGGTCGTGGTGGATGCCGCCGGAGGCGAGCGTCGCGTAGGCGTCGGCCAGCTCCAGCGGCGAGACGCCGACCCGCAGGCCGCCGATCCCCTCGGCGGGGATGCCGTCGAGCGGCGAGGTGATCCCCATCGAGTGCGCCGTTGCCGCCACCGCCTTCGGGCCGACGTCGAGGTCGAGCTGGGCGAAGACGGTGTTGTCGGAGGTGACCGTCGCCTGCTTCAGGTTGATCGTCCCCTGGTAGCCCTCGTCGGCGGTGTGGACTTCCCAGTGCCCCCACCTCGGCAGGTAGAGGTTGAGCGGTTTCGAGGTGTAGTAGGTCGAGTAGGGGTCGATCCCCTGCTTGATCGCCGTCGTCAGCACGAACGCCTTGAAGGTCGAGCCGGGCTGGCGGTGCCCCTGCGCGGCGAGGTTGAACTGGCTCTGCCCGTAGCGGCTGCTCGAGACCATCGCCCGGATGTGCCCGTCCCGGGGATCGATCGAGACCAGCGCCGAGGAGGGGTCGGTCGAGTAGGGCAGCGCCGAGCGCATCGCTTCCAGGCCGACCCGCTGCAGCTTCGGGTCGATCGTCGTGTAGACGCGGAGCCCGCCGCGCCTCACCGTGTCGACTCCGTACTTTTCGATCAGCTCGTTCTCGACGTAGTCGAAGAAGTAGGGCTGGCGGTGGCGGAACCAGGCGTCGGAGAGATTCACCCGCAGGCCGCTCGCCATCGCCTGCTTGGCGCGGGCGGCGCTGACGTAGCCGAGCTTCGCCATCTGCCGCAGCACCTCGTTGCGGCGCGCTTTCGCCGCGGCGGGGTTGAGGATCGGGTTGTACTGCGAGGGCGCCTGCGGCAGCCCGGCCAGCAACGCCGCTTCCGGCAGCCCCAGCTTCCAGACCGGCTTCGAGAAGAAGATCTGCGAGGCGGCGCCGACCCCGACCGCGGTGCTGCCTTCGATCGTCCCGTAGGAGGCGATGTTGAGGTAGGAGCCGAGGATTTCCCGGCGGCTGTGGCGTTCGGAGTACTCGACCGCGAGCTTCGCCTCGACGATCTTGCGTTCGAGGTTGCGCTTCGGGTCCTGGATGCAGAGGTTGCGGACCAGCTGCTGGGTGATCGTCGAGCCGCCCTCGACCGGTTCGCCGGCTTCGAGGTCCTTGACGGCGGCGCGGAGAATGCCCTCGTAGTCGACCCCGCCGTGCTGGTAGAAGCGCTGGTCCTCGATCGCCACCGTCGCCAGCTGCAGGCTCTTCGGCACCCGCCTGATCGAGACCAGCGAGTGCGCGACCGGCGAGGGGATCAGCCCCAGTTTCGAGCCGTCGGCGGCGTAGAGGACGGTGTTGCCGCCCTTGTCGATCCGCTTGCAGGAGGCCAGCGAGGGTGCCTCGGCGGCGACGTCGAGGACCCAGGAGGCGATCGCGATCGCGACGATCGCGAGCAGCACGAAGACGCCGCCGAAGACGATCAGGAGCTTGGCGCCGATCCCCCCCTGACGGCGCTGGCGTCGCCGGATGCGCTGCGTCATCAAGCAGAGGGTACTTCGCGCCGAACGGCGTCAGGCGCGCGGCGCGGGCTTGCCTTCGACCGTGTCGGCGGTGGAGCGATTGTGGACCTTGCCTTCGACCAGCAGCTGGTTGGGGATCACGATCGAGCTGCCGTCGCCGGGGTCGAGGTAGGTGTAGGAGAGGGTGATGTCGGTGACCCGCCCCTCGCATTCCTCGAACTCGACCCGGTCGCCGATCCGGATCGGCTGCGAGACGGCGATCTGGATCCCGGCGATCATGTTGGCCAGGGTGCGCTGGGCGGCGAAGCCGACGACGGCGACGACCAGCGCGGTCGAGGCGAGGACACCGGTCGCCAGCCGCTTGAACTCGGTGAACTGGCTGAGCACCAGCATCGCGACGATGACCAGGACCACGACGATGGCGAGCCGGCGGAGGATGCGCAGCCGGGTCCGGGTGGTGCGCGAGACCTGTGAGACTGCGGGCGACATGGAGAGGAACTTAGCCGCCGACCCCGTCGCCGAGCCTCCCGAGGCGGGAACGCAGCGCTTTCCGTACGCGAACTGGGGGCCGGGGACCGCGATCGTCGGCGTCCTCGTCGCGCTGGCGACCGGGATCGTGCTCGGCATCCCGGCTGTGATCGCCGGCCACAAGCCCCACAGCACCGACCTCACCACGCTCGGCAACGTCGGCGTCCAGGCCGCGACCGCGCTCGGCTTCCTGCTGGTGCCGATGGCGATCGCCGCTCAGCGCGGCGCCGGCGGGACGGAGGTCCTGCGGCGGCTGGGGTGGCGGCCGTTCCGACCCTCGGCCTTCGGGTGGATGGCGGCGGCGATCGGCGTCTATCTCCTCTTCGCCACCTTCTACTCGCTGCTGATCGTCGAACCGAAGCAGAAGGACATCGCCGAAGGGTTCGGTGCGGTGCCGGTGCAGGTGCTCCTGATCGTGATCGCGGCGCCGATCAGCGAGGAGACCTGCTTCCGCGGCATGCTCTACGGCGGCCTGCGCGAGCGGCTGCCGAAGATCCCGGCGGCGCTGGTCGGCGGCCTGATCTTCGGCGGGCTGCACGCTCTCACCGGCATCACCGCGGTGCCGCCGCTGATCGTCTTCGGCTTCCTGCTCTGCCTGCTTTACGAGAAAACCGGCTCGATTGTCCCGGGGATCATGCTGCATATGCTGAACAACGTTGTCGCCCTCCTCGGCCAGTAGAGTGCCGCGCGTGAAGCGACTCTCGTCCGCGCTCGCGCTCGCCTGTGTTCTCGCTTTGCCCGCGACCTCCGCGGCCGCCGCGCCGAAAAAGCCGGCGCCCGCCCCGGTGCCCGACGCGACGGTGAAGATCGAAGTCCGCGGCCTCCACGGCGGCCGCGCCGACATCTACGACACGGTGCCGGTGCGGGGGACGCTCTCGCCCTACGTGCCGGGGCAGAGGGTCGAAGTCACCTTCTACCTGAACGGCCACCGGCTGGTCAGCCACAAGGTCGCGGTCAGCAAGGGAGCCGGTGACACCGGCAGCTTCGAATCGAGCGTGATCGTCAGGGAGGACGGCAAGTACGCGGTCGCCGCCAAGCACGTCGCCGACGCCCAGCTCGGCGGCGACTCGAGCG
>DASUWV010000026.1:0-5191 GCA_036378275.1 Solirubrobacterales bacterium | reverse complement strand
GAGTCCTCCCGATCGTCGCCACCCGCGGGAGAGACGCCTGTCTTTAAGATGCGCTCCATGAGCGAGCGAGCGACCTTCAGACTGAAGACCGGCCTGGCCGAGATGCTGAAAGGCGGCGTGATCATGGACGTGGTCACGCCCGAGGAGGCGAAGATCGCCGAGGAGGCGGGCGCTTGCGCGGTGATGGCGCTGGAGCGGGTTCCCGCCGACATCCGCCGTGACGGCGGCGTCGCCCGTATGTCCGACCCCTCGATGATCAAGGGGATCCAGGAGGCGGTCTCGATTCCGGTGATGGCGAAGGCCCGGATCGGCCACTTCGCCGAGGCGCAGGTGCTGCAGGCACTGGAAGTGGACTACATCGACGAGTCGGAGGTCCTGACTCCCGCCGACGAGCGGAACCACATCGAGAAGCTGGCCTTCGAGGTGCCCTTCGTCTGCGGCGCCACCAATCTCGGCGAGGCGCTGCGGCGGATCGGCGAGGGGGCGGCGATGATCCGCTCCAAGGGCGAGGCCGGGACCGGCAACGTGGTCGAGGCCGTGCGCCACATGCGCGAGATCACCTCGGGCATCAAGCGGCTCGCCCAGCTGCGCCCGGAGGAGCTGGCGGCGGCGGCGAAAGAACACCAGGCGCCGCTCGAAGTCGTCCAGGAGGTCGCGGCCGCCGGGCGGCTGCCGGTGCCGCTCTTCTGCGCCGGCGGGATCGCCACCCCGGCCGACGCGGCGCTGATGATGCAGCTCGGCGCCGAGGGCAACTTCGTCGGCTCCGGCATCTTCAAAAGCGCCGACCCGGAGCGGCGGGCGCGGGCGATCGTCGAGGCGACGACCCACTACAACGACCCGGAGCGCGTCGCCGCGGCCTCGATGGGGCTCGGAGACGCGATGCCGGGGCTCGAGATCGCCGGCCTCGCCGCCGAGGACGCCCTGCTGCAGAACCGCGGAGCCTGATCATCTAGTGGCTGACCCTGGGGCCGGCAGGACGCTCGCAGTCGGCGTCCTCGCGCTGCAGGGGGGCTTCGAAGCTCACTGCGACACCCTGCGTCGACTCGGCGCCGAGCCGCGGGAGGTGCGGACCCCCGGGGACATGGAGGGGCTGGACGCGCTCGTCATCCCCGGCGGCGAGAGCACGACGATCGGCAAGATGATCGACTCGGCGGGTCTCGAGCCGGCGCTGCGCCGCCATCACGAGACGGGGCGGCCGATCATGGGCACCTGCGCGGGCCTGATCGTCTGCGACGCCGAGCACCTCGGCTTCATCGACGCCATCGCCAGGCGCAACGCCTTCGGCCGGCAGCTGCAGAGCTTCGAGGCCGATCTCGCGGTCGAGGGTGTCGGCGACGAGCCGCTGCGGGCGGTGTTCATCAGGGCCCCCTGGGTCGAGAAGTGCGGCCCCGGCGTGGACGTCCTCGCCACCTATGGTGAGCACCCGGTGGCGATCCGCGAGGGCAGCGTGCTCGCTTGCGCCTTCCACCCGGAGCTGACCGACGACCCGCGGTTCCACGCGATCTTCATGGCAATGGCGACCGCCGCCCGCGAAAGGGCGGGGGAGGAGGCGACGAGATCATGAGCGGCGGCGACCCCCGGGTCCAGAACCTGGCGAAGATCCTGGTCGGCTACTCGACCGCAGTGAAAAAGGACGACGTGGTCTCGATCGACGGCGAGAGCGCGGCGGCGCCGCTGCTGCTCGCGGTCTACGAAGAGGTCCTCAAGGCGGGCGGCCACCCGATGCTGAACGTGGCCCTGGAGGGACAGGTCGCCGCCTACTTCAAGCACGCCACCGACCAGCAGCTGGAATGGATCTCGCCCTACGCGGAGTGGATGGTCGACAACGCCGACGTGCGGATCGCGATCGGCGCCAGCACCAACACCCGCGAGCTCTCCGGGGTGCCGCCCGAGCGGCAGACCCTGCGCCAGTCGGCGACCGGCGACCTGATGACGCGGGCGATGAAGCGCGCGGCCGAGGGGGACTTCCGCTGGTGCTACACGCTCTACCCGACCAGCGCCTACGCCTCCGAGGCGGAGATGAGCCTGGCCGACTACGAAGACTTCTACTACGGCGCCTGTCGGGCGACCGATCCCGAGCCGCTGACCGCCTGGAAGCGGGCCTCGGAGGAGACGCGGCGGCTCGCCGAGTGGATCGAGGGGCACGAGGAGGTGCGGGTGACGGCACCGGGCACCGACATCAAGCTCGGGATCGCCGGGCGCAGCTTCATCCCCTGCACCGGCGACAACAACATGCCCGACGGCGAGTTCTTCACCGGCCCGGTCGAGGACTCGGTCGAAGGCGAAGTCAGCTTTCACCTGCCGGCGGTGATCGGCGGCCGCGAGGTGTCGGGCGTCCGCCTGCGCTTCGAGTCCGGGCGGGTCGTCGACGCCTCGGCCGAGCGAGGGGAGGAGTATCTGCTGAAACTGCTCGACACCGACGAGGGCGCCCGCACCCTCGGCGAGCTCGGCATCGGCACCAACTACGGGATCGGCAAGGGCACCCGCGAGGTCCTGCTCGACGAGAAGATCGGCGGCACCGTCCACATGGCGGTCGGCTCCAGCTATCCGGAGTCCGGCGGCGAGAACGAGTCCGCCGTCCACACCGACCTCGTCTGCGACCTCCGTCTCGGCGGCAAGCTCGAAGTCGACGGCGTGGTGATGCAGGAAGACGGCAAGTTCATGATTTGACGCTTCAGCAGCGTCAGGTCTGGGTGACGATCGCGGCGATCGTCCCGAGGAAGCCGACCAGCATCGTCCCGATCAGGCCGTAAGTGAGCCGCGAGAGTTCCGCTCGCACAGCCCGAAATTCCTCGCGCATGTCCCGGAAGCCGTCGTCGACCTTCTTGTTCAGGTCGTCGAGCCTCTCGTCGGTCCAGGCTTCCCTTGCCATCACGGCCATGATCGCACCCTAGCGGACAAGGTGCAACGTCTTGTGCGCGAAATCTAAAAGTTGCGCAACAACTCTGTCACGGAATTGCGACTACTGGTTGGGAATCGGCGAGCCGGCCCAGAGGAAGAACCAGAGGGTGAGCGCCAGCATCGCCAGCAGCACCGAGCCCATCAGCACCGCCTCCACGACCGTCACCGAGCTTCGCACCGGCGCCGTATCGCGCATGCTCTTCAGCCAGGTCGGCCGGATCGGCTCCAGCCGGTTGGTGCCGGTGATGCGGATGTAGAGGGTGTTGAGGCGGCCGATCAGCCAGGCGACGAAGAGGATCGAGGCGACGATGCCGACGGCGACGATTGCGTAGGGGCCGCCGCTCGGGAACTGGGTCTGCGAGAGCTTCGAGGCGATGTAGACCCAGCTCAGCGGGATCGCCGTCCAGAGCGAGAAGGCGGCGAGGAGCATCGCCAGGAAGACGAAGCTCGCCGCCAGGCTGTGGGCGACTCCGTGTCTTTGCGCTCTCGTCTCCACGTTCCTAGCTCATAGAATGGCAGGCGATGTCCGGGCACTCCAAGTGGCACTCGATCAAACACAAGAAGGGCGCGGCGGATGCGAAACGCGGCAAGCTCTTCAGCAAGCTCGCGCGCGCGATCACGGTCGCCGCGCGTGACGGCGGCGGCGACCCGGACCACAACCCGACCCTGGCGACGGCGATCCAGAAGGCGAAAGACGCCTCGATGCCGAAGGACAAGATCCAGAAGGCGATCGACGTCGGCACCGGGGCGGGGAGCGATGGCGCGGCGATCGAAAGGGTCGTCTACGAGGGCTACGGGCCGGCCGGCGTCGCGGTCCTGGTCGAGGCGCTGACCGACAACCGCAACCGCGCCAGCGCCGAGATCCGCCACGCCTTCTCCAAACACGGCGGCAACCTCGGCGAGCCGGGCTCGGTCGCCTGGATCTTCGAGAAAAAGGGCTCGATCGTGGTCGACGGCGGCCGCTACGGCGAGGACGACCTGATCGGCGCGATCGACGCCGGCGCCGAGGACGTGCAGGTAGACGAGGAAAAGCTGCGGGTCGTCTGCGACCCGGCCGACCTGAGCGCGGTGCGCGAATCGCTCGAAGGCGAAGGGATCGAGGTGGAGTCGGCCGGCTTGGCGATCGAACCGAAGAGCACGGTCGAGGTCAAAGGCCACGACGCCGAACGGGTGCTGAAGCTGCTCGACGCCCTCGACGAGCAGGACGACGTCGACGAAGTCTTCGCGAACTTCGACATCCCGGCCGAGGTTCTAGAGCAGTTGGCGGCGTAGGGGGGGGGTCGAGGGGACCCCTCCGTCGCAAATTGGGGAGGCTCCTACGGGGTCCCCTCGACCCCCTGGCCGAAGCCGCTGGGAAGGCATCCGACGCGGTTCACAGAATCCCTCTCCTATGCAAGTTGTGATGGGCATCGACCCGGGTGCGGCTAATCTGGGCTTTGGAGTGGTGCGCGTCGAGGGCGCCCACATGGTCGCCCTCGACGGGGGCGTGGTCGAGACCACGGCCGAGGAGCCAATGGAGCGGCGGCTGGCGCGGATCCACGCGGCCCTGCGCGAGCTGATCGCCTGGCACGAGCCGAAGGCGATGGCGATCGAGGAGGTCTACTTCGGCAAGAACGTGCGCTCGGCGATGGCCGTCGGCCAGGCCTGCGGGGTGGCGATGCTGGCCGCGGCCGAGCAGGGCGTCGGCTGCTTCTCCTACACGCCCCAGGCGATCAAGATGGCCGTCTGCGGCTCCGGCGCGGCCGGCAAGAAGCAGGTGCAGCGGATGGTGAAGACGCTGCTGGGGCTGCCCGAGCCTCCGACGCCCGACCACGCCGCCGACGCGCTCGCGGTGGCGATCTGCCACGGCGGCGGCAGCGGCCACCGCCAGGCCGTCACCGCGGTCGAGGCGGGTGGCGCCGAGAGCGGGGAGTGGGTCCCGAGATGATCGCGGCGGTGCGCGGAGAGGTGATGGTGCGGCGGCCCGACCACGTCGTCATCGACGCGGCGGGCGTCGGCTACCGGCTCGCGGTCTCGAGCGAGACGCTGAAGGCGGTGCCGGCGGCGGGCAGCGACGCCTTCCTGCACGCCGAGCTGATCGCCCGCGACGATTCGCTCTCCCTTTACGGGTTCTCCTCCGAGGAGGAGCGCGATCTCTTCCGGCTGCTGATCACGGTCAGCGGCATCGGCCCGAAAGTCGCGATCGCAACCCTCTCCGGAGGCAGCACCCGCGATCTCCTGCGGGCGATCGCCGCCGGCGACGCGAAGCGCTTCCAGGCCGTGCCCGGGATCGGCAAGCGCACGGCGGAGC
>DASUWV010000025.1:0-3901 GCA_036378275.1 Solirubrobacterales bacterium | reverse complement strand
GCCGCAGATGTTCGGCAACGCCGGCCGCGACCACATGCAGAAGTACGGCTCCAACCCCGACCACTACGCCTGGATCGGCTGGAAGAACCACAAGCACTCGGTCAACAACCCCTACGCCCAGTTCCAGGACGAGTACTCGCTGGAGGACATCAAGGCGGCGAAGATGATCCACGACCCGCTGACCAAGCTGCAGTGCTCGCCGACCTCCGACGGCTCGGCCTGCGCGATCGTCGCCTCCGAGCGCTACGTCGACCAGCACGGCCTCTGGGGGCAGGCGATCGAGATCGCCGGCCAGTCGATGGTCACCGACCTCAGCTCGACCTTCGACGAGAACGCCGACTGCATGACGATCGTCGGCTCCGACATGTCGAAGACCGCCGCCGACGCGGCCTACGCCGAAGCCGGGGTCGACGCCGAGGAAGTCGACGTCTGCGAGCTGCACGACTGCTTCAGCGCCAACGAGCTGATCACCTACGAAGCGCTCGGCTTCGCGGCCGAGGGCGAGGCGCACAAGCTGGTCGAGGCCGAAGCGACCACCTACGGCGGCGACGGCCCCGTCGTCAATCCCTCAGGAGGCCTGATCTCCAAGGGCCACCCACTGGGCGCGACCGGTCTGGCGCAGTGCTCGGAGCTGACCTGGCAGCTGCGGGGCGAAGCCGACAAGCGCCAGGTGGAGGGCGCGAAGACCGCCCTCCAGCACAACATCGGCCTCGGCGGCGCCGCCGTGGTCACCGTCTACAGACCGGCGGCCTAGGGAAGGGCCGCCGCAACAGAGGAGGAGCACGATGGCGAAAGAGCGGCGGCAGTTGAGCGGCAAGGTCGTGGCGATCACCGGCGGCGCGCGCGGGATCGGCCAGGCGACGGCCAGGGCGCTCGTCAACAAGGGCTGCCGCGTCGCCATCGGCGACCTCGACCTCGGGCTGGCGGAGGAGACCGCGGCCGAGATCGGCGGCGGCACCGTGGCGCTGGCGCTCGACGTCACCGACCGCTCCTCCTTCGAGCGCTTCCTCGACGAGGCCGAGCGCCGGCTCGGGCCGCTCGACGCGGTGATCAACAACGCCGGGATCATGCCGGTGACGCCGTTCGCCGAGGAGGGCGAGGACTCGATCCGCCGCCAGGTCGAGATCAACTTCATCGGCGTCGCCACCGGCACCCAGCTGGCGATCCGCCGCCTGCGCCCGCGCGGCAGCGGCTACATCGTCAACATCGCCTCGCAGGCGGGCAAATCCGGGATTCCGGGCATCGCCACCTACTCGGGCACCAAGCACGCCGTCGTCGGCCTCAGCGAGGCGGTGCGGGCGGAGCTGCGCGACACCGGGATCGAGGTGCTCTGCGTGATGCCGACCGTGGTCAACACCGAGCTGACCAGCGGCGTCGGCCAGAAATGGGTGAAACCGGTCGAGGCATCGGACGTCGCCGACGAGATCGTTCAGGCGATGGAAGTCCCGCGCTTCGACGTCTTCGTGCCGAAGGCCAACGGGGTCCTCTATCGCGTTCTCGGTCTGCTGCCGCGCAGCTGGCGGGAGGCGCTCGGCCGCGCGATGGGCGTCGACAAGCTGATGATCGAAGTCGACCACGGCGCCCGGCGCGCCTACGAGGAGCGGGCGGCGGCGAGCAGGGGGGCGGGGGAGGAGTCACCCGCCCAGGAGCCGGAGCGCCAGCGGGACGCGGCCTGACCGATGGGCCGCCTCTACGACGCGACCTGGGGCCGGCTCTTCTCCGCCTTCTACGACCGCGGCTTCAAGAGAACCGAGGAGGCCGGGCTGGGGGAGATGCGGCGCGAGCTGCTGGCGGAAGCGCGGGGGAGGGTCCTTGAGCTCGGGGCCGGCACCGGGCTGAACCTGCAGCACTATCCGGCCGCGATCGAGAGCCTGACCCTGGTCGAGCCCGACCCGCACATGACCAAGCAGCTGCGCCCGAAGCTGGCGGCGGAAGGGCGCCAAGCGGAGGTAATCGAAGCGCCGGCGGAACGGCTCCCATTCGGGGACGACTCCTTCGACACCGCGGTGGTGACGCTGGTCCTCTGCACGGTCCCTGACCAGGAGGCGGCGCTGGCGGAGATCGCGCGGGTGCTGAAGCCGGGCGGGCAGCTGCTCTTCATCGAGCACGTCCGCTCGCACGACCCCGGGACGGCCAGGTGGCAGGACCGGCTCGAGCGCCCCTGGCGCTTCCTCGGCGACGGCTGCCACTGCAACCGCGACACGGCGGCGGCGATCGGCGCCTCGCCGCTCGCGTTGGGCAAGGTGGAGCTCGACGAGCTGCCGAAGGCTCCGCCGATCGTCCGGCCGCTGATCCGCGGCCGCGCCGTCCTCAGCGGATAAGAATCCCGCTCCTTTTCCCTCACGCAGCCTTCACAAACCGGCTCCGCAGCGGCCTATAGTCGGAGGCGATGAGCTACGAGGAAGCGCTGCGTCGTCGCGAGTTCCTCCAGCGCGCTGCCGTCACCGCGGGGCTTGGCGTCGGCATGGCCGGGGTCCTGAGCCCGGACGCGATCCTCGCCGAGGTCAGCCGCCGCACCCGGGTCGACGTGCCGAGCCCGCGCAACCTGCCGCTCGACACGATCGTCGTCCTGATGATGGAGAACCGCTCCTTCGACCATTACCTGGGCTGGCTGCCGAACGCGGACGGGCGCCAAGCCGGGCTGACCTACCGCGACGCGGCCGGCAACTCTCACGGCACCCACCGGCTGACCGGCGACTTCCAGGGCTGCGCCCACCCCGACCCCGACCACTCCTGGGCCGGCGGCCGCCTGCAGCTCGACGGCGGCCGCATGGACGGCTTCCTGCGCTCGGGCGAAAACGACTCTTTCGCGATCGGCTACTACGCCGAACAGGACCTGCCGTTCATCCCCGCGGCCGCGCGTGCCTTCACCACCTTCGACCGCTTCTTCTGCTCGCTGCTCGCCTCGACCTACCCGAACCGCGAGTACATGCACGCGGCCCAGTCCTACGGGATGATCGACAACAGCCTGCCGATCGGCGCCGAAGGGCTGGGCTTCCCGGACACGACGATCTTCGCCGCGCTCGCGGCCAAGGGCGTCTCCAGCCGCTACTTCTACACCGACATCCCGGTCTCGGCGCTGTGGGGGGCGCCGGGGATCGCCCGCTCGGGCCAGGTCCAGGAGTACTACGAGCGCTGCGCGGCCGGGACGCTGCCCGCGGTCTCCTTCGTCGACCCCGCCTTCAACGGCGAGGAACAGGGGACCTCCGGCGACGAGCACCCACACGGCGACGTCCGCCTCGGCCAGGCGTTCATGGCCGACGTCGTCCACGCCTTCATGGAAGGCCCGCAGTGGAAGCGAGGCGCCCTCTTCGTCGTCTACGACGAGTGGGGCGGCTTCTTCGACCATGTGCGCCCGCCGCGGGTCCCCGACGACCGCTCGAGCGCCGACGTCAACCAGGACTTCGGGCAGATGGGGATCCGGATCCCGGCGGTGGTGGTCTCGCCGTATGCGCGGCGCGGCCACGTCGACCACAACGTCTACGGCTTCGAGTCGATCCTGAAGCTGATCCGCTACCGGTTCGGGTTGCCGCCGCTGACGACCCGCGACAGGTACGCGCGCAACATCGCCCGCTCCTTCGACTTCGAGTCGAAACCGAACCTCGACCTGCCGAGCCTGCCCGATCCGCCGCAGATCGTCGCCCGGGCCTGCGCGCCGGCTTCGGTGCCGGTCCCTGGTCTCGGGCTGCAGCCGCTGGCCGGGCGGCCGAGGGAGCACGACCTCGCGGCGCTGCACACCAGCGGTTACCTGGAACGGCTGGGGTTCCGGTACCGGCCGGCGACGCCGGGGCGGACCTTCCGCCATCCCTCGAAGCTCGGACTGAAGCCTTGAAGCGGGTCGCCGTCGTCTTGTCGGCGCTGCTGGGGATGGCGCTCTTCGGCGCCCAACCTGCCGCGGCCG
>DASUWV010000024.1:0-12798 GCA_036378275.1 Solirubrobacterales bacterium | reverse complement strand
GGACGAAAATACCCCGATATGGAGGGAAATCGTCCCGTCGATCCGCTGGCGGGGCGGTTTGCGGGGGATCAGCCGGCGCCGTTCATGGAGCCGCACCGGTTCGCCGGGATCGCGGTTGGGTCGCTGGCGGCTCGCTCCTGGCGGGGCGGCGACGAGGCCGCCGATTTCTTCGCGCTCAAAGGCGCGCTGGAAGCGCTGGCGGGGCAGCTCGGGACCGAGCTCGAATTCGCACCCACCGAGGAACCGTTCCTGCATCCCGGGCGGGCCGCCGCGATCTCGGCCGGGGGCGAGGCGGCTGGCTGGCTGGGGGAGGTCCATCCGCTCGTCTGCCGGACCTGGGACCTCGACGCCGCCGTCGCCTTCGAACTCGACGCCGCGCCCCTCCTCGCCGCCGCCACCGTCGGCGAGGAGCGCTACGAGGACGTCACCACCTTCCCCGCCGTCTATCAGGACCTGGCCGTCATCGTGCCGGCCGAGACGTCGAGCAGCGACGTCCGGGCCGCGGTGATGGCCGGCGGCGGCGAGCTGCTGCGCGCCGCCGAGGTCTTCGACATCTACGAGGGCGAGCAAATCAGCGAGGGTCGGAAGAGCCTGGCGCTGAACCTTGAGTTCCGCGCCACCGACCGCACCCTCACGGACGAAGAGGTAGCGTTGATTCAAGTGAAAATAGTCGATAAACTCAGCGAAATTGGCGCAAATCTGAGGGCAGGGTAGGGAGAGACCGCGTGGAACCGAATCGAGCGACCAGGAGACTTTTCAGTCCTGGCGTTCTATAGTTTTCGCGCCCGCGCCCCCCGACTGCCCCCTTGTCTCCTCATGCTCTTTCTTCTCAAATTGCGATCTTTCCACCTCGTTTGCATCTCGGGGCAGGGGGGACTTTGGTCTTGGAATCCCTTAGTAGGGAAGGGTTCAACGATGGAGAAAGGCGATTGATGACCGGTAATTCTCAGAACGGGAATGGCATCGGCCACCAGCGCAAGAAAGTCTTGGTGGCGGGGGCGACCGGGGCCGTAGGGTCTTTGGTTGCAGAACTTGTGGATAAGCATCCAGAACTTGAGCTCGCTGGAATAACCGCTCGCGACACCGAAGATGCCAACAGCCCGATCGGAAAGAAGCTCTTTGAGATCTATCCAGAGCATCGCGTGGATTGCGAGTTTCAACTCGTGTCAGACCTCGATCTTCCGTCGTTCGATGCAGCGGTGATTGCCTATCCCGCGGGCCCAGCCGCCCGGCTTGCGGATGAACTTCTTGATGCCGGTCTGAAGGTCGTTGACTCTTGTGCAGCTTTCCGCTTTGAGAAGGTTGAGACCTATGAGGAGTGGTACGGAGACCACGGCGCTCCGCATTTGAATAGCAGCGCGACCTACGGACTGCCGGAGTTGAACAGGAACCAGCTCCGCAAAGCGGAGCTGGTGGGCAATCCTGGTTGCTATCCCACTGCCTCCGTCTTGGCTCTCGCGCCGCTAGCAGCACGAGGTCTCATTGACGACGTCGTCATCGATGCTAAGTCTGGTGTTTCAGGCGCAGGCAAGCGGGGCGAAAACGCTCCGCCCTTCATCGGCACGTTCGACAATATGCGTCCGTACGGGATTCCTGGTCATAAGCACGAGCCCGAGATCCGCGAGCAGCTTAGGCTGCTGGGCTATGGCGGTGGCTTGAGCTTCGTCCCTCACTTGATCCCGATCGATCAGGGGGAGCTTGTGAGTTGCTATGTCAAGCCAACTCGCGGGGTCGATCCGGACGAATTGAGCGAGATGTACCAGCAGACCTACGCAGCCGAGCTATTCGTAGAGCTTGCGGAGGAGCTTCCGACCGCTCGGGAGGTTCAGCAAACGAACATTTGTCGCGTCCATCCCACGATGAACAAAGCGCGGGACCGAATCATGGTTTTCGCAACTATTGACAATCTCTGGAAGGGCGGGGCATCTCAAGCAATCCAAAATCTGAATCTGGTTCTGGGACTTCCGGAGCCCGCAGGGATTGATGTCGCGGTTGCTCTCAGCGCCGAAGCAAAGACGATTGAGAAGATGCCGTTGGACCGAGCTCCGGTTTCGGCCTAGGTTGCTCGGGGCTGAAACCTCTCCTCGCTCAGATTGGTAGTGACCACTGTCGGGACGCGGTGGCACCATGAGCTTCTTCCGCTCGCGCTGGATTGACGCCCCCGACGGCGTCGAGGAGCTCGATCCGAGCTGGCTCGCCCCGGGCTTCCGCGCCGGCGGCGCCCACTGCGGGCTCAAGGGCGGCGGTCGCACCGACGTCGGCCTGGTCGTCTGCGACGTCGAGGAGGTCAGCTCGGCGCTGATGCTGACCCGCAACGCCTCGGCGGCTGCGCCGATCCGGGTCTGCCGCAAGGTCGTCGACGGCGGCCGGGTCCGCGCCGCGGTCGTCAACAGCGGCAACGCCAACGCCGAGACCGGCGCGCAGGGTTATGCCGACGCCCTGGCGATGTCCGAAGAGGCCGCCCGCCGGCTGGACCTGGCGACCGAGCAGGTCGCCGTCGCCGAGACCGGCACGATCGGGGTGCCGCTGCCGGTGGACGCCGTGCTCGGCGGCATCGCCGAGGCCGCGGCGGGCCTCGACGCCGAGGGTGGCAACGCCTTCTCCGACGCGATCCTCACCACCGATCGCTGGCCCAAGCGCTGCACCCTGCGCGCCGGCGTCGTGACGCTTTCCGCCCAGGCGAAGGGGGCGGGGATGATCGAGCCGAACATGGCGACGATGCTCTGCTTCGTCCAGACCGACGCCGTCGTCGAGGACGCCGACGCGCTCCTGCGCTCCGCCGTCGACGTCTCCTTCAACCGGATCACCGTCGACGGCCAGATGAGCACCAACGACACCGTGCTCCTGCAGGCCTCCGGCGCCTCCGGCCGGCCGCTGCCCGAGGGCCTGCTCGAGGCCGTTCTCATGCAGCTGGCGATCGAGGTCGTCCGCGACGGCGAGGGCTCGGTCCGCACCGGCCGGATCGAGGTGACCGGGGCCGCCACGCAGGCCGAGGCCGAGCGGGTCGCACGCGCGATCGCCAACTCTCCCCTGGTCAAGACCGCCCTGTTCGGCCGCGACCCCAACTGGGGCCGGATCGCCCAGGCCGCCGGCGCGGCGCTGGCCGGCGAGGACCTGGAGGAGTTGGGGGCCGAGAACATCGACGCGGCCGAGCTCGGCGCCGACGTCCCCGAGGCCGAGATCGGTCTGCGGCTCGACCGCGGCGACCACGCCGCCCACGTCTGGTTCTCCGACCTCGGCTATGACTACGTCAAGCTGAACGCGGAATACACGACGTGAGTGACGTCACCAACATGAATCACCCGAACAACACCCGCTACGACAGCGGCAGCGTCGCCACCCTCCTCGAGGCGCTCCCGTACATCCGCGAGTTCCACGGCCGCACCGTGGTGATCAAGTACGGCGGCGCGGCGATGCTCGACGAGCAGCTGCGCGAAGACTTCGCCACCGACGTCGTCCTCCTCAAGTACGTCGGGCTGAACCCGATCATCGTCCACGGCGGCGGCCCCGAGATCACCCGTTACATGGAGCGGCTCGACCTCGAGGTGCGCTTCCACGAGGGCCTGCGCGTCTCCGACGCCGAGACGGTCGAGGTGGCGAAGATGGTCCTGGTCGGCAAGCTCAACTCGGAAATCGTCCAGCGCCTCAACCGTCACGGCCAGGCTGCCGTCGGCCTCTCCGGGGAGGACGGGACCCTGTTCGAGGTCTCGCCCGTCGCCAACGCCGAGCAGGTCGGCTTCGTCGGCTCGATCGAGCGGGTCGACGTCGACGTCCTCAGCCACATCGCCGCCGACTACATCCCGGTCATCGCCTCTTCTGCCTCCGACCGCAGCGGCCAGTCCTACAACGTCAACGCCGACGAGGCGGCCGGCAAGGTCGCCGCGGCGATCGGCGCCCACAAGGCGATCTTCCTCACCGACGTCGAGGGGTGGTTCGCCGACCCCGGCGACGAGGGCTCGCTGATCTCCCGGGCGACGGTGCGCGAGGTCGACGAGAAGCTGTCGAGCCTGGACGGGGGGATGCGGCCGAAGCTGCAGGCCTGCGTCGACGCGATCCGCGGCGGCGCCCAGTCCGCCCACATCATCGACGGCCGGGTCCCGCACAGCCTCCTGCTCGAGCTCTTCACCGACGCCGGCATCGGCACCATGGTGACTCCCTGATGAGCGACGTCGCCGACGGCGTCGGCCTGGAGGAGACGCGGGCGCTCGAGGAGCGCTACCTGATGCGCACCTACAAGCGGGCGCCGGTCGACTTCGTCCGCGGCGAGGGGCCGCTGCTGTGGGACGCCGACGGCAAGCACTACCTCGACTTCCTCGCCGGCATCTCGGTCTGCTCGGTCGGCCACTGCAACCCCGAGGTGGTGAAGGCGGTCCGCGAGCAGGCCGACACCCTGATGCACGCCTCCAACCTCTTCTACACCGAGCCGATGGCGCAGCTGGCACAGCGGCTCTCCGAGTCGAGCCTCGGCGGCCGCGTCTTCTTCTCCAACTCCGGGACCGAGGCGGTCGAGTGCGCGATCAAGGTCGCCCGCAAGCACGCCCACCAGCGCGGGGTCACCGAGCCGGAGATCGTCAGCTTCGAGGGCGACTTCCACGGGCGCAGCTACGGAGCGCTCTCGGCGACGCCGGGCCTGGCGAAGAACGAGGCGCTCGGCCCGATGCTGTCGGGCTTCCGCTCGGTCCCGCACAACGACGCGGCGGCGCTGCGCGAGGCGGTGGGGGAGCGGACCGCGGCGGTGCTGATCGAGCCGATCCAGGGCGAGGCCGGGGTCTGGGTGACCAGCGAGGAGGCGCTGAAGGCCGCGCGCGAAGCCTGCGACGAGGCCGGGGCGCTGCTGATCCTCGACGAGATCCAGACCGGCGTCGGCCGCACCGGATCGCTCTGGGCCTACGAGCAGACGCCGGTGCGCCCGGACCTCATCACCACCGCCAAGGCGCTCGGCGGCGGCGTCCCGATCGGGGCCTGCATCACCGCGCCGACCTGCGCCGAGGTGCTCGAGCCGGGCGACCACGGGTCGACCTTCGCCGGGGGCCCGGTCGCCACCGCGGCCGCGCTCGCCGTCCTCGACGTCGTCGACGACCCGGTGCTTCTGCGCCACGTGCGCGAGCTCGGCGCCTACCTCTGCGGGAAGCTCGAGGAGCTCGACGGCGTGCGCGAGACCCGCGGGCGCGGGCTGATGGTCGGCGTCGGCCTGGAGGAGGGCCTCGACGCCGCCGCGGTCTGCGCCGACCTGCTGCAGCGCGGGCTCGTCGTCAACGCGCCGCGGCCGGACACGCTGCGGCTGCTGCCGCCGCTGGTGATCGATTCCGACCACGTCGACCTGGCGGTTGGCCTGATCGAGGAATCGCTTCTAGGCTTCTCGGCTGGATGAGCGCTGAGAAGCGACGAGACCGGCCCAAGAAGCCACGCGACCTCCGCGCCGACACGGCAGAGCGGCTGGAGGAGATCGTCGAGGCCGCCGAGCGGGCGGCCGAGAAGGTGATCGACGACGCCGAAGCGCAGGCCCAGCGCTACCTGGCCCAGGCTCAGGCCGAAGCCGACCGGCTCGGGACCGGGCGCCTGACCGAGCTCTCCGACCTGATCGACACCCTGCTCGGGCAGGCGGTCTCCCTGCATGAGGAGGCCGAGCGCCTGCAGGCGACGCTGGAAGAGGCAAAGGCGCAGATCGAGCCGGAAGGGCCGTTCGAGCAGTCGGGCGAAGCCCGGGCTCCGAGGCTTCGGGCGGTCGCTCCCGACGAGGAGCCTGAGCCGCCTCGCGAACGCAATCCCGGCGACGCGGCGGGGGCGCGCCTGCTGGCCACGCAGCTGGCGGTATCGGGCAGCAGCAGGCAGGAGATCGAGGAGCGCCTCCGAAACCGGTTCGAGATCGAGGACACGAAGCCGATCCTCGACGCGATTCTCGGACCCGAGGACTGAAGCCATGCACGACGACCCGACCCGGATCATGGGCCCCGAAGGGGGCGACCCAGGTCGCCGCGGACCCGAACCGGAACGTGACAGCAACACGAAGTGGCTGATCGCCGGCCTGATCGCGGTGATCGTAGGGCTCCTGATCGCGGTGGTCGTGATCGCCAACAACGACAGCGGCGAAAGCTCGACCAGCTCCGCCACCTCGACCACTTCGACCGTCCCGCCGACGACCACGACCGAAAGCTCGACCACCACGACGACGACGGAAACGACGACCACCGAAGAAGAAGAAACGACGCCCGAAGAACGAGAAGAAGCGCCCGAAGAAGAAGAAACGCCGGAAACGCCGGAAGAAGAAGGCGGCGGCTCAGGCGGCATCGAAGCACCCTGAGTGGCAGACTTCCGCTCCCCGTGAGCGTCGAGCAGCCCCACTTCCAGCCGACGGCCAGCTACGAGGCCGACCCGTCCACGGTCGACCGCGTCCTCCTGCTCTACTCGGGCGGGCTCGACACCAGCGTGATGCTGAAGTGGATCCAGGAGGCCTACGAGGCCGAGGTCGTCTGCCTGACCGTGAACCTCGGCCAGCCGGGCGAGGACTACGGCGTGATCGAAGAGAAGGCGCGCCGGCTCGGCGCCCTCGAGTGCCACGTCGTCGACGCCCGCGAGCAGTTCGCCGCGGAGTTCCTGGTGCCGGCGATCAAGGCCAACGCCGTCTACGGCAACGGCTACCCGCTGTTCACGGCGCTGGGGCGGCCGCTGATCGCCCAGCTCGCGGTCGAATACGCGCGCCGCAGCGGCTGCGACACGATCGCCCACGGCTGCACCGGCAAGGGCAACGACCAGGTCCGGATCGAGGCCACGGTCGCGACCCTGGCGCCGGAGCTGAAGACGATCGCCCCGGTCCGCTCCTGGGAGATGGGGCGCGATGAGGAGATCGCCTACGCGCGCGAGCACGGGATCCCGGTCAAGGGCGGGACCGAGGTCGCGCCCTACTCGATTGACGACAACCTCTGGGGCCGATCTTCGGAGGGCCGCTGGATCGAGGACCTGGAGCGGGCGCCCGAGGACGACGTCTTCCAGCTGGTGACGCGGCCCGAGGACGCACCGGACGAGCCGGAGACGGTGACGGTGGGGTTCGAGGCCGGGGTGCCGGTCTCGCTGAACGGCGAGCGGCTCGGCCTGGTCGAGCTGCTCGAACGCGCGGCCGAGATCGGCTGCCGCCACGGCGTCGGCATCGTCGACCACATCGAGGACCGGATCGTCGGGCTCAAGGTCCGCGACATCTACGAGGTGCCGGCGGCGGCGATCGTCCTCGCCGCCCACGAGGAGCTGGAGCGCCTGGTCGGCACGATCCACCAGAACCAGTTCAAGCCGGCGCTCGACCAGAAGTGGGGCTACCTCGTCTACGCCGGGCTCTGGTGGGAGCCGCTGCGCGGCGACCTCGACGCCTACATGGACGCGGTCAACCGGCAGGTGACCGGCGAGATCGGCCTGCGGCTGTTCAAGGGCTCGGTGCGGGTGGTGACCCGCTCCTCGCCCAACGCCGTCTACGACGCCCAACTCGCCACCTTCTCCGAGTCCGGCGGCCTCTTCGACCAGAACGCCTCGCCGGGCTTCATCGAGCTCTGGTCGCTGCAGTCGCGGATGGCCCACAGGCTGCGCGAGCAGGGCGGGGAGGGGGGAGGCTGATGTACGACCGGCTCGGCAAAGCCACGATGAAGTTCGCCTTCCGCTACGTGCGGCGGCGCTACCGGCGCGAGGCGCGGATCGCGCTCGGCCTGGGGCTGCTGGCCGCGTTCGTCCTCGCCTACCTGGCGAGCCGGGAAGTCCCGGAAGGCTGAGCGGCCGCAAGCTTTCTTGCGGTTTATCGTCGACTTGCAGGAGCTTTAGGGCCCGCTCGCTAGCCTCGGGCGCTTCGTGCGGCCCCTCGAGCTGAGAAAGGACCTGCTCCGGATCGGCGCCGCGGCGTCGCTCTGCGCGCTGCCGGCGCTGCTGGCCCTCGCCGTCGGCACCGCCGGCGCGACCAAGACGGAAGCGCTGGAAGCGAAGCTCTCGCATGCCCGCGACGAGGCGAGCTCGCTCTCGGCCGAGCTGCAGTCGACGACGGCGGAGCTGGCGAGCGCCGAAGCTGAAGCGGCGAAGGCGCAGGCGCACGAGGAACGGCTCAGCACCGAGTTGCGGGAAGGCCGCGAACGAACTGCAGAGCTCACTCGGCAGCTGCAGGCGACCCGCCGCCACCTGGCGGCCGAGAAGGCGCGGCTGCAGCGGGCCCGCAGGGTCCTCGCCGACCGCCTCGTCGCGATCTACGAGAGCGGCACCCCGGACACCGCCGACCTGGTGCTCGAATCGAGCGACTACCAGGACTTCGTCGCCCGCAACGACTACCTGCGGGCGATCTCCGAAGCCGACAGCTCCCTCGCCGAACGGGTCGCCGAAGTGCGCGCCGCGGTACACCGAGAGGTGCTGAAGGTCGGCGACCTGAAGACCGAAGCGGTCGAATATGACGAACGGCTCGAAGCCGCGCGGGAGGAAATCGCCGCGGTGCGCGAAGCCGCCCAGGCCTCCGCCGCGCGCCTGCAGTCGCTCGAGGGCAGCCGCGAAGCCTCGCTGGCGACGCTGAAAGGCGACATCGCCGAATGGATCAAAGAGGTCCAGGAAGCCCGCCTGGCCGAATCGGAAGCCGAAGCCGAAGAAGAAGTCGGGCGCTGGCTCGGCGGCCCCTACGCGATCCCGACCTACATCGTGATGTGCGAGTCGGGCGGCAACTACAGCGCCCTCAACCCTTCCAGCGGGGCGGGCGGCGCCTACCAGATCCTCCCCTCGACCTGGGAGCTCTACGGCGGCAAGGGCGAGCCGCAGAACGCCCCGAAGGCCGAACAGGACCGGATCGCCGGCGAAATCTGGGCGGACTCCGGTCCCAGCGCCTGGGTCTGCGGCTGAGTCACAGATTCGCGCAGAAGAAGCGCGCGAATTTTTTGTTTGTGCGCGCCACTGTTGACAGTTGACTTCGTATGGTCTCCTGCATGGCAGTCATGGCAAGGGAAGCGTGGACCGACGAGCGGCTGGACGATCTCAAGGAGAACGTCAACCAGCGCTTCGATCAGGTGGATAAGCGATTCGACCGGCTTGAAGCCCAGATCGACTCGTTGCAGCGGACGATGATCATCGGCACCGTCACGCTACTTGCGAGCATCTGGGCCGCCGTCATCGGCGCGGTCCTCGCGGCACTGCTCTGAACCTCGCCGTAAATCGCGCGGAAGTGTCACGGAGGCCACCGGCTCCATCTGCCCCGCTTGGCATCATCGACGGGCACCGTGAGCACTGCCTCGGCCGTACATCTCCATGCCCACAGCGAGTACTCGCTGCTTGACGGCGCCTGCAAGATCGACGCGATGGCGGCGCGGGCGGCCGAGCTCGACCAGCCGGCTCTGGGGCTGACCGATCACGGCGTCATGAACGGCGCCATCGACCTCTACAAGGCATGCAAGAAGCACGGGATCAAGCCGATCGCCGGCCTCGAGGCCTACCTGGTCGACGACCGCCACGCGATCAAGGAGCAGGCGCGCTACGAGCGCAACCACCTGACCCTGCTGGCGGAGACGAACCAGGGCTTCTCCAACCTGGTCAAGCTCACCTCCGCCGGCTTCCTCGAAGGCTTCTCGCGCGGCAAGGCCAACGTCGACATGGAGCTCCTGGCAAAGCACTCCGAGGGCGTGATCGTCCTCACCGGCTGCCTGCAGTCGCGCTTCTGCCGGCGCCTGGTCGAAGAGCGCGAGGACGACGCCCGCGCCCACCTCGACGACCTGATCCAGGCCTTCGGCCCCGAGCAGGTCTACTTCGAGGTGCAGAAGAACGGGATCGCCGAGCAGGACAAGGCCAACGAGGGGATCGTCCGCTTCGCCCGCGAGCTGAACCGGCCGCTGGTCGGGACCGCCGACGTCCACTACCTGCGGCGCGAGGACTTCGACAACCACGCGGCGCTGCTCTGCGTGCAGACGAAGTCGACGCTGCAGATGCCGAAGATGAGCTTCGACACGAACGAGTTCTACATCAAGGACAACGCCGAAATGGCGGACTCGTTCGCCGAGTGGCCGGAGGCGGTGCCGACGACGCTGGAGATCGCCGAGCGCTGCGACATCGAGATCGAGCTCGGCAAGCTGCTGCTGCCGCGCTACCCGGCCCCCGACGGCGAGGAGCCGGAGGCGATGCTGCGCCGGATCGCCGCCGAGGGCCTGCGCGCCCGCTACGGCGACCCGCCGCCGGCCGAGGCGGTCGAGCGGCTCGAGTTCGAGCTCGGGGTGATCGAGGAGATGGGCTTCTCCTCCTACTTCCTGATCGTCTGGGACTTCGTGCGCTACGCGAAGGAGAACGGGGTCGCGGTCGGCCCCGGCCGCGGCTCGGCGGCCGGCTCGATCGTCTCCTACTGCCTCGACATCACCGACCTCGATCCGCTCGCCAACGACCTGCTGTTCGAGCGCTTCCTCAACCCCGGGCGCAAATCGATGCCGGACATCGACATCGACTTCTCGGTCCGCGGCCGCGAGCGGATGATCCGCTACGTCGCCGAGAAATACGGCCGTGAGTCGGTCGCGCAGATCATCACCTTCGGCAAGATGGCGCCGCGCGCCGCGACCCGCGACGCCGCTCGCGTCCTCGGCTTCGACTACGCCACCGGCGACCGCCTGGCGAAGCAGATCCCGGAGCCGATCATGGGCCGCAACCCGTCCTTCGCAGACTGCCTCAAGCCGGGGCAGGAGCTGCGGAAAACCTACGACGCCGAGCCCGACGCGAAGAAGGTCATCGACGTCGCCCAGGGGCTCGAGGGGATCATCCGCAACAACTCGATCCACGCCGCCGCGGTGGTGATCGCCGACCGGCCGCTGCACGAGATCGTGCCCCTGCAGCTGGCCGAGGACCGCAGCGCCCCGGCCGCGTCCGGGAACGGCAACGGCTCGGGCAAGCCCGAGCGCCAGTACAAGATCGTCACCCAGTACTCGATGGGGCCGATCGAGGAGATCGGCCTGCTGAAGATGGACTTCCTCGGCCTCCGCAACCTCGACGTGATCGAGGACGCGATCGAGATCATCGAGCGCTCGCGCGGCGAGAGGCTGAACATCGCCGAGATCCCGATGGACGACGCGAAGACCTTCGAGATGCTCGCCAAGGGCGACTCGACCGGCGTCTTCCAGCTCGAGTCCGAGGGCATGCGCGAGGCGATGAAGAAGGTGCGGCCGACCGAATTCGACGACATCGTCGCCCTCGTCTCGCTCTACCGGCCGGGGGCGATGGACTACATCCCCGCCTACGCCAAAGGCAAGCGCGCCCCCGCGTCGGTCAGCTACCCGGACCCGCGGATGCGGCCGATCACCGAGCCGACCTACGGCTGCGTCCTCTACCAGGAGCAGCTGATGGAGATCGCCAAGCAGATGGCCGGCTTCAGCCCCGCCGAGGCGGACGACCTGCGCAAGGCGATCGGCAAGAAGAAGCGCGACCTGATGGCGACGATGAAGACGCACTTCCTCGAAGGGATGAAGGCCTCGAACACCGCCGACAAGGTCGCCGCCGACCTCTGGGGGCTGATGGAGAAGGCCGCCGACTACTCCTTCAACAAGTCCCATGCCGCCTGCTACGCGCTGATCGCCTACCGCACCGCCTACCTCAAGGCCAACTACCCGGCCGAGTACATGGCGGCGGTGATCTCCTCGGTGATGAACACCAAAGACAAGGTGCCCTTCTTCGTCAACCGCTGCGCGGAGATGGGGATCGACGTGCTGCCGCCCGACGTCAACGCCTCCGACCACAGCTTCGTCGTCTCCGAGAACGCGATCCGCTTCGGCCTCGACGCGGTCAAGAACGTCGGCCACGCGGCCGTCGAGGCGATCCTCCGCGCCCGCGACGAGAAGCCGATCGAGTCGATCTGGGACTTCTGCGAACGGGTCGACAGCCGCGCCGTCAACAAACGGGCGATCGAATGCCTGGTCAAGTGCGGCGCCCTCGACTCGACCGGCGCCAGCCGCAAAGGGATGCTGGAGGCGCTGCCGGCGGCGCAGTCCGCCGGGCAGAAGGCGCAGGAGGACGCGCAGCTGGGCCAGGGGTCGATCTTCGACTTCGGCGACGACGCCGGAGGCCCGGCGCAGCCGCATGTCGAGCACCGGCCGCCGATCTCCGCCTCCGAGTTCGACCGGGCCGAGCTGCTGGCGATGGAGAAGGAGGTTCTCGGCACCTACCTCTCCTCGCACCCGCTGACCGAAGTCGGCCCGGCGCTGCGGGCGCGAGTCGACTGCAGCATCGCCCAGCTGGGGGGCAAACCGGACGGGGCCTGGGTCACGGTCGGCGGGATCGTCGTCGAGTGCAAGAAGATCCGCACCAAGAGCGGCAACCAGATGATGTTCGCGACCCTCGACGACGTCGAGGGCCAGGTCGAGATGCTGGTCTTCAAGGCCGACCAGTCAGAGAGCGCCGAGATCATCCAGCCCGACGCGATCGTCCTCGTCCGCGGCCGCCTCGACCACAAGGACCGCGGCGAGACCAAGCTCGTCGTCCAGGAGGCGCAGCGCTTCGAACCCGACGAGGCGGAGATCGCCAAGGCGGCGAAGATGGCGCCGGCCGCGACCGCCGCCGCTGCCAGCGGTCCCTTCGAGGTCCCGATCGACCTCGCGCGCTGGAGCGAGGCGCTCTGCGAGGAACTGAAGGCGGTCCTCGAACACCACAAGGGGGACTCGGAGGTCCACCTGGTGGTCGGCGAGCGCCGCTTCAAGGTCGGCGAGGGCTACCGGGTGAAGCCGTCCGGGATGCTCCGCACCGAGCTGGACCACGTCCTCAATTCCCAAGCCATCGCCGCTTGAGGGCGGCAAACCGCTTGGTTCCGCGGTCCCGCATCCCTAAGCT
>DASUWV010000023.1:0-14945 GCA_036378275.1 Solirubrobacterales bacterium | reverse complement strand
CGGCCGATTTGGATACCGACGTGTAACACCCGCACTTTGCGTCTTTCGGCCGGGAGACGGACAATGGGGGGGTGGACGACTCCGTAGGGACCAAGCTGCGTGAGGCCCGCACCCGGCACAAGCTCAGTCTGGCCGAAGTCGAAACAGCGACGAAGATCCGCTGCCGCTACCTGCAGGCGATCGAGAACGACGACTGGGACCAGCTGCCCGGTGAGACCTATGCTCGCGCCTTCATTCGCACCTACGGGCGCTTCCTCGGCCTCGACGGCGAGCGGCTGGCGGAGGAACAGCGGCAGAGCAGGGGCGTCGCGCGACCCGGCGAGCACCTGGCGCGGGTCGATCCGCGCCCGCGGCCAGTGCCCCCTCGGCGCCCGAGCAGGCGGTGGAACGTCCCCCCGGGGGCGGTTGCAGCCGGGGTCGTCGCGCTGGTGGTCGCGGCGCTGCTGGTGGTCGGGCTCTCCACGGGCGGCTCCGATAACGGCTCGCAGCCGGGCGCGCAGGGCGCGCCCGAGAACGGGGGCGGCGGACAGCACCGGGGCCGCCAGAAGCCTGCCGCGGCCGGCCACTCGCTGCAGCTGGCCGCCAAGGGCGAAGTCTGGGTCTGCCTGCTGAACGGCGAAGGGACGCCGCTCGTCGACGGCGCCATCCTCGCCGCGGGGGAATCCGAAGGCCCTTTCCGGTCCGGTAGCTTCACCCTCGCGCTGGGTAACGGCGCCGTGACCATGACCGTTGACGGCAAGCAGCAGAACCTTCCGGAACCGTCGAGCCCGATCGGGTTCGCGATCCGCTCCGACGGCTCGGTCCACGAACTGCCCGAAGGCGAACGGCCCACCTGCACGTGATCCGCGCCGGCATCGTCGTCACCGGTACCGAGGTGCTGACCGGGCGGATCTCCGACGCCAACGGTCCCTGGCTCTCCGAGCGGCTGGCCGAGCGCGGGGTGGAGGTCGCCCACATCCTCGTCGTCGGCGACCGCCCGGAGGACTTGGAGGCGGCGCTGCGCTTCATGGCGGGTGAGGGGATGGACCTGATCGTCACCAGCGGCGGCCTCGGTCCGACCGCCGACGACCTGACCGCGGAGATCGTCGCCCGCTTCGCCGGCCGGCCGATGGCCCTGGACGAGGAGATGGAGCGCAAGATCGCCAAGATCCTCGAGGGTTTCGCAAAGCGCTTCCGCCTCGACCGCGAGGCGATGCTGGAGGCGAACCGCAAGCAGGCGATGGTGCCCGAGGGCGCGGTGCCTCTCGACCCGGTCGGCACGGCTCCGGGGCTGGTGGTGCCGGCGGGGGAGCGGGTGGTGGTCGTCCTCCCGGGCCCGCCGCGGGAGCTGCAGCCGATGTGGGAGGACGCGGTCGAGACCCCGCAGGTGCAGGAGGTTCTGGCGCGGGCGACGCCGCTGCGCGCCTACACGATGCGGATGTTCGGGGTGCCGGAGTCGGAAATCGCCAAGAGCCTGCGGGAGATGGAGGGCGACGGGCTGGAGCTCGGGGCGGTCGAGATCACCACCTGTCTGCGCAAGGGCGAGATCGAGATCGACGTCCGCTACCGCGACGAGGCGGCCGCGATCGCCGATGAGGTCCGCAAGGGGCTGGCGCGGCGCCATCGCCGGGAGGCCTTCAGCCTCGACGGGGAGACGATCGACGCCCAGGTGGCGACGCTCCTGCTCGGCCGTCGCCTGGCCCTGGCGGAGTCCTGCAGCGGCGGGCTGCTGGCGGCGCGAGTCACCGACCTGGCGGGGGCCTCCGAGTACTTCGCGGGCGGCGTCGTCGCCTACTCGAACGAGGCCAAGGCCGAGCTGCTGGGGGTGGATCCGGCCCTGATCGAGGCCAAGGGGGCAGTCTCGCCGGAGGTCGCCGAGGCGATGGCGATCGGCGCTTTGAAGCGGTTCGAGGCCGACGTCGCGGTCTCGGTCACCGGCATCGCCGGACCGGGCGGCGGCAGCGAGGAGAAGCCGGTGGGCTACGTCTGCTTCAACGCCCGCCTCGCCGACGGGACCGCGATCGCCCGCGATCCGGTGATCCCCGGGGGGCGGCCCGACGTCCGCGAGCGCTCGGCGCTGGTCGGCCTGCACCTGCTGCGCCAGCTCCTCGGTGAGGAAGTCGGCGAGAAGTCGTAGGGCAAAATTTGCAGAAGGGTGTTGTTCCGTGCGCCCCGGCCTCGTAGCGTGGCGGCCATGTCCAAGGAGCGACTGAAGAGCCCGCGGGCGCGCCTGTTCGTCGCGCTCGACCTGCCGGACGAGGTCCGGTCGGGGATCGTGGCGTGGGGGAGGGAGGCCCTGGCGGACCCAGCGCTGCGGCCGGTGGCGCCCGAGTCGCTCCACATCACCCTCGCCTTCCTCGGCTACCGGCCCGAGAAGGAGATCAAGCGGGTCGCCGCGGCAGTGGAGGAGAGCGCGGCGCCGGCGCCCTGGGTGGAGCTGCGGGGGCCCGAGCAGCGCCCGCCGCGCGGCCGGGCGCGGTTGTTCGCCCTGCCGGCGATCTCGCCGGGGGCGGAGGCGCTGCAGGCGGGGCTCGAGCAGAGACTTGTCGAGGAGGGTTTTTATAAGCCCGAGAAGCGGCCTTTCTGGCCGCATGTGACCGTGGCTCGGGTGCGTCCCGAGGCGCGGGGATCGAGACGGCCCGCGGTCGTCTCGGAGCCGCCGGGGCCGCTTCCCGAGTGGCTCGAAGAGCCCCGGATTTCCGTCCGGATGACGCTCTACCGTTCTGTCCTTCAGCCGACTGGTGCGCGCTACGTGCCGTTGGCCCAAGTCCAGTTGCCCGGAGGCGGGTGGCAGTGAGGTGAATCGAGATGGCAGATAGAAAAGTGAGCTTGAACGACGTCTCCGCGAAAGAGGCGAAGGCAAAAGACGCCGCTCTGCAGAACACCGTCAGCGGCATCAGGAAAGAGTTTGGCGAGGGAGCCCTGATGCGCCTGGGCGACAAAGGCACGGTCAAGGTGGAGGCGATTCCGACCGGTTCGCTGGCGCTGGATTTGGCGCTGGGCATCGGTGGCGTCCCCCGCGGCCGGATCGTCGAGATCTTCGGCCCGGAGTCATCCGGTAAGACGACCCTGGTCAACCACATAATCGCCCAGGCGCAGTCGATGGGGGGCGTCTGTGCCTTCATCGACACCGAGCACGCGATCGACCCGGTTTACTCGCGGGCGATCGGGGTCGACACCGATGAGTTGCTCGTCTCCCAGCCCGACTACGGCGAGCAGGCGCTGCAGATCGCCGATCGGCTGATCGCCTCGGGCGCTGTCGACGTGGTTGCGATCGACTCGGTTGCAGCTCTGACCCCGAAGGCCGAGCTGGACGGACAAATCGGGGACACCACCGTTGGTCTACAGGCAAGGCTGATGTCGCAGGCGATGCGCAAATTGGCAGGCAACCTCAACCGGACGAACACCGTCTGCCTGTTCACCAACCAGATCCGCGAAAAGGTCGGCGTCCAGTTCGGCTCCCCGGAGACCCAGCCGGGCGGGCGGGCGCTGAAGTTCTACGCCTCGCAGCGGCTCGACATCCGCCGGATCGAGACCCTGAAGGAAGGGACCGAGGCCGTGGGCAACAGGGTCCGGGTCAAAGTCGTCAAGAACAAGGTGGCTTCGCCGTTCCGCCAGGCCGAATTCGACATCGAGTACGGGGTCGGGATTTCCCGCGAGGGCGGCCTGCTCGACTTCGGGATGGAGCAGGACCTGGTCCAGAAATCAGGCTCGTTCTTCTCCTACGGCGAGACCCGGCTCGGCCAGGGGCGCAACAACGCCAAACAGTTCCTGGTCGACAACCCGGAGTTGGCCCTGGAGATCGAAGCCAAGGTGCGCAAGGCGCTGGGAATCGACGGCGACGCGCCCGAGGCGAGCCCCGAACCGGTCGAGACGGCTGTTCCGGCGGCGGAGGCTCAGGCCGCCTGAGGCGGTCGGCGGCCGGTGTTCCGTCCGTAGTCGATAGGGTTCCGGCCGCCCCAAATGAGCAACGCGACTCTCTTCTACATCTGCGGGATCGTCCTCGCCGTCTCGGCGGTGTCGGTCAGCATCATCGGTCTGAAACTGAAGGACTTCCCCGGCAGATTCCTGCCGCTGGTGATCCTCTGGTTCGCGATCTTTGTCGGCGGCGCGACGACGTTTGCCGTCCTCCACGCCCAGGACGAGGAAAAGGCGAGGGCCGCCGAGAGCAAGCAGGCGAACGAAGAAAGTGAAGAAAGCGAAGGCGGCGGCACGACCCTGCAGCTCGAAGCGAGCGAAAACGCGCTCGAATACGACACGACCGAACTGAGCGCGAAGGCCGGCGAAGTCACGATCGACTTCAAAAATCCCTCGGCGATCGCCCACAACGTGGTGATCGAAGACTCCAGCGGCAAAGAACTCGCGAGCTTCGAACCGATCGCCAGCGGCGAAGAATCGGAGACGGCTGAACTGAAGCCCGGCACCTACACCTTCTTCTGCTCGGTCCCGGGCCATCGTCAGGCAGGCATGGAAGGCACCCTGACGGTCAAGTAGCCGTCTCTCAGGGCCTGGCGTCGCTAACCTCGGCTTCGTGAGCGAGGCGAAGAAGTTCCACGTCACCACCTTCGGGTGCCAGATGAACGTGCACGACTCCGAGCGGATGCGGGGGATGCTGGCCTCGCTCGGCTACGAGGAGGTCCCGAGCCGCGAAGAGGCCGACCTGATCCTCTTCAACACCTGCTCGATTCGCGAGTCGGCCGACAGCCGCTTCATCGCCCATCTGGGCCAGGCAAAGCGGCTGAAGAGCGAAGACCCCGAGCGCGTGGTCGGGGTCGGCGGCTGCTGGGCCCAATCGGTCAAGGAGGAGGTCTTCGAGCGCTTCCCCTTCGTCGACGTCGCCTTCGGCCCGGGCCAGATCCACAAGCTGGCCGAGTTCCTCAACAGCGACTCGCTGACCGCCCAAGGCTACTTCGAGTTCGAGGACTTCTCCGGACACCTGCCGACCCGCCGCGAGCGCGAGTTCCAGGGCTGGCTGCAGATCTCGCAGGGCTGCAACTGCGTCTGCTCCTATTGCATCGTGCCCTCGACCCGTGGGCGGGAGGTCAGCCGCGACCCCGACGAGCTGGTGACCGAGGCCCGGGCGCTGGCCGCCGACGGCGTCGTCGAGGTGACCCTGCTCGGCCAGAACGTCAACAGCTACGGCCGCGACCTGCCGCTTGAGAAACGGATCGGCTTCTCCGACCTGCTGCGGCGGGTGGACGCGATCGAGGGCATCGAGCGGATCCGCTACACCAGCCCGCATCCGAAGGACATGAAGGAGGACGTGATCCTCGCCCATGCCGAGCTGCCGGCGCTCTGCGAGCAGATCCACCTGCCGCTGCAGTCGGGCTCCAGCGCGGTGCTGAAACGGATGCGGCGCACCTACGACCGCCGGCGCTACATGGACCGGGTGGCGCTGATCCGCGAGCACGTCCCCGATTGCGCGATCACCACCGACATCATCGTCGGCTTTCCCGGCGAGACCGAGGCCGACTTCGCCGAGACGCTGGAAGTGGTCGAGGAGGTCGGCTACGACGGCGCCTTCACTTTCGTCTTCTCGCCGCGCCGGGAAACCGAGGCGGCGACGATGGCCGACCAGCTGCCGCACCCGGTCAAGGTCGAGCGGATGGAACGCCTGGTCGAGGCGGTGCAGCGGCGGGCGGCCGAGCGCGCCCAGCGCTTCGTCGGGCGGACCCTGGACGTGCTGGTCGAAGGCGCCAGCCGCACCGACGAGACCAAGCTGCGGGGGCGCACGCGGCACGGCAAGGCGGTCAACTTCGACGGCGAAGCAAGGCCCGGCGAATTCGTCCCGGTCGAGATCCAGTCGGCGACTTCGCAGACGCTGAGCGGAGTGTCGGCTCGGCCCCTCTCGCACCTTCTTTGAACGTAATCGCCATCTTCGGCCCGACCGGGGTCGGCAAGACCGGTGTGGCCATCGAGCTGGCCAGGCTGCTGCGCGAGCGCGGGGAGGACCCGGTCGCGATCAACTGCGACGCGCTGCAGGTCTACGAGGGGCTGGAGACGCTGACGGGAGCGGCGACGACTGAAGAGCAGGAACTGCTCGAGCACCGGCTGCTGAGCTTCGTCCCGGTGACCAGCGACTTCTCTGTCGGCGATTACATGCCGCTCGCCCATCAGGAGATCGATCAGGCCCTGGATGCAGGCCGACGCCCGATCGTCGTGGGGGGGACCGGCCTCTACCTGCGCGCGGCCCTGGCCGAGCTGTCGCTGCAGAAGGCGCCGGCGGAATCCGAGGACTCCGAGCTCTGGTCGCCGGAGACCCGCCACCCGACGACGATCTTCGGCCTCGACATGGACCGCGCCCAGCTCTACGAGCGGATCGACGCCCGGGTCGAGGCGATCGTCGCCGCCGGCGCCGCCGAGGAGGCCCGCCGCGCCGACGTCCTCGGCCCGGGCCGCACCGCCCGCAAAGCCCTCGGCTTCGACGAGCTCCTCGCCGGCGATCTTGAGACGATGGAGAAGCGCTCGCGCAACTACGCCCGCCGCCAGCTCACCTGGATGCGCAAAATCCCCAACCTCGAGCTGATCGACCGCACCGGCCTCGGCGACCAGGAGGTCGCCGAGCGGATCGCAATAAGCTGCCGCGCGTGAAATTCGAGAAGTGGCAGGCGCTCGGCAACGACTATTTGATCCTCGAGGAGGAGCGGTTGCCTTGGGATCTGACGGAAACGCGGGTCGAGTGGCTGTGCGACCAGCATTTCGGGGTCGGTGCCGACGGGATCCTGCTGCTCTCGCGGAGCGACGATCCGGAGTTCGTCGCCGAGCTGCGGATCTTCAACCCGGACGGCTCGGAGGCCGAGCTTTCCGGAAACGGCGCCCGCGAGGCGATCCTCTACCTGCGGCGCAATGGCTGGACCGAGGAGGACGAGTTCGCGATCAGCACCGCGGCCGGGCCGATCCGGCCGACGATCACCGGCGAGCTGACCTGCTCGGTCGACATGGGCCGGGCATCGACCGCCTCGAAGGACTTTCCCTCGGGGGACGAGGACGGGCGCGGCACACTCGAGTCCGGCGGGCGCAGCTGGGAGTTCCAGCACGTCTCGATCGGCAACCCACAGTGCGTGATCGTCGTCGGCGACGAGCTCGACCAGCTCGACCTCGGCGCGATCGGCCCCGGGATCGAAGGGAATGAGCTCTTCCCCAACCGGACCAACGTCTCCTTCCTCGACATAGAGGGCAGCGGCGTCCGCGCCCGGATCTTCGAGCGCGGGGTGGGGGAGACGCTCTCCTCCGGGACCGGCGCCAGCGGGGCCGCCGTCACCGCCTTCCTGCGCGGCTCGCAAAGCCCGATCACGGTCGAGCTCGAAGGGGGAGAGCTGACCGTCGAGGTGGGCGAGGACCTGCGGGTCCGCCTCGACGGCTGGGCCGAGCCGGTCTTCCGCGGCGAGCTGACGCCCGAGCTGCTGCAGGCGCTGGCCGAGCTGGACGGCGACTGAGCCGCCCATCCCATAGATTCCCGCGTCCGCATGGGCATCGCCGATCCCTCAAAGCGCCTGGAGGCCATCCCCCCGTACAAGTTCCAGGAACTCGAGCAGCAGATCGCCGACAAGCGCGCCGCCGGCATCGACGTGATCAGCCTCGGCATCGGCGACCCGGACCAGGCGACCTATCCCCACATCGTCGAGGCGATGCAGGAGGCGGTCGCCAACCCGGCTTACCACCAGTACCCGAGCAACCGCGGCCGCGACGAGTTCCGGCAGGGCCTCGCCGACTTCTACGACCGCCGCTTCGGCGTCGAGATCGACCCGAAGGACGAGGTGATCCCGGCGATCGGCGCCAAGGAGTGCATCTACAACCTCTGCTTCGCCTTCCTCGACCCCGGCGACGTCGCCCTCGCCTCCGACCCAGGCTACCCCGTCTACACCGGTGGCCCGATCCTCGCCGGCGCCCAGGCCGAGCTGCTGCCGCTGGTCCCGGAGCTGGGCTTCGCGCCGGACCTGACCGCGATCCCGGCCGAGGTCGCCGAGCGGGCGCGGCTGATGTTCGTCAACTACCCCAACAACCCCACCGGCGCGATCGTCCCCGAGGGGTTCTTCGACACCGTCGTCTCCTTCGCCCGGGAGTACGAGATCCTCGTCGTCCACGACAACGCCTACTCGGAGACGACCTACGACGGCTACGTCGCCCCGAGCTTCCTCGCCACGCCGGGGGCCAAGGAGGTCGGCGTCGAGGTCTTCTCGCTCTCCAAGGGCTACAACATGACCGGCTGGCGCTGCGCCGCGATCCTCGGCAAGGCCGAGGCGGTCCAGGCCTACTGGCGGCTGAAGACCAACGTCGACTCCGGCCTCTTCGAGGCGATCCAGATGGCCGGCGTCGCCGCGCTCGAGGGTTCCGAGGAGCCGATGCGCCGGATGAACGAGACCTACACCCGCCGCCGCGACCTCGTCGTCTCCGCCCTCAATGAGATCGGCGTCGAGGTGACCGCGCCGAAGGGCACGATCTACGTCTGGGCTCCCGTTCCCGAGGGCCACACCTCGACCTCCTTCTGCGAGACCGTGCTCGAGGAGGCGGCGGTCGTGATCTCGCCGGGCTCGATGTACGGGCCGAGCGGCGGGGGCTTCTTCCGCATCTCCCTGACCGCCCCCGACGAGCGAATCGAAGAGGCGGTCGAGCGGATGCGCGAGCACCTGAGCTGAAGGCTCGTCTTCCCGATCGGGATGATCAGAGCCCAGAATCACGGTTCCGTGGAATATTTTTCCCGGACGGGAACAAAACGGTCTATTCCGCCGGTCTGGGTGCAATATTTTCCCGAACGGGAATATGGAACCGCTGCCGATCAGAGATTCGAATGAGCTGGGCGCTGCGATTCGCGGCCGGCGCACCGAACTGAAGCTGACCCAGGAAGAGCTGGCCGACGTCGCCCGTGTCGGTTTGCGCTTCGTCAGCGAACTCGAGCGCGGCAAGGAAAGCGCCCAGTTTGCGGGGATCCGTCGCGTCCTCACGGCGCTGGGCCTGGACCTCTACGTGAGGCCGCGATGAACGCGCTCGACGTCTACCTGCACGACGAGCGGGCCGGCCTTCTCGAGCGCGTCGACGGCGCCGGTCTGCGCTTCACCTACAAGTCGGCGTGGCTCGCCGGCGCGGAGACGCCGATCTCGCTTTCGCTGCCGCTGCGGGAGGAGCCCTACCAGGATGCCGAATGCCGCCCCTTCTTCAAAGGCCTGCTGCCGGAGGGGGAGTTCCTGCGCTCGATCGCACGCACGTTCCACATCTCGGCGGAGAACCCCTTCACCGTGCTGCAGGAAATCGGGGGCGAGTGCGCCGGCGCCGTCTCGCTCGTCGCCCCCGGCGGCGAGCCCCCCTTTGCCTCAGCCCCTGAGCCCGAGTGGCTGACCAAGCCCCAGCTGGGATCTCTTCTCGCGGAATTGCCCGCCCGTCCGCTGCTGGCGGGACCGCACGACGACGAAGGGGTGCGCCTCTCGCTCGCGGGAACCCGGGACAAGCTCCCGGTTTTGCTTCGGGACGACCGGGTCGGAATCACCCGCGGGCGCCCGCCGAGCACGCACATCATCAAGGTGCCGCCGCCGGAGCTCGAGGGCTTCGTAGTGAACGAGGCCTACTGCATGGCCCTCGCGGGGGCGATCGGGCTTTCCGTCGCCGCAGCCGTCCCGGTGCGTGCGGACCATCTCGAAGCCCTGCTCGTCGAGCGCTACGACCGCTCCCGGTCGGACGCGGCAGTCCGGCGCATCCACCAGGAGGACCTCTGCCAGGCGAGCGGCCGACCGCCCGAGATGAAGTACGAGGCCGAAGGGGGGCCGGGCGTTGCCGAGTGCGCGAGGCTGATCGTCACGCATGCGGCCGGCCCGGGTGCCAGCATCCTGAGCTTCCTCGACGCCCTGCTCTTCAATCTCCTGATCGGCAACGCCGATGCCCACTCGAAGAACTACTCCCTGCTGCTCGAGGGCGAGGGGGCGCCTCGGCTGGCGCCGCTGTACGACCTGCTGTCGACCAGGGTGTACGGCCGCAGGTTCGGGAGGAAGATGGGCATGAAGTACGGCGGCGAGTACCGGCCGGAATGGATCCGCGGTCGCCACCTGGACCGTCTTGGCGATGATCTGGGCATCGCCCCCCGGCGGGTGCGAAGGCAGGCGGACGAGATCGCGACCCGGGCGCTGGGGAGCCGGGACGTGGCCCGCGAATCGCTCCCGCCGGCCTGGCGAGACGCACCGATCATCGACGCGATCGACGCGATCGTGGCGGAGTTCGCGGAGATCCTCCAGCGGGCGGCCGACGAACCGGCCTAGGCCTGCGCCGCCGCTTCGCGCTCGGCCTTCTTGCGCCAGTAGCGGTCGAGGCCGGACCACTGGTAGGCGGTCGGCACGGCTTGCAGCAGCTCCTCGACGGTCTCCTCGCCGATCCCTTCGGCGGCGAGGGCGCTGCGGAGGCGGTGCTCATAGTCGGTGTCGTACGCCTCTTTCGACACCCCTCGGGCAGCCTCTGCCTCTTCGCGCAGTTTCGCCCGCACCGTCTCGATGTGGCCGGGAACGTCCTGGTCGACCGAGCCGAAGTGGGTGAGGGCGAGGCGCTGGGGGTTCCAGGCAGCGACGGTGTCGAGCGACTCCTCCCAGGTCTCGACGTCGATGTCGGGCGGGGGAGTGGGGGGCACGACCAGGTTCGAGGGCGGGATGCGGCAGGCGGCGACGTCGCCGCAGAAGGCGGTGCCGCTGTCCTCGTGGAAGTAGCAGACGTGGTGGGAGGCGTGGCCGGGGGTGTAGGCGACCTGCACCCCATGGACGGTCTCGCCGCCGGAGAGGACGCGGACGTTGGCCTCGGGCACGGGCAGGATCTCGCCCCAGAGGTAGTTGAGCTTGTCGCCGTAGAGCCGCTCGGCGCTGGCCAGCAGCTTCGAGGGGTCGATCAAATGCGGCGCGCCACGCTCGTGCACGTAGACCTCGAGCTCAGGCCAGCGCCGAACCATCGCCCCGGTCGCCGCGGCGTGGTCGAGGTGGATATGCGTCAGCAACAACGCCCGAGGCCGCTCATTGCCAATGGCCTCGAGCAGCGTCTCAAGCGAAGACTCCGGCCCCGGGTCGACGAGTACGTCATCTATCTCCCAACACCCGATGACGTGCGGCCGCCCCAGGTGCATGACGTCAATAACTCGCACCGCGCCAGCTTATGGGAGCCGGGGAAGGGTTCGCCGGACCCTCCCCGCTGTTGTCCGGAGAACCCTTCCCCGGCTCCCCTCAAGCAGCCGCTGAAATCCGTCCTTCGGCCTCGAGCATCGCCCGCAGCCCCTCCTCGAGCCCCCGTGGCTCATACCCAAGCTCGTTCTTCGCCTTGTCGTAGCTCGCCCAGAAGGTCACCCCGTCGGCGGAGCGGATCAGCTCGCGCAGGTTCGGCGGCTGGCCCATCACCTTGCCGACCAGGGGCCCGATCGGGACCAGCGCCTTCATCAGCGGCGTCGGGATCGCTCCGCGCGGCGGCTTGCGGCCGGTGAGGTCGGCGACCACGCCGATCGCCTCGCGCATCGTCGTCGCCGGCCCGCTGATCACGTAGGCCTCGCCGGTCCTGCCCTTGTCGAGGGCGAGGAGGATGCCGCCGGCGATGTCCTCGACGTGGGTGAGGCAGATCCCCAGCTCGGGGAACGGCATCAGCGGCATCTTCCCGGAGAGGAACTGGTCGAGCAGCTGCCCGACCGAGGAGGTGTCGCCGGGGCCGTAGACGCCGCCCGGCTGGACGATCACGCACGGCAACCCCTCGCCGATCAGGCGCTTCGCCGCCTGGTGGGCTTCCCACTTCGTTTCCTCGTAGGCGGAGGTGAACTCCTTCGCCGGGTGCTCGTAGGACTCGTCGACGATGCGGCCGTGGGTGTTGCCGAAGACGCCAACGGTGGAGACGTAGACGACCTTCGGGATCTTCGCCTCGAGCGCCGCCCCCAGCACCCGTTCGGTGCCACCGACGTTGGCCTCGCGCATCGCCGCGCGCTCGGACTCGGGGATCCCGACCTCGTAGACGGCGGCGGCGTGGATCACCGCGTCGCAGCCCTGCATCCCCTTGCGGATCGAGGTTTCGTCGCCGAGGTCGCCGCTGATGAGCTCGCAGCCGAGCGCTTCCAGCTTCGCCGCTTTGCCCGGGTTGCGGACCAGGCAGACGACCTCGTCGCCGCGGTCGCGCAGCTGGCGCACGACCTCGCCGCCGATGAAGCCGCTGCCGCCGGTGACGAAGACCTTCACGTGACCCACCCTATCCGGCCGGGGCCGGCGCTTACAATTCCTCTGAGTGCAAGGTTCGAGAAACGGCAGGACGGCTGAGACCCGCTACGCGGCGTCCGCCAACGGTGCCGGCTTCTCGAATCCGCGAGCGCGGCAGCGGGCGATGGCGATCGGCATCGTCAGCGGCCGCGAGGACGGCGACCCGCTGGCCGAGCTGAAGGAGCTGCTGCGGACCGCGGGAGTGGCGACCGCCGGCGAGGCGACCCAGCAGCGCCCGCAGCCCGACCCCGACCGCTATTTCGGCCGCGGCCGCCTGCAGGAGCTGAAATCGGAGATCGCCGCCGCCGGCGCGAACCTCGTCGCCTGCGACGACGAGCTGGCGCCCCGCCAAGAGCGCAACCTGGAGGCGGCGCTGGGGGTGCCGGTGATCGACCGCACCAGCGTCATCCTCGACATCTTCGCCGACCACGCCCACTCGGCCGAGGGAAAGCTGCAGGTCGAGCTGGCCCAGCTCGAATACAACATGGCCCGCATGCGGGGGCTCTGGACCCACCTCGAGCGGCTCGGGGGCGGGATCGGCACCAGGGGCCCGGGCGAGACCCAGATCGAGACCGACCGCCGTCTCGCCCGCAACCGGATCGCCGCCCTGCGCCGCCGCCTGGCCCAGCTCGAGCGCAACCGCGGCGTCATGCGGGCCCGGCGCGAGGCCTCTTCGCTGCCTCGGGTCGCCCTCGCCGGCTACACCAACGCCGGCAAGTCGACCCTGCTGAACGCGCTGACGGGGGCCGAGGTCGACGTCCGCGACCGCCTCTTCCACACCCTCGACCCGACCACCCGCACCTTCGAGCTCTTCGGACGCGACGCCTTGCTGACCGACACCGTCGGCTTCATCGAGAAGCTGCCCCACCAGCTGGTCGAGGCCTTCAAGGCGACCCTGGAGGAGACGGTGCTGGCCGACCTGATCCTCCACGTCGTCGACGCCTCGGCGAGCGAGGAGCGGCGAATCGCCGACATGCAGGCGGTCGACGAGGTGCTCGAGGAGATCGGCGCCGGCGACAAGCCGCGCCTGCTCGTCTTCAACAAGATCGACCTGCTGAGCGCCGAGGAGCGGCGCGAAAGCGAGCTCGGCCATCCCGAGGCGGCGCTGATCTCGGCCCAGGAGGGGGAGGGGCTGGACGACCTGCGCCAGCGGATCGAGGCGGCCTTCGAGGAGACCCTGACCGAGGTCGAGCTGCTGATTCCCTACTCGGAGGGTGGGCGGCTGCACGAGCTGCACGAAGTGGCCGGGGATCTCGAGCGGACCGATCGGGCCGACGGGGTGCATGTCTGCGCCAAGGTTCCTACTGCGGAGATGCATCGCTTCAGCGATCTTGCTGTTGCTTGAGCGTTTGGGGCTCCGGGGGGAGGGCTCGCCGGACAACAGCGGGGAGGGTCCGTCGAACCCTCCCCCCGGACCCCGATAGGCTGCGGCCGCGATGCAGATCCCGGTTCTCAAGCTGAAAGAGGGGGCCCTCCTGCCTTCGAGAGCTCACGAGGGGGATGCTGGGGTGGATCTCTATAGCTGTGAGACGGCTCATATCGGGCCTGGGGAGAGGTGGAGCGTGGGGACGGGAGTGGGGGTCGAGGTTCCCGAGGGGCATGCCGGGCTGGTGCTGCCGCGCTCGGGGCTCGCGCGCGATCACGGGATCGCGCTGGTCAACGCTCCGGGGCTGATCGACTCCGGCTACCGCGGCGAAGTGCGGGTGCTGCTGCTCAACACCGACCCCGCCGAGACCTTCCGGGTCGAACCGGGCGACCGGATCGCCCAGCTGCTGCTGACCCCGATCGCCACCGCCGAGCCGGTCGAGGCGCCGGCGCTCAGCGACTCGGTTCGCGGCGAGGGCGGCTTCGGCTCCAGCGGCCGCTAGCGCGGCGTCACCTTGCTCAGCCGCTTGCGGCCTTGCGGGCCGACTCGTGGGCGGCGGCCTCGAGCTCGTCGGGCAGGGGCTCGAGGTCGGGCCGCGTCCCGTAGCGCCGCTCGAGCGCCAGGGCGATCAGGTGGTCGGCGAGCCAGGCGTTCTTCGGCAGCAGCGGGCCGTGCAGGTAAGTGCCGATCACGTTGTCCCGCCTGACCCCCTCGTAGCCGTCGCGGTCGTTGTTGCCGTGCCCGGAGACGACCTTGCCCAGCGGGATGGCGCCGGGGCCGAGGTAGGTGCGGCCGCCGTGGTTCTCGAAGCCGGCGATCAGCCTCGGGCCGGTGCCGAGGTCGGCCTCGATCGTGACGTTGCCGATCAGGCGCGGGCCGGGCTCGCGCACGGTCTCGAGGTCGGCGATCCCCAGCCCCGGCAGCGTCTCCTCGCCCATCTGGTAGCTGTGGCCGAGCAGCTGGTAGCCGCCGCATACCGCCAGCAGCGCCGCGCCGTCGTCGGCGGCCGCGGCGATCGCCGCCTTCTTGGTCGCGACCAGATCGGCGGCGACCGCCTTCTGGTCGCGGTCCTGGCCGCCGCCGATGTAGAGGAGGTCATGGGCGCCGGGATCGAATCCCTCGCCCGGGCCGACGCCGCTGTGGGTGAAGGCGATCCCGCGCCACTCGCAGCGGCGCCGCAGGAAGATGATGTTGCCCCGGTCGGCGTAGATGTTCATCTGCTCCGGGTAGAGCGCGCAGAGGCGGAGCTCCATCACGGCTGCTCCGTCACGACGACGGTGGAGCCGACGTAGCCGTCGGCCGGAGGCACGAGGATGCGATCCGCGGGGCGCATCCCCGCGGCCTCCGCCTCCGCCTCGAGCTCCGGAGCGGTGATCAGCCACAGGGAGTCGACGTGCTCGGACTCC
>DASUWV010000022.1:0-10625 GCA_036378275.1 Solirubrobacterales bacterium | reverse complement strand
CGGCGAGGTCGCCTACGGCTTCTACTACCCGCCGGCGAACCCGGAGTTCGAGGCGCCCGAGGGAGAGCTGCCGCCGCTGATCGTCGAGAGCCACGGCGGCCCGACCTCCCACGCCACCCCGGCGCTGGAGCCGGAGTACCTCTACTGGACCAGCCGCGGGATCGGCGTCGTCGACGTCAACTACCGCGGCTCCAGCGGCTACGGGCGCGAGTTCCGCAACAGGCTGCGCGGCACCTGGGGCCTCGTCGATAACGAGGACTGCGTCAACGCCGCGCTGCACCTGGCCGGCGAGGGGCTGGCCGACCGGGAGCGGCTGGCGATCCGCGGCGGCTCGGCCGGCGGCTACGCGACCCTCTGCGCGCTCACCTTCCACAACGCCTTCGCCGCCGGCGCCAGCTACTTCGGCGTCGCTGACGCCGCGGCGCTCGCCGAGGACACCCACAAGTTCGAGTCCCGCTACCTCGACCGCCTGATCGGCCCCTATCCCGAGCGGGCCGAGCTCTACCGCGAGCGCTCGCCGATCCACCACGTCGAGCGGCTGCGCTCGCCGGTGATCCTGCTGCAGGGGCTGGAGGACAAGATCGTCCCGCCCAACCAGGCCGAGACGATGGCGGCGGCGCTGGAGCGCAACGGCGTCCCCTACGCCTACCTCGCCTTCGAGGGCGAGCAGCACGGCTTCCGCAAGGCGGAGACCAACATCCGCTGCTTCGAAGCCGAGCTCTACTTTTACGGCCGGATCATGGGCTTCGAGCCGGCCGGGAATTTGGAGCCGGTGGAGATCGTCGGCCTGTGATTGGTGAGTTGACCCGCCTATAGCCGGGTCAACTCACCACGCAGTGCTTGGAGCCGCCTTCGGTTTCGCCTTTTTTCGGGAAGGCGTGGGCGAGCGCCTGGGCGATCAGCTGGGCGCGGGCGGCGTAGCCGGGCGAGGTGAAGTGGATGCCGTCTTCGATGAACCAGTCGTCTTTGACGTCTGAGGCCCAGTCGTAGACGCGCATGTTCGGGTAGGCGTCGCAGGCGCGGACCAGTTCTTCGTCCCATTCGACCATCCCTTCCTTCGAGTAGGGGTCGCCGGGCGGGACGAGCGAGCGGACGTTGACCCAGAGCACCGGTTCGTCGCCGATGATCGCCATCATCTTTTCGATCCGTTCGCGCAGGCCGACGTTGGACCCGGCGGCGACGTCGGCGGCCTCGTTGGTGCCGAGCGCCAGCACCCAGCAGCCTTCGTAGCCTTCGGCCTTCCAGGCGGCGGCGACTTCCTGGGCGTTGGGTTCGCCTTCGAAGCGCTCTTCGATCGAGCGCGCACCCTGCACCTCCATGTGCGTTTCTTTGACGCCGACTTCGGCGTAGCGGTTGGGGATGCGCTCGAGTTCGTTCGGCAGGTATTCGGCCGAGTCGAGGCCCTCGGAGGTCGAGTCGCCGATGTGGACGACCGCTTTGCACTTCGATTTGGTCGAGTCTTCGGCCTGGGCCTTGGTCAGCGGCGGCGGCTTCGAGGTTCCCGCCGCGCGCGCTTGCTCGACCCGCACGTCGTTGCCTTCGGCCGAGCTCGAGTTGAGGCCGGCCATGCCGGCGGCGGCGATCACCAGGACCAGGCCGGTGCCGACGATCGCGGCGCGCATCGGCGGCGCGAAGGTCTCCCACTGCCAGCCGACCGCGCGGCGGCGGGCGAAGAAGCGGCCGATGGCGCCGTGGCGGATCGGCTCCTCGACGAAGCGCCAGGAGAGGGCGGCGATGGCGAAGATCGCCGCCGCCTGCAGGGCTTTTCCGAGCAGGCCTTCGGGCGGGCGGCTCCCGGGGCCGGTGAGGACGATGATCGGCGTCTGCCAGAGGTAGATCCCGTAGGAGCGGGCGCCGACCCAGCGCATCGGCGCGACGCCGAGGACCTTGCCGAGGCGGCAGGCCGGGTGGGCGAGCGGCATCAGCACCATCACCGTCGCCAGCGAGAGGACGACGAAGCCGCCCTGATAGAGGAAGCGCTCGAACTCGCCGACCTGCCAGATCATCAGCGCGATGATCGCCAGGCCGAGGACGCCGAGGCCGTCGAGCGTGTTGCGCACCTGCGGGGAGATGCGGCGGCTGAGGCGGCGGCTGGGCCAGACCATCGCCAGGGCGGCGCCGAAGAGGAGGCCGCCGGCGCGGGTGTCGGTGCCGTAGTAGATCCGCGAGGGGTCGAGGGTCGGGTGGTAGAGGACCGCCATCTCGATGAAGGAGAGGAAGGCGAAGACGATCGCCAGCAGGGCGAGGCGCGGGCGGATGCCGGAGGGCAGCGGGCGCTCGTGGACGAGCTTGACCCCGAGCAGCAGCAGGAACGGCCAGAAGATGTAGAACTGCTCCTCGACCGAGAGCGACCAGAGGTGGTTGAGCGGGCCTTCGGGCGCGAAGCGGGCGAAGTAGGAGACGTTGGCGAAGATCTGCTCCCAGTTGTTGACGTAGAAGACCGAGGAGAGGACCGCCTTGCGGAACTGGTCGGGCTGGGCGGGGCCGAAGATCGTCACCCAGGCGGTGACGATCGCCAGCATCACGAAGAGGGCGGGCAGCAGCCGCCGCGCGCGGGCGAGCCAGAACTGGGTGAGCTGGATGTGGCCTCGCTGGGAGAGCTGCGAGAGCAGGATGTCGGTGATCAGGTAGCCCGAGAGGGTGAAGAAGATGCCGACCCCGAGCAGCCCGCCGGGCGCCCAGCCGAAGCCGAGGTGGAAGAGGATGACGGCGAGGACGGCTATCGCGCGCAGCCCGTCCAGCCCAGGCATGTAGCGCTGGTTGCGCTTGACGGGTTCCGGCATTTCCGGGTCCGATGGTACGGATTCGGGTAGTCGGGACGGAACCCACCCCGCGAAAGGAAATGACGAGCGTGACCGTCCCCACCGACAAGCAGCCGAAGCGCCGCCTCGGCGATTCCGACCTGGAGGCCTCCGTGGTCGGGCTCGGCTGCAACAACTTCGGCCGCAGGCTCGACTTGGAGGGGACCGCGGCGGTGCTCGAGGCGGCCCTGGACGCCGGCGTCAACTTCTTCGACACGGCAGACATATATGGGGGCGCCGGGGCAAGCGAGGAGCTGATGGGCGAGGCGCTGGCGGGGCGCCGCGAGGAGTACCTGGTCGCGACCAAGTTCGGGATGGAGATGGAGGGGGCCGACGGCGTGCCGGAGGCTCCGCGCGGCTCGCGCGAGTACATCCGCTGGGCGTGCGAGGGATCGCTGCGACGGCTGCGGGTCGAGCAGATCGACCTCTATCAGTACCACGAGCCCGACGGGCAGACGCCGATCGCCGAGACGCTGGAGGCACTCGACGAGCTGGTGCGGGAAGGGCTGGTGAGGGCGATCGGTTGCTCGAACTTCAGCGCCGCCGAGCTGGTGGAAGCGGACCTGGTCGCGCGCGAGCGCGAAGTGACGCGGTTCGTGACCCTGCAGAACGAGTACAGCCTGCTCGAGCGCGGGATCGAGGACGAGGTGGCGCCGGCCTGCGAGCGGCTGGAAGTCTCGGTCCTCCCCTACTTCCCGCTGAAGAGCGGGCTGCTGAGCGGCAAGTACCGGTGGAGCGAGGAGGCGCCGGCGGGGACGCGGCTGGCGGGCGGGGCGCCCGGCAGCGACGAGGAGTTCAACGTGGTCGAAGCGCTGCGCGCGTTCGCCGAGGAGCGCGACGTCGAGCTGATCGACGTGGCGATCGCGGGCCTGGCGGCGCAGCCGGCGGTGGGCTCGGTGATCGCCGGGGCGACCAAGCCGGAGCAGGTGCGGGCGAACGCCGGAGCGCTGCGCTGGCAGCCCACCGAGGAGGACCTGCGCGAGCTCGACCGGATCGCGCCGACGCCGCGGAGGTAGTGCGGCCGAGCGGGACTTGTTTCCGGTCTTCTCCCTATCTCTCTATCCCCAGCAGCACTCGCAGGTCCGCCGCCACCTGCTCCGGTTCATCATCGAGCTGGTTCCAGGTGAGGTGGGTGACGGAGTAGCCGGCGACGTGCAGGGCCCGGTCGCGGGCGCGGTCTTCACGGAAGGCGCTCCGGGTGCGGTGGCCCTGCCAGCCGTCGAGCTCGACGATCTGGCCGGTGCCGGGCCAGTGGCAGTCGACCCGGTAGCGCTTGGGGCCGAGGGCGATCCACTCGTTGAAGCGGGGGAGCGGCAGGCGGTGGCGGCGGAGGAAGGGAGCGAAGCGTTCCTCCAGCTTGCTGCGCTTGCGGCCGGGCGGCTCTTCCTTCAGGCGCTTTAGGGCCAAGCGGACGTTGCGCGAGCCTCGTTTCGCGGGATAGCGCTCGAGCAGGTGGGGGAGCGAGAGCCGGTCGTGGAGTTCGAGGTATTCGGCCTCGCGGAGCATCGCGACGATCGTGTCTGCGTCCTCGCCGGCGGCGAGGTCGAAGATCGTGCGGGGAACCGAGGTCACCGGGATCCCCTCCCTCACCCCGCGCTCGTCGGCGGGCAGGTGGGAGACGTGCCTGAGGATCAGATCGGAGGAGCGGCTGCGGTGCGGCACGATGAGCTCGATCCGCGTCCTGCCGTTCGGCCTGATCTGCCAGAGGGCGGCGGCCGACCAGTGGCTGAGGAGCGCCTCGGGCCCGGAAGCGAGCACCGCCGCCATCCAGCGCCCCTCGCGGGTGAGCAATTGGTGACCGACCGCGTAGACGCCCTTGTGGAGGAGGTGCAGGCGCCCGGCGCCCAGCCGGTGCTGGATCGCGTCCTCTCCCAGGCCCAGCTTCCTCAGCTGTCGCCTGCACACCACCCCATGCTGGCGCTCGGCCAGGCGCGCGATCGCGCCGTCGACCGGCTCTTCAGCACGAGTCCGCGCGGGGCCGCGATATAGGCGGTCTGGCGCGGACTCGATTGGCATGCCCCGATCGTGCCCGGCCAGGGCGCACGCGTGGCGCGCGGTTTGTGCCTTTTCGGGCGCAGAAGTGAGGCAAAACCCTCACTTCCACCGCAGCCGCCCCGGGAGCCGACGCGTTCGCGCACCGCCCGCCTCGGGTAACTGCCGCCCATGTCGAGCGCTGCCGAATTCCTCCCGGAGAAGCGCACCTTGAAGGCCCTCGAGGAAGCGGCGCAAGGCTGCCGCGGCTGCGAGCTCTACAAGGACGCGACGCAGACCGTGTTCGGCGAGGGCCGCAAGAGCGCGAGGCTGATGCTGGTCGGGGAGCAGCCGGGCGACAAGGAGGACAGGGAGGGCGAGCCGTTCGTGGGGCCGGCCGGCCGGCTGCTGGACCGGGCGCTGGAGGAGGCGGGGATCGACCGCTTCGAGGCCTACGTCACCAACGCCGTCAAGCACTTCAAGTGGAAACCGCGGGGCAACAGGCGGCTGCACCAGACCCCGCGCGCCGGGGAGATCGAGGCCTGCAAGCCCTGGCTCCAGGCCGAGGTGCAGGCGATCGAACCGCAGGCGATCCTCGCCCTGGGCGCTACGGCAGCTCGATCCTTATTCGGGCCGAAAGTCAAGGTCCTCAAAGACCGGGGGAGTCGGATAAGTTCGCCGCTGGCGCCGGTGGCGGCGGTGACGATCCATCCCTCGGCGATCCTGCGGCTGCGCGATCGCGACGAGCGCGAGGCCGAGTTCGCCGGCTTCGTCGCCGACCTCGAAGGGGTCGCCGGCGCCCTCCGGGGCGCGGCCGGATGACGACCGCCTCCCCGCCCCGCCGGCGCCGCCTGCGGCGGGCCGACTGCGCGGGACCCGGCATCACTCGCGTCCGCCGCGGCCGCAGCTTCTCCTTCGAGGAAGTGGACGGGACCCGGATCGAAGACGAGGAGACGCTGGAGCGGATCCGCCGGCTGGTGATCCCGCCGGCCTGGAAGGACGTCTGGATCTGCCCCGACCCCTTCGGCCACATCCAGGCCACCGGCTACGACGAAGCCGGCCGCAAGCAGTACCTCTACCACGAGCGCTGGCAGGAACGGCAGGCGGAACGGAAGTTCGAGCTGGTGCGCGAATTCGCCCTCGCGCTGCCGAAGCTGCGCCGCGCCGTCACCGCCGACCTGCGCCGCCGGGGGATGCCGCGCGAGCGGGCGCTGGCCTGCGCCGTCCGCCTCCTCGACCTCGGCTTCTTCCGGGTCGGCAGCGAGGCGTACGCCGAGGAAAACGAAAGCTTCGGCCTCGCCACCGTCCGCCGCGAACACGTCACGATCGGCAAGAGCGAGGTGGTCTTCGACTTCCCCGCCAAGAGCGGCCAGCGGCGGATTCAGTCGATCCGCGACGCGGCGGCCCGCCGCGCGCTCGAGGCGATGCACCGGCGCCGCAGCGGCCCCGAGGATCTGCTCGCCTACCGCGCCGGCAGGGAGTGGCGCGACGTCCGCTCCGAGGAGATCAACGAGTACATCCACGAGAAGATCGGCGACCGCTTCAGCGCCAAGGACTTCCGCACCTGGCACGGCACCGTCCTCGCCGCGGTCGTGCTGGCGGGCTTGGAGCCGCCGCGCTCCGAAGCGGCCGCGAAGCGGGCGATCAAGCGCGCCGTCGACTGCGTCTCCGAGGCGCTCGGCAACACTCCCGCGGTCTGCCGCGCCTCCTACATCGACCCGCGCGTGCTCGACCGCTACCGCGACGGGGTGACGATCAGACCCCCCGCCTCCGCCAACGGCCGCATGACCGCCAAGCAGCGGCTGAAGATCGAGCGCGAAGTGATCGAGCTCGTTTCGTAATCCCCGGCTGCGGGGAGCTGGGAGAGATGAAGGCCGCCGTCTGGCACGGCCCCCGCGACGTCCGCGTCGACGAGGTCGACGATCCGGCGATCGAGGAGGCCAACGACGCGATCGTCCGCATCACCTCCTCGGCGATCTGCGGCTCCGACCTCCACCTCTACGAGGTCCTCTCCCCGTTCATGGAAGAGGGCGACGTCCTCGGCCACGAGCCGATGGGGATCGTCGAGGAGGTCGGCCCGGAGGTGACCCACATCGCCCCCGGCGACCGGGTCGTGATCCCGTTCAACATCAGCTGCGGCCACTGCTGGATGTGCGACCGACAGCTGTACGCGCAGTGCGAGACGACCCAGAACCGCGAGGAGGAAAAAGGCGCCTCGCTGTTCGGCTACACCAAGCTCTACGGCCAGGTGCCGGGCGGGCAGGCCGAGTACCTGCGGGTGCCGCAGGCGCAGTTCGGGCCGATCAAGGTGCCCGAAGGGCCGCCCGACGACCGCTTCCTCTACCTCTCCGACGTGCTGCCGACCTCCTGGCAGGCGGTCGAGTACGCGGCGGTCCCGGAGGGCGGCTCGGTCGCCGTCTTCGGGCTCGGGCCGATCGGCCAGATGACGGCGCGGATCGCCGCCCACAAAGGCGCGCGGGTGATCGCGGTCGACCTCGTGCCGGAGCGGCTCGAGCTGGCGCAGAAGCACGGGATCGCGACGCTGGACCTCGAGGAGCACGAGGACGTCTCCGAGGCGATCCGCGAGATGACCGAGGGCCGCGGCACCGACGGCGCGATCGACGCGGTCGGGATGGAGGCCCACGGCGCCCCGGTCGGCGAGTTCGCCCAGAAAGCGGCCGGCCTGCTGCCCGACAAGCTGGCCGAGAAAGTGATCGAAAAAGCTGCGATCGACCGGATGTCGGCGCTGTACGAGTGCTTCGACACGGTGCGCCGCGGCGGCACCGTCTCGATCAGCGGCGTCTACGGCGGCATGGTCGACCCGATCCCGATGATGCAGCTCTTCGACAAGGGCGTGCAGTTGCGGATGGGCCAGGCGCACGTGAAGAAATGGATCGACGAGATCATGCCGCTGCTCACCGACGACGCGGACCCGCTCGGGACCGAGGACCTCGCCTCCCACAAGATCCCGCTCGACGAGGTTCCCGACGCCTACGAGAAGTTCCAGAAGAAGGAAGACGGCGCGATCAAGTTCGTGATCGAGCCGAACGGGGCGTGACGATGCGGGTGGTGGTCACCGGGGCGAGCGGCAACGTCGGCACCAGCGTGCTCGAAGCGCTGGGCGCCGAGCCGGAAGTGAGGGAGATCGTCGGGATCGCCCGCCGGGTGCCCGCGATCGAGATGCCGAAGGTCGAGTGGGTCGGCGCCGACGTCACCGAGGACCCGCTGGCCCCGATCTTCGCCGACGCCGACGCGGTGGTCCACCTCGCCTGGGCGATCCAGCCGAGCCGCGACGAAAGCGTGACCGAGCGGATCAACGTGCTCGGCAGCCGCTACGTCTTCGACGCGGTGGCCGAAGCGGGCGTGCCGGCGCTCGTCTACGCCTCTTCGGTCGGCGCCTACTCGCCCGGCCCGAAGCGGCGGCAGGTCGACGAGTCCTGGCCGGTCGAGGGGATCAAGACCTCGTTCTACTCGCGCCACAAGGCGGCGGTGGAAGAACAACTCGACGAGTTCGAAAGGCGCTCGCCGGAGACGCGGGTCGTCCGCCTCCGCCCCGGCCTGATCTTCAAGGCCGAGGCGGCGAGCGAGATCCGCCGCCTCTTCGCCGGCCCCTTCCTGCCCGGCTTCCTGGTCCGCAAGCAGCTGGTGCCGCTGATCCCGCGGGTGCCGCGGCTGCGCTTCCAGGCGGTCCACTCGCGCGACGTCGGCGAGGCCTACCGGCAGGCGGTCGTGCGCGACGTCCACGGCGCCTTCAACGTCGCCGCCGAGCCGGAGATCGGGGTCGACGAGCTCTGCGAGCTCTTCGGCGCCCGCAGCTTCCCGCTGCCGGTGGGGGTGCTGCGCGGCGCCGCCTCGCTGAGCTGGAGGCTGCGCCTGCAGCCCTCTCCCCCCGGCTGGATCGACCTCGCGCTCGGGGTGCCGATGATGGACACGAGCCGGGCGCGCGAGGAGCTGGGCTGGACGCCGACCGTCTCCTCGCTCGACGCGCTCGAAGACCTGCTGGACGGGATGCGCCACGCCGAGGGCGCGCCCACCCCGCCGCTGGAGCCGACCGCCGGCGGCCCGGCGCGGGCGCGTGAGTTCGCCACCGGCGTCGGCGCGCGGCAGTAGCTGTTTCCTCCTAATTTCGGAAATGAGTTGCGGTTTTCGCGTCGAACCCAGGGGTAACGACACCTCATGGCGGCGCCGAACGTAAAAGTCTTTCCAAAACCGGGCGAGGTTTGGCTCAGCTGCCCGCCTTACCTGATGATGGCCCGGATCGTCGCCGTCGATTCCGAGGCGGAGTCGCCGGTGGTCAGCTACGAGCTGCACGACGACGATGGCTCGCTGCTGCAGGCGGTCGAGCACGCGAGGCTCGACGACGCCTGGTGGCGCCTCTTCAAGCGGCTCGAGCCGCGCTTCGGCTGAGCTCTGCCTACTGAGTTCTGCCTATACACTGCCTAGGCAGTGGCTAGGACTGTCGGGATCGGCGAGGCGGCGAAATTGCTCGGGGTGAGCACCGACACGCTGCGGCGCTGGGATCGCTCCGGCCGGATCGAGACGACGCGGGACGAGCGCAATCGCCGCCGGGTGGCGGTCGCCGAGATCGAGCGCCTGCGCGAGGCGCCGGCCCGGCACGCGACCGGCGACGGCTTCTCAGCCCGCAACCGCTTCCCCGGCACGATCCGCTCGGTCGAGGTCGACGGGGTGATGGCGCTGGTCGAGATCGAAGCCGGCCCCCACCTCGTCACCGCCGCGATCACCCGCGACTCGGTCGAAGAGCTGGGCCTGGCGCCGGGGATGAAGGCCACCGCCACCGTCAAGGCCTCCTCGGTGATGGTGCAGATAGGCGAATGACGATGCCGACGGGACGAAAGTACCCCTATATGGAGGGAAATCGTCCCGTCGGCATCGGGCTGTTCGTCGTCGCGGTTGTAGTTGCGCTCGCCGGCTGCGGCGGCGGGTCGGGGGAACCGACGCTGACGGTGTTCGGGGCCTCGTCGCTGACCGAAGCGCTCGGCAGGTACGGCGACTCCTTCGCGGGGGCGAAGGTGCGGAGCTCCTTCGCCGGGTCCGACGAACTGGCGGCCCAGATCAAGCAGGGCGCCGGGGCCGACGTCTTCGCCTCCGCCGACACCGGCTACCCGGCGGAACTGCACCGCGAAGGGCTGGTCGGAAAGCCGATCGTCTTCGCCCGCAACCGGCTCGTCGTCGTCGCCCCGAAGGACGGGACCGTGCGCTCGCTCGCGGGCCTGGCGCGGCCGGGGACCAAGATCGTGATCGGCGACCCCAGCGTCCCGGTCGGCGCCTACACGCGCGAAGTCCTGGCGCGGCTGCCGGCGAGCGAGCAGGCGGCGATCCTCGGCAACGTCCGCTCCGAAGAACCGGAGGTGACCGCGGTCCTGGCCAAGGTCGCGAGCGGCGCCGCCGACGCCGGCTTCGTCTACGTCACCGACGCGAAGACGGTCGCGGGCCAGGTGCGGACGCTGCCGCTGCCGGCGAACCTGCAGCCCGACGTCGCCTACGCCGCGGCCGTCGTCAGCGGCAGCGGCGACCCGCGGGCCGCGCGGCGCTACCTGCAGGGACTGCTGCACGGCGAAGGCGCCGCCGACCTGCGCGCGGCGGGCTTCCTGCCGCCGCGATGAGGCTGCGCTCGGGCTTCGGGCTGCTGGCGCTCGGCGCCGCCGCCCTCGCCGTCGCCTTCCTCGTCCTGCCGGTGGTGGCGATCTTCGCCGACGTCAGCCCCCGGCAGCTGCTCGACGCGCTGGGCGAAGACTCCGCCCGGGAAGCGCTCTGGCTGAGCCTGCGGACGACCGTGATCGCGATGGCGATCGTCGTCGCGGTCGGCGCCCCCGCCGCCTACCTGCTGGCGCT
>DASUWV010000021.1:0-6325 GCA_036378275.1 Solirubrobacterales bacterium | reverse complement strand
CAGCTCGACCGACGCCCGCCAGGGCTACGAAGTCGCCGGGGAAAACCTCGGCGCCGGGGTTGTCGGGCCGACGATGCTGGTCCTCGAAGAACCGGGGATCGGCGGGGAGCGGGCGAAGCTGGCCTCGCTGCAGGCGGCGCTGGGCGAACGCGAAGGGGTCTCCGAAGTCGTCGGCCCGGTGATGGAACCGGCGGGGCAGCCCTACGGGGTGCTGGTCTCCGAAGACGGCAGCGCCGCCCGCTACGTGATCGTCCTCGGCGCCGACCCGGACGGGGCGAAGGGGACGCAGATCCTCTCCGGGCTCGAAGACGAAATGCCGGGGATGCTCGAAGAAGCCGGCCTGGCGCCGACGAAGGTGGGGATGACCGGCGACACCAGCATCGCCGCCGAACTCAACTCCGACACCTGGAGCGCCTTCGCCCGGGTGGCGCCGGCAGCGCTGCTGGTGCTCCTGGTCCTGCTCTGGGTGCTGCTGCGCAGCAGGACCGCGCCGCTCTACCTGGTCGGCGTCAGCGTCCTCGTCGTCGCCGCCGCGCTGGGGCTGACCGTCTACCTCTTCCAGGACCTGCTCGGCTACGAAGAGCTCGCCTTCTTCGTCCCGATCGCAACCGCCATCCTCCTGCTCGCCCTCGGCGCCGACTACAACGTCTTCCTGATCAGCCGCATCTGGGGCGAGGCCGAGCGACAGGACCTGCGGCCGGCGATCCGCACCGCCGGCTCGCGGGCGGCGCGGGCGATCACCGTGGCGGGGATGATCCTCGCCCTCTCCTTCGCCGCCGTCGCCCTGATCCCGATCCAGGCCTTCCGCGAGCTCGCCTTCGCGATGTTCATCGGCCTCCTGATCGACACCCTGCTCGCGCGCACCCTCCTGATCCCGGCGCTGGTCAGCCTCTTCGGCCGCGACTAGGCTGCGGGGATGAACGTCGCCACCCTGCTCGCTTCGGTCGCGCTGGCCACCGGCGGCGGACACACCTCGCGGCCGCCGATCGTCAACTGGCCGATTCCGTTCGGGCCGAAACGCAAGCGGGAGATGGCGGCCTACTCCGAGAAGCACTACGGGGAACACACCTGGCGGCTGCGGCAACCGCACGTGATCGTCGAGCACATGGCCGAGGCGAGCAGCGCCGCCGCCGTTCACGACACCTTCGCCCCCGACGTGCCCGACGTCGAGCTGCACGAACTGCCCAACGTCTGCTCCCACTTCGTCGTCGGCTCCTCGGGCAAGATCTTCCGCTTCGTCAACCTGCGCACGCGCTGCCGTCACACCGTCGGCCTCAACTGGACCGCGATCGGGATCGAGCACGTCGGCTACGCCGACGGTGACGCGCTCGGCAACCCCCGCGAGCTGCACGCTTCGCTGCGCCTCACCCAGTGGCTGCGCTGCAAGTTCCACATCCGCGTCCACGACGTGATCGGGCACGCGGAGAGCCTCAGCTCCCCCTACCACCGCGAGCGGGTCCCGAGCCTGCGGCGGCAGACCCACGGCGACTGGCGGCACTCCTCGATGCAGGTCTATCGCCGCAAGCTGCGGCGCCTCGGCCGCTGCCCCGGCTAGACGGGTGCGTGTCGATTTCGCCGCTCCTCGTTCGTCGTTGAGGTAAAAGGGCGGAACAGCCGCCCGCGACGAAGGAGGACCAGATGCGCTTCATGATGTTCATGTACCCCAGGATCGAGGAGAAGGACTGGACCCCCTCGGCGGAGGCCGTCGAGGCGATGAGCCGCTACAACGAGGAGCTGCGCAAGGCCGGGATGCTGCTGTCGCTGGACGGTCTGCAGCCGCCGAGCGAGGGCGGCGTCGTCTCCTTCGACGGCGAGGGCAAGGCGACGGTCACCGACGGGCCCTTCGCCGAGGCGAAGGAGGTCGTCGGCGGCTACTGGCTGATCCAGGCCCGCTCGAAGGAGGAGGCGCTGGAGTGGGCGAGCCGCTGCCCCGGCGAGAACTGCAGGATCGAGGTGCGGCGGGTCTTCGAGATGGAGGACTTCCCGCAGGACGTCCAGGACGCCGTCAGCGAGAACTTCGGCGGTTAGCTTGAGCGACGCCACGGGCGCGATCGAGGCGGTCTGGCGGATCGAGTCCGCCCGTCTCGTCGCGGGCCTGGCGCGGATGGTCGGGGACGTCGGGCTCGCCGAGGACCTGGCCCAGGACGCGCTGGTCGCGGCGCTGGAGACGTGGCCGCGTGCGGGAGTCCCCGACAACCCCGGCGCCTGGCTGATGGCGACGGCGAAGAACCGGGCGATCGACCGGATCCGCCGCGAGAAGACCTACGAGCGCAAGCGCGAAGAGGTCGCGCGCGACACCGGGGCGCTGTTCGCGATCGAGCGCTCCGAATTCGAGGCGGCGGCCGACGAGGAGATCGGCGACGACCTGCTGGCGCTGATCTTCACCTGCTGCCACCCGCTGCTCTCGCGCGAGGCGCGGGTGGCGCTGACCCTGCGGCTGCTCGGCGGCCTGACGACGGCGGAGATCGCCCGCGCCTTCCTCGCCGCCGAGGCGACGATCGCGCAGCGGCTGGTGCGGGCGAAGCGGACGCTGCGCGAGGCGAAGGTGCCGTTCGAGGTGCCGCGGGGGGCGGAGCTCGAGGAGCGCCTCCCCTCGGTGCTGGAAGTGATCTACCTCGTCTTCAACGAGGGCTACGCGGCGAGCGCCGGCGAGGAGTGGGTGCGGCGCGACCTCTGCGAGGAAGCGCTGCGGCTGGGCCGGATCCTCGCCGAGCTGGTGCCGGACGAGCCGGAGGCGCAGGGCCTGATCGCGTTGCTGGAGATCCAGGCCTCGCGACTGGACGCGCGCCTCGGCCCCGAAGGCGAGCCGGTGCTGCTGCTCGACCAGGACCGCGGCCGCTGGGACCCGCTGCTGATCGTCCGCGGGCGGCGGGCGCTGGAGCGGGCCGAAGCGCTGCCGCGGCCGCTCGGCCCCTACGGCCTCCAGGCCGCGATCGCCGCCTGCCACGCGCGGGCGCTGCGGGCCGAGGAAACGGACTGGATCCGGATCGCCGCCCTCTACGACGCCCTCGCCCAGGCCCAGCCCTCCCCGATCGTCGAGCTGAACCGCGCGGTGGCGCTGGGCATGGCCTTCGGCCCCGAGGCCGGCCTCGCCCTCCTCGACGAGATCGCCGACGAGAAAGCGCTGGCGAACAACCACCTCCTCCCCAGCGTCCGCGGCGACCTGCTGGAGAAAGCAGGCCGACAGAAGGAGGCGGCAAAGGAATTCCGCCGCGCCGCCGAGCTGACGGAAAACGAGCGCGAGCGCGTGCTGCTGCTGGACCGAGCGGAGGCGCTGGGCTAGGAGTCCGGGGGTTCCTCTCCGGACCCTCCACCTTTTTGTCCGGGGAGGGACCCCCGGACTCCCCCCTCCGCCAACGCCCGAATGCCGTCCCGCTCCAACCGCAGGACCTTCCAGTCGTCCAGCCGCCGCGCGCCCAGCTTCGCGTAGAAGCTGAGCGCGGGCTCGTTCCAGTCGAGGGCGACCCATTCGAGGCGGACGTGGCCGCGCTCCTCGGCGATCTGGGCGAGGTGCTCCATCACCGCCCGGCCGATGCCGCCGCGGCGATGCTCGGGGCGGACGTAGACGTCCTCGAGCCAGATCCCCGAGCGGCACTCGAAGGTCGAGAAGGTGGTGAAGAAGATCGCGTAGCCGATCGCTTCGCCGTCGGCGGTCTCGATCAGCAGCGCCTCCGCCGCTTTCTCCTCGAACAGCGAGCGCCGCAGCACCTCGGCGTCGCCGCTGACGGCATCGCTCAGCTTCTCGTAGTCGGCGAGCTCGAGGATCAGGTCGAAGAGCAGCGGCACGTCCGCTTCGGCCGCGGCGCGGATCTGGACGTCGTTGGCGGTCGCCATCCGCCGCAGCCTAGGTGACCGGCTGCAGCCCCGGGTTGGGCCGCAGCTCGCGGCCGACCTTGGGCTGCTACGCCTTGCCCTCGAATTCGTACTCGCGCAGGAAGCCCTCGAAGAGGCGGCGGTGCCCCTGCTCGTCGCGGAGGATCCCGATCACCATGTCCTGGGTGACCGGGTCGACGCCCTCGGTCTCCTCGATGATCCGCGTGTAGTGCTCGATCGCGCCGGTCTCGGCCTTGATCACGCCGCGGATCACGGCGACGACGTCGGTCTGGTGCTCGGGCGGCTGCAGGAAGCCCTGTTCGGGGCTGAAGTCCTCGGAGCCGGGGACGACGCCGTAGAGCTCCTTGATCCGGTTGGCGAACTCCTTGGCGTGGCCGAGCTCCTCTTCGACGTCCTCGGCCAGCGACTCGCGGATCTCCTGGGCGCGGACGCCGTCGAGGTTGGTCGAGGCGGCGAGATAGCTCATCACCGTCTCGATCTCCATCCAGTAGGCCCTGGTCAGCAGCTCGACGATGTGGTCGCGATGGTCGGCGTTGTCGCTGCTGAAGATGCCCTTGTCGAGGCTTCCGGTCTCCATTGCGTCGCTCCCTTCTCCTTCGGGTCGTCTTCCCGGCGGGTACCCAGGGCCGGGCTGGGGAAACCGGCGGCTCGTCGCGGTTAACCTGCCCCGCCATGGACACCATCGATCAGCTGCTCGAGAACAACCGCAACTTCGCCGCCGGCCTCGCCGAGCGCCACCTCAACGTCGAACCGCGGCGCCACCTGGCGGTCGTCACCTGCATGGACTCGCGGCTCGACGTCTTCGCCGCCCTCGGCCTGGAGCACGGCGAGGCGCACGTGCTGCGGAACGCCGGCGGCATCATCACCGACGACGTGATCCGCTCGCTGGCGATCTCCCAGCGCCGGCTGGGTACGCAGGCGGTGATGCTGATCCACCACACCGACTGCGGCATGCAGAAGATCACCGACGACGGCTTCCGGATGGAGCTGCAGGAGACGACCGGGATCGCCCCCTCGTTCGCGATCGAGTCGTTCAAGGACGCCGAGGAGGACGTGCGGCAGTCGATCCGGCGCGTCCGCTCCTCCCCCTTCCTCCCCCACCGCGAGGTCGTGCGCGGCTTCGTCTACGACGTCGACACGCACCGACTGCGCGAGGTCGAGGTGGAGGAGTAGCGATGGCGACCGTCGCGCCCTACGGCTCCTGGTCCTCGCCGATCGACGCGGCGAGCCTGGCGCGGGGCGGGCGGCGGCTGGGAGCGCCGGCGATCGCCGCCGACGGCGCCGTCTGGTGGGCGGAGGGGCGGCCCGACGAGGGCGGCCGGGTGACGCTGATGCGGCGTCCCGAGGGGGGCGAGCCGGAAGCGGTGACGCCGGAGGAGACCAACGTGCGCACCCGCGTGCACGAGTACGGCGGCGGCGCCTGGTGCCTGGTCGAGCCCGACCTGATCCTCTTCGTGAACTTCGACGACCAGCGGCTCTACCGGCAGCGGCTCGGCGCCGACCCGGTGGCGATCTCGCCCGAGCCGCCCGCGCCCGGCGCGCTGCGCTACGCCGACATGAGCCTCTCTCCCGACGGCCTCACCGTCGTCTGCGTGCGCGAACGCGACGCCGAGCCCGAGCCGGTGAACGAGATCGTCTCGCTCCCGATCGAGGGCGGCGCCGAGCCGCAGGTGCTGGCGAGCGGCCGCGACTTCTACTCCTTCCCCCGGGTCAGCGCCAACGGCGAATGGCTCGCCTGGACCTGCTGGGACCACCCGAACATGCCCTGGGACGGAACCGAGCTTTGGGTCGCGCCGCTGGCCGACAGCGGCGAGGAGCGGCTGATCGCCGGCGGGCCGGAGGAGTCGATCTTCCAGCCGACGTGGGGGCCGGACGGGCGACTGCACTTCGCCTCCGACCGCGACGGCTGGTGGAACCTCTACCGCGCCCGCGAGCCCGGGACCGAGCTGAGCGGCGAGGAGGGGGCGCTGGTGCAGCTGACCGAGGAGGAAGCCGACTTCGCTCACCCGCAATGGCTGTTCGGCGGCGCCACCTTCGCCTTCCTGCAGAGCGGCGCGATCGCCTGCGTGCGCTGCAAGCGCGGCGAAGAACGGCTGGCACTGCTCGAGCCGGGCGGCTGGGAAGCGGCCGACCTCGGCCTCCCCTACACCTCCTTCGGCTATCCGGCGCTGGCGGCGCGCGGCAGCAAGGTCGCCTTCGTCGCGGCGAGCCCGGAGAGCGAGGCGGCGCTCGTCGTCTACGACGCCGGCAGCGGCGAGAGCGAGGTCGTGCGGACCTCGAGCGACGAGGCGATCGATCTGGCCTACCTCTCGCGGCCACAGGCGATTGAGTTCCCGACCGGGGAGGGCGGCGGCGAGGTCGCCTACGGCTTCTACTACCCGCCGGCGAACCCGGAGTTCGAGGCGCCCGAGGGAGAGCTGCCGCCGCTGATCGTCGAGAGCCACGGCGGCCCGACCTCCCACGCCACCCCGGCGCTGGAGCCGGAGTACCT
>DASUWV010000020.1:0-34987 GCA_036378275.1 Solirubrobacterales bacterium | reverse complement strand
CGGTGGTCGACCGGCTCGACGTCCTGGGCGATGATCGGGCCGGCGTCGAGCTCGGCGGTGACGTAGTGGGCGGTGGCGCCGATCAGCTTGACGCCGCGCTCGTAGGCGCGGTGGTAGGGGTCGGCGCCGACGAAGGCGGGGAGGAAGCTGTGGTGGATGTTGATCGCCGGCGCCCGCAGCTCGCGCAGGAAGTCCTCGGAGAGGATCTGCATGTAGCGGGCGAGGACGAGGAGGTCGACGTCGCCGACGAGGTCGAGGATCGCCCGCTCGGCCTCGACCTTCGTCGCCGGTTCGACCGCCACGTGGTGGAAGGGAAGGCCGACCGCCTCGACCTGGCCGCGGTGGTCGGGATGGTTGGAGACGACGAGGGCGATCTCGCCGCCGAGGTCGCCGTTGCGCCAGCGCCAGAGCAGGTCGGAGAGGCAGTGGTCCTCGCGCGAGACCATCACGGCGACCCGCTTCGCCCGCGCCGTCTCGTGGAACTCGAAGTCCATCGCGAACGGCTCGCCGATCTCGCGGGCGAACCGCAGCTCCAGCGCCTCGCGCTCGTCCTCGGGGACGTGGTCGAAGACCATCCGCATGAAGAACCGGCCCTCGGCGCTCGAGTGCTGGTCGACGTCGACGATGTTCAATCCGGACTCGGCGAGGAAGCCGCTGACGCGCGCGATCAGCCCCGGCTGGTCCGGGCAGGCAAGAAGAAGTCGTGAGGTCGGCGCCTCTCCCATCCGTCGATGATCGCGGATAGGGTGGCTTCGATGCGGATCGCCGCCGTCCCCGAGGGGCCCGTGGAGCGCCTCGGCCTGCTCCTCAACAAGCTGCCGACGCCGGTCGGCGAGGCGCTGTTCGCGATGCCGATCGCCCGCTGCCTCCAGGTGGCGCAGCGGACCGGGATGCTGGCGGCGCTGGCCGAGGGCCCGCGCGAGCCGGGGGAGCTGGCGGAGCACCTGGGGCTTCAGAAGGCCGGGACGGCGCGCGTCCTCGACGTGATCGCCTCCCTCGGGCACGTCCGGCAGAACCCGGACGGGCGCTACGAGATGACCAAGAGCGGGCGGCCCTGGCTCGACCCGCGCTCGGACACCTACCTCGGCGACTTCCTCGCCGACACCGCCCACTACTGGGACTGGTACGAGCGGCTGGAGGACCTCGTCCGCGACGGCACCCACACCGAGCTGCACGCGAAAGGGCCGGACGACCGCTACTGGCAGTCCTACATCCGCGGCCAGTACCAGCTGGCGCGGCTCTCCAGCGCCGAAGTGGCGAAGTCGATCCCGCTTGCCCGCGGCGCCCACTCGGTGCTGGACGTGGCCGGCGCGCACGGCGAGTACTCGATGGCGCTCTGCCGCCGCCACGAGGGGCTGAAAGCGACGATCGTCGACCTTCCCGGCAGCGCCCGCGTGGGGGAGAAGATCGTCGCCGAAGCGGGGATGAGCGACCGCGTCCGCCACCTCGCCGGCGACATGTTCGAGGTCGACTACGACGGTCACTACGACGGCGCCATGGCCTTCAACATCATCCACCACCTCTCGCCCGAGCAGATCCAGGCGCTCTTCCAGCGCATCCGCGCAGTGCTGCGCCCCGATGCGCCGCTCGCCGTCCTCGACCTCTACGACCGCCCCGGCGGCCGGCAGGCCAACACCGCCTCGATCCTCGGCCTCTTCTTCCACCTCACCTCCGGCGCCGACACCTACACGGTCGAGGAGGTCTCCAGGTGGATGGGCGAGAGCGGCTACGGGAGCGTCGAGGTGAAGTCGTTCCGGACCCTGCCGGACCTGCGCCTGCTGATCGCGAAAGCGGTCTGAGCGCGCAAGATCGCGACCACGTCACCCGGGGCCGTCGGCGTACCCGTGCCTAGAGCTGTGCCGATACGCACGATCTGCATCCGGTCTGTGATGGCAGGCACACATGAGCGCGGCGCAAACCCTCACGGTTTTGCGCTTGCTCACAAAACGCAAACAATTCACCGCGATCTTGTTCATCCTTCTCGCCTTCCCCGCGGCCGCGCTGGCGGCCGGCGGCGGCAGCTCCGGCTCGGGGCCCAAGGTCGGTCAGGCCGAGGTCGCGCCGATCGCCGCGCTGCAGCGGCCGGTCCATCGCTTCCAGCGGCTGGTCCACACGATCTCGCACCAGATCGAAGCCGAAGCGATCGCCGCGGCTCACAGGGCCGAACGCGAACGCGAAGAAGAATTCGCCGCGCTGCCGGGCGGCGTCTCGCTCTCGACGATGGAAGCGATCGCCTCCTGCGAGTCGGGCGGCGATCCGACGGCGGTCTCTTCCGGCGGGACCTACCGCGGCCTCTACCAGTTCGACTTCGGGACCTGGGAATCGGTCGGCGGCAGCGGCGACCCGGCCGCGGCCTCGCCCGCCGAGCAGACCTACCGCGCGGCGCTTCTCTACTCCCAGTCCGGCTCCAGCCCCTGGCCCGTCTGCGGCTGAGCCTACGATCCGCTGTGTGAGCGAGGAGCAGGTCCCCGCGCCCGACCCCGCGGGTCCCAAGCGCAAGCCGCCGAAAGAGGCGGTCGCCGAGGCGAAGGTGCGGGCGCCGACCCGCGGCAACCGCAAGCTCGAGAGCTTCCTCGACGCGGTCAACTCCGACGAGCAGGTGCGGGGCTGGTGGTACATGACCCAGGTCCACGCCGAACGGCTCGGCATGTCGGATCACTCCTGGGTCCACATGCAGATCGTCCTCAACATCGCCCTGAAGCTGCTGCGGCTGCTGGTCAAATCCGGGGTCGAGCCGGCGATGGTCACCGACCACGGCATGCGCGACCGCGACGCCGAAGTGGTGGTCGCCGGCGGCGCCCTCCTGCACGACGTCGGCATGTCGATCCACCGCGCCGACCACGAGGCCTACTCGCTCTTCCTCGCCAGCGGCGCCTTGGAGCGCCTGCTCGCCGACGCCTACCGCCAGCCCGAGCGCACGATCATCGCCTCCGAGATCCTCCACGCGATCATCGGCCACCGCCGCCGCGGCGAGCCCTACACGCTCGAGGCCGGCGTCGTCCGCGTCGCCGACGCCCTCGACATGGCCCAGGGCCGCACCCGCATCCCGCTCGAGAAAGGCCACGAGGGCATCCACTCGATCTCCGCCGCCGCGATCGACGAGGTCCGCATCGAGCGCGGCGAGGAGCGCCCCGTCCGCATCGAGATCCAGCTCAACAACTCCGCCGGAATCTTCCAGGTCGACGACCTCCTCGCCACCAAGATCCGCGGCACCCCCTTGGAGGGCCGCATCGAAGTCGTCGCCAAGGTCGAAGGCGAGACCGAGAAACGCCTACTGAGCGGCTTTCGGCTCTCCTGATTCAGCCAGGAAGGGGAGAGATTTTTTCTCCCAGGGCTTAGCCATGCATGGCGAACGCGCAGCGCTGGCTAGTTAAAGCGCGCCAGGTCGGCCTTGCGCTGTTCCTTGCGCTTCTCCAGGCGGCCCTGGATCAGCGAGAGGACGATCACCAGGGCGGCGAAGAAGAAGATCACGCCGAAGCAGAAGAAGGTCACCGTCTTGTCAGTGGTGGGGCCGGCGAGGCCGACGCCCTCCTCGGCGAGGGCTGACGGGGCGAGGACCAGCATCAGCGCCCAGAGGGTGGCCAGGAGTGCGGCGGCGCGCTTCACCGGCGGGAATCTAGCGCACCGAGGAGCGCTTCCGGGTTTTGCCACACCCGGCTGTGGCAAGAATCGGATGCGCTTCGGGGCCGCCTTCCCGCAAATTCGGGTTGTCCCGTGCCTGGGCTGTGAAAATCCTGTGAACAGCAGGCGGTTCGCGCCTCCCGGGGGCATACAATCCGGCTATCCGCATCGCTGTGATCGATACCGACAGCGGCTTCGTCACCGTCCTCAGCAAACGAGCCGAAGCCGCAGGCTGGCACCTCAGCCGTAGCGCCGGGCCCGTACCGCCGCGCGATCTCGTGGCGATGAAGCTGAACGCGCTCCTGATCGACCCGGCCGTGCTGGGGGACGAAGCCTGGACCTACCTCGAGCGGATCGCCTCGATGCTTCCCGAGCTCGGCATCGTCGTCTGCACCGGCCGCTCGACCGTCGCCCAGCGGGTACGTGGCCTGCGGCTCGGGGTCGACGACTGGATGACCAAGCCCTGCCATCCGGAGGAGACGCTGGCGCGGATCGAGGCCGTCGCCCGCCGCCACGGCAAGGGCCGCCGCGAGGTCGAAGGCGCGCCCCTCAGCGCCGGCGAGCTCGAGATCCGCCCCGACCGCTTCCAGGCCTTCGTCGGCTCCGATCCGCTCGAGCTGACCCGCCGCGAGTTCGAGCTCCTCTACCTGCTCGCCGAGGAACGCGGCCAGGTGCTCGAGCGGGAGCGGATCTACCAGCGGGTCTGGGGCTACGCGATGGCCCACGGCGACCGCTCCGTCGACGTCTTCGTCCGCAAGCTGCGCCAGAAGCTCGAGAAGCGCTCGCCGAGCTGGGCCTACATCCATACCCACTTCGGCATCGGCTACCGGTTCGAGCCCGAACCGGCGGGGATCGTCGAGGAGGAGCTGCGCCCGGCGCCGGCGGAGGCGGTCCCGGGCGACCCGCCCCACCCCGCGCCTGCCGATCGACCGGCCGATCCGGCTTCACAGATCGTTCACAAGACCTTTACGGCGGGGTAACCGCCCCAACGACTCCGGTGGCCATGCTCGGCGGGCATGGGACGGCTGGAGATCAGGCCTGAAGAGCACGCGGCGCTGGTGGACGGGCGTCCGCTCAGCCTGACCGTCCGCGAGCTGCAGCTGCTGGTCAGCCTCTCGCAGCACCCACAGCGGATCATGACCCGCGAGGAGCTCTTCGCCGCCGTCTGGGGCGGGCGGCCCCGCGACGACGACCGCTCGGTCGACGTCTACGTCAGCCGCCTGCGGGCGAAGCTGGGCGAGGCGCTGCCGGGAAGGCGGTTGATCCACACCCACAACGGGATCGGCTACCGCTTCTCGCCAGATGGGTGAACCGCGTCCCCGCTCCGATCGCCTTTTACATCTTTTTTACATCTTCGCCACAGCGCAGTAACAAGCTGGGGATCGCCCGCTGGGAGCCTCCGCCTCAGCTATGTCGAACAAACCCAAAGGGAGACTGATGTCCAGCTCTAGATGGCTTGTGGTGATCGCTTTTGCCGTGGCCCTCGCTCTCGGCGTCGCCGCGTGCGGGTCCAGCAGCAGCGAAGAAACCGGTGGCGGCGGCTCCTCCTCCGGCGGCGAAGTGTCCGGCGAAATCGCCGGCGCGGGCTCGACCGCCCAGCAGGCGGCGCAGGAAGCGTGGATCGCCGAATTCGAGAGTGCAAACAGCGGCGCGACGATCTCCTACGACCCGGTCGGGTCGGGCGGCGGCCGCGAACAGTTCATCGCCGGCGGGGTCGCCTACGCGGGCAGCGACGCGGCGCTCTCGACCGAAGAAGGCGAACTCGAAAAGGCCGAAAAGCAGTGCTCGCCCGGCGAGCTGATCGAGGTCCCGGACTACATCTCGCCGATCGCGATCATCTACAACCTGCCGGGAGTCGAAGAACTCAAACTCGACCCGGAAACGCTGGCGAAGATCTTCGCCCAGGAAATCAGCAGCTGGGACGACCCGGCGATCGCCAAGGACAACCCCGGAGTCGAACTGCCGAGCACCCGGATCACCCCGGTCAACCGCTCGGACGAGTCGGGCACGACGCAGAACTTCACGGAATACCTCTCCGAGGTCGTTCCCAGCGTCTGGAAGTTCGAAGTCAGCGGCGACTGGCCGGTAAAGGGCGGCGAAGCGGCGTCGGGCACCTCCGGTGTGGTCGAAGCGGTCAGCGCCGGCGAAGGCACGATCGGCTACGCCGACGCCAGCCAGGCCGGCGAACTCAGCGTCGCCAAGGTCAAGGTCGGCAGCGAATGGGCCGAACCGACCGCCGAAGCCGCGGCAAAAATCGTCGAGGAGTCCCCGCTCGACAAGGAACTCAGCCCCGGCAAGTACACGATCGCCTACGAACTCGACCGCAAGACGGAATCGCAGGGCACCTACCCGATCGTGCTCGTCTCCTACTTCATCGCCTGCACGAAATACGGGTCCGCCTCCGAAGCCGAAGCGGTGAAGGCGTACGCGGAATACGTGGTCAGCCCCGAAGGGCAGGAACTGGCGGCCAAACAGGCCGGCTCGGCTCCGCTCTCCCCGGCGCTGACGAAGAAGGTGACGCCCGCCGTGGAAGCGATCGAAGCGGGCTAGGAGGCCGGTGGCCTCGGTCGACACCACGACCAACGCGGGCCAGCTGCTGGCGGCGGCGTCCGGAGGGCGCCGTCGCCGCGGCGACCGCATCTTCTCGCGCACCGCGGTCCTCGCCGCGGTGACGATCCTGGCCCTCCTGGCCGGAGTCGCGATCTTCCTCCTCTCCGAGGGCTTCCCCGCCCTCACCGCCAGCGCCTCCGAACTGCCGGAGGGCAAGACCTTCGTCGACTACGTCGCCCCGCTCGCCTTCGGCACCGTGCTGGCGGCGGCGCTGGCGGCGCTGGTCGCGGTCCCCCTCGCGGTCGCGGTCGCGCTCTTCATCACCCACATCGCGCCGCCGCGGATCGCGCTCACGCTGGGCTACCTGGTCGACCTGCTGGCGGCGATCCCGAGCATCATCTACGGCCTCTGGGGGATCTTCGTCCTCGGCCCCGCGGCGGTGCCGGTGATGAAGTGGCTGGAAGAAAAGCTCGGCTTCATCCCGATCTTCGAAGGCCCGGCCTCGGTGACCGGCCGGACGATGCTGGTCGCCGGCCTGGTGCTGGCGGTGATGATCCTGCCGATCGTCTCCGCGGTCTCCCGCGAGGCCTTCGCGCAGACGCCGCGCCGGCTGCAGGAGGGCGCGCAGGCGCTCGGCGCCACCCGCTGGGAGATGATCCGGATGACGGTGCTGCCGTTCGGCCGCTCCTCGGTGATCAGCGGCGCCATGCTCGGGCTCGGCCGGGCGCTGGGGGAGACGATGGCGGTGACGATCATCCTCTCGGTCTCCGGCGCGGTGACCTTCAACCTGATCAGCCAGGCGAACCCTTCGACGATCGCCGCCAACATCGCCCTCAACTTCCCCGAGTCGAGCGGCCTCGCGATCAACGCCCTGATCGCCACCGGCCTTGTCCTCTTCGCGATCACCCTCGTCACCAACATGGGGGCGCGGGCGATCATCGCCCGGGCGAACAGGGAATAGGCGATGGAGAGTTCGGTTCAGACCGCAGGCGCCTTTACGGGTCAACCTTCGCGGCTGCTCGCCAGCGGCCTCGGCCGGCGCCGCCGCTGGGTCAATACGGCGATGACCGTCCTCATCGCCGCCGCCTTCGTGGTGGCGCTGATCCCGCTCTTCTCGCTGGTCTTCGAGGTCGTCAAGCGCGGCGTCCCCGGCCTCAGCCTCGAATTCTTCACCGAAGACGCGCGCGGCAAGGTCGGCGGCGGCGGCGCCGCCCACGCGATCATGGGAACGCTGGTCATCACCGGCGTCGCCACCGTGATCTCGGTCCCGATCGGGATCATGGCCGCGATCTACCTCAACGAGTACGGCACCGGCCGCCTGCGCCGCGCCCTGACCTTCTTCGTCGACGTGATGACCGGCATCCCCTCGATCGTCGCCGGCCTCTTCGCCTACGCGCTGTTCGAGCTCTTCCTCGGGCCGGGGATCCGGCTCGGGGTGATGGGCTCGGTGGCGCTCTCGCTACTGATGATCCCGATCGTCATCCGCTCCGCCGAGGAGGTGCTGAAGATCGTCCCGAATCACCTCCGCGAGGCGGCCTACGCGCTGGGGACGCCGAAGTGGAAGGTGATCTCGAAGATCGTCCTGCCGACCGCCTTCGCCGGCCTCATCACCGGGGTGATGATCGCGATCGCACGCATCGTCGGCGAGACCGCGCCGCTGCTGGTGACGACCGGTGTCGTCGACTCGATGAACACCGACCCCTTCAACGGCCGCATGCAGAACCTGGCCGTCTACGCCTACAACGAGTACCGCTCGCCCGGGGTGATGAAACAGGCCGCCTACGACAAGGCCTGGGCCGCCGCCCTCACCCTGATCGCGATCGTGATGATCCTCAACGTCGCCGCCCGGCTCGTCTACCGGCGGTACAGGACCGAGATCCGCTAGAGACGATCTGGTGGAAGGAAGGAAGCTGAAATCGATGCTGGGAGCCGCGACGAAACGCAGGCCGAGTCAGGCCGCGCCGGAGGAGGGCAGGAGCGAGATGGCAGACTCACGTGGTGTGACCGCCACCTCGACCGAGCCGGTGACGTCTGTGACCGGGCAGCCGGCGAAAACGATCGAGGCCCGCGAGGTCGGCCTCTTCTACGGCAGCTTCAAGGCCGTCGAGGGGGTCTCGATGACGATCGAGCCGAATAAGGTGACGGCGCTGATCGGCTCCTCGGGCTGCGGCAAGACGACCTTCCTGCGCTCGCTCAACCGCATGCACGAGCTGACGCCGGGGGCGCGCGTCGAGGGCACGGTCACACTCGACGGGGAGGATGTCTACGCGCCGGGCGTCGACCCGGTGGCGGTGCGGCGGCTGATTGGGATGGTCTTCCAGCAGCCGAACCCGTTCCCGACGATGTCGATCTACGACAACGTCGCCGCCGGCCTCAACCTCAACGCGAAGAAGGCGAGCAAGGCGCAGAAGGACGGCGTGGTCGAGCGCAGCCTGCGCGGCGCCCACCTCTGGGGCGAGGTCAAGGACCGGCTCGACAAGCCCGGCGGCGGCCTCTCCGGCGGCCAGCAGCAGCGGCTCTGCATCGCCCGCGCGATCGCGGTCGAGCCCGAGGTGCTGCTGATGGACGAGCCCTGCTCGGCGCTCGACCCGGTGGCGACGCTGGCGATCGAGGACCTTATTGGCGAGCTGAAGAGCCGCTACACGATCGTCATCGTCACTCACAACATGCAGCAGGCGGCGCGGGCGAGCGACGTCACCGCCTTCTTCAACATCGAGGGGACCGGCAAGCCGGGACACCTGGTCGAGGTCGGCCCGACCCAGGAGATCTTCACCAAACCGGGCAGGCAGGAGACCGAGGACTACGTCAGCGGCCGGTTCGGCTAGGCGGGAGGGGGAGACGACTATGCCGGAAGTGGCGCGCGCCGAATATCTCGAGGAACTGGCCAATCTGGAGGCGAGCGCGCTGGGCGGGCTCGACCTGGTCAACACGGCGCTGACGCGGACCCTGGAAGCGGTCGAGCACCAGGACGTCGAGCTGGCGCAGCTGGTCGTCGCCGACGACGACCGCATCGACGGCCGCTACCTGGAGGTGCACCAGGCGCTGATCACGCTGCTGGCGACGCAGTCGCCGGTGGCGACCGACCTGCGCCTGATCTCCTCGCTGCTGCACGTGCTGAAGAACATCGAGCGGATGGGCGACCAGTGCGTGAACGTCTGCAAGGTGATCCCGATCTCCGGCAACGAGCCGCCGGCCGACGAGGAGATGGTGCGCCTGATCCTGACGATGGGGCGCCACACGAAGACGCTGATCGGGCAGGCGAAGCGGGCATTCGAGGAGCGCGACGTGGAGATGGCGCAGGACCTGGTCCGCCAGGACGACGTCGTCGACAACCTCAACCGCGACTGTTTCCGCCTGGCCCTGGCGATCGGCGACGACGCCGACAAGCGCGAGTGGGCGATGACGATGCTGCTGGCGGCGCGGGCGATCGAGCGGACGGCTGACAACGCGGTGGACATCGGCGAGCAGGTCGCCTTCGTCGTCACGGGGCTTTTTCGTGAGTTCGAGGACGCTTCGCATCCTGAGGCGTAGGGAGAGGGCGGGGGTACTGCTCACGCTCAACTTTTTTCAGGATCGCGCTCGGCCGTCCGAGATTGCTGTCAGGAAAAAAGTACAAGCCGCTTAGAGCAGTACCCCCGCCCTCTTCGTGTGAAGTCCGGTGCGCCTGGGAACATGAGGGAGATACCCATGACGCTTTGTGCGGCGATAGATATCGGGTCGAACACCACTCGGCTGCTTGTTGCGGAGCCTGTTGATGGGCAGTTGAAGAAGACGATGGAGCAGCGGGCTTATACGCGGATCGGGAAGGCCGTGGACGCCGAGCGGGGGATCAAGGTGGAGAAGATCGACGAGGTCGGCGACGTGGTCGGCACCCAGGTGCGGCTGGCGCAGGAGCTGGGGGCCCAAGAGATCCGCGCCGTCGCCACCGCGGCGATCCGCGAGGCGACCAACGGCAACGCCGTCGCCGAGGCGATCGGCCACGCGGCCGGGATCCCGATCGAGATCCTCTCCGAGCAGGAGGAGGGGCGACTCTCCTTCCTCGGCGCGACCAAGACCCTGGGACACCCGACCGAGGGCCTGGTCGGCGTCGTCGACATCGGCGGCGGCTCGACCGAGGTGATCCTCGGCACCGTCGCCGATGGCGTTCAGAGCGTCCGCTCCTGGCCGGTCGGCTCCGGCAACCTCGCCGACGAGCTGATCTCCTCCGACCCGCCCTCGGCGGCCGAGATCCGCCGCGCCCGCGACCGCATCGACGACATCTTCGAGGGCGTCGAAGTCGACCAGCCCGCTCAGGCGGTCGCCGTCGGCGGCTCCGCCACCTCGCTGCGCCGCCTCGTCGGCGCGGTCCTCGAGTACGAGACGCTGGAGCGCGGCATCCGCGTCCTCTGCGGCGACCCCGCCGCCGACGTCGGCCGCCGCTTCGAGCTCGACCCCACCCGCGTCCGCATCCTTCCCACCGGCGTCCTCCTCCTCGAGAAGATGTCGGACCTGCTCGGCCAGCCCCTCCAGATCGGCAAGGGCGGCCTCCGCGAGGGAGTCATCCTCGACCTCCTCAATGGCAGCGCCAACGGCAGCTCCCCGGAACGCGTCGCCGCTTAGCGAAATTCTCGGGCGGCAATCTTCAGTCGTTGGTTGGCGCGCTCGAGCTCTTCCAGCGCCCTCTTGCTTTCCTCTCGTTCCTTGATGATTTCTTCTACTTCGGCTGGGTTGTGTTCGACGACTTCGAGGGCCGCCTTGAAATCGAAAAGGTCCCACCCCTCAGCGAGGCGCCGGGCAAGGTCTCGTTTTTCTTGCGGCGTCATCGCGACGAACCTAGCGCCGGTCATCTGTTGTCGTCCCCCTTCAGCTGATTGATTTCTCCCTTCGCCAGCGTCAGTCGTTCGGTGAGCTTTTCGACGCGTCGCTCCACCGACTCAATCGCTTCTTTGTTTCGCAGCGACGATTCTTGGGTTTCGTCTGCGAACTTGGCGCCCCGAGTTGAGATCTCGACTGGCAGCCGTACTCGCGCCAATCCCAAGAAAGCGGGAGTGACCAGAAGCAGGTCGCCGTAAAAGACCAGGAGAGCCACCTCCAGTTCTCCCCTGGGTGACAGCCGGAAAGGTCGCGTTCTCCGGCTTTTCACATCTCCGGTGCGCCGATGGCGAACCCTGTGGATGAACCAAGGAACGCGAAATAGGGAGAGCACCGATGACTTCCCGTGTTGACATGCATTGCCACTCGACGGCATCGCACTTCTCGAAGCTGGGCGTTCAGCGCTCTTTGGGCCTGCCGGAGTGCGCGACGCCGCCGCAGGAGGTCTACGAGCTGGCCAAGCGGCGGGGGATGGACTTCGTCACGATCACCGATCACGACACGATCGACGGCTGCCTGGAGCTGGCCGATCGTCCCGACTGCTTCGTCTCCGAGGAGCTGACCGCCCGCTTCGCCGGCGAGCCCCAGGCGGTTCACGTCCTCTGTTACGGGATCACTCCCGGGGACCACGAGTGGCTGCAGGCGCACTCCGGCGACGTCGAAGCCTGCGCCGCCTACCTTCACGAGCGGGAGATCGTCTGCGCGCTGGCGCACCCGTTCTTCAACGTCGCCGCGCCGCTGACCCGGCGCCACCGGCGGCGACTGGCGGAGCTGTTCCCGATCTGGGAGGTCCGCAACGGCTCGCGGGCCGCCGAGCTGAACATGCCCGCCGTGGTCTACATCGAGACCCACGGCGGCACCGGCATCGGCGGCTCCGACGACCATGCCGGCGTCGACATCGGCCGCACCTTCACCGAGGCGCCCGCGGCCGCGACGCCGGAAGAGTTTCTCGCCCACCTGCGCCGCGGCGACGCCGAAGCGCGGGGGGAGCAGGGCAGCGCCGCCAAGTGGACGCACGCGGCGATGGCCTTGGCGACTCGGGCTCTGGCGCTGGGGGACAGGGGGGAGTACCTCGGCGGACAACAGCGGGGAGGGTCCGCCGAGGCACTCCCCCCTGTCCAAGCGGGCGCAGATGGTCCTTCGACTCAGGGCATGCGTCCACAGGGGCCGGATCCGGCAGCTATGATGAAGATGGCCGAGCGGGTGATTCGGGAGGGGGCTGCCCGTGGGGGGAAGATCGCTGCCGACGTCGGGCCCAAGGATGCGCGGGCGCTGCTCGATGCCTGGCTGGAGGGGGTCGGCCTCGATCTCCACGGTCGCGAGCTGATCTCCCATCTGCAGTCAGAGGACTTCTCCCACGCCGATCTCTACCGGCGCGCTCGCCGCATCCACGACCGGCGTCTGCGTGCTGCGGTCGAGGGCGGAGCAAAGGCCATCGCCGAGGGAGATTTCCAGACGCCGGTCGGCGGCCTCTTCCAGGCGCTCGTCCCGGCCGTCCCCTACGCGCCGGCGACCGCCTTTCTCGGCGCCGAGAAGGCGAAGCTGCGCGACCGCATCGGCGAGCGCCGGCGGGTCGCGGTGATCGCCGACGGGATCGGCTCGATGCACGGCGTCACCCACACGATCGAGCAGATCCGCGAGCGCGGAGTCCCCGGCTTCGAAGTCGAGGTGGTCGGCACCGACCCCGGGGTCGACCGGCGCCTGCCCGCCGCCGCCGAGCTCGAGATCCCCTTCTACGAGGGGATGACGCTCGGGGTGCCGGGGCTGCCGGACCTGGTCGAGGTGCTCGCCAACGGCTGCTACGACCTCGTCCACGTCACCGCCCCCGGCCCCGCCGGGATCGCGGCGACGCTGATGAGCCGGGTCACCGGCGTGCCGCTGCTCGCCAGCTACCACACCGAGATCGCCGCCTACGCCGGGATGCGGACCAGGGACGAGGCCCTCGAGGCGCTGACCCGCGCCGGCCTCGGCGCCTTCTACTCCGCCGCCGGCGCGGTGCTCTCGCCGAGCCCCTCGGCCGACGCCTCGGTGATCGCGCTCGGCACCGACCCCGCCCGCCTCGGCCGCTGGGAGCGGGGCGTCGACACCGAGCGCTTCGACCCGGCCAAGGCCGACCGCGACGCTTTCCCGGGTGAGATCAAGGTCCTCTACGCCGGACGCCTCACCCGCGAAAAGGGGGTCGACCTCCTCGCCGAGAGCTTCCTCCGCGCCCACGCCCGCGACCCGCGCCTGCACCTGCTGCTCGCCGGCGGCGGCCCCGAGGAAGGCGAGTTGCGCGAGCGGCTGGGGGAGAGGGCGACCTTCCTCGGCTGGCTCTCCGGCGAGGACCTGCCGCGCGCCTACGCCAGCGCCGACGCCTTCCTCTTCTGCAGCGGCACCGACACCTACGGCCAGGTGATCCTCGAGGCCGCCGCCAGCGGCCTGCCGGTCGTCGCGGTCGCCGCAGGCGGCCCGGCAACGCTGATCGAGAACCGCCACACCGGCCTGCTCTGCCGTCCCGATCCCGATCACGTCGCCGGCGCGCTGCTGCAGCTCGCCTCCTCGCCCGAGCTGCGCGCGCAGCTCGGAGGCGCCGCCGCCCGCGCCGCCCGCGAGCGCTCCTGGGAGCGCTCGATGGGGCAGCTCGCGGCCGGCTATCGGCGCGCCTTCGACGCCGCCGCTGCGGCTGCGCCGCAGGCCCTCTCGCGTGCCGCCTGAGCCCGGCGATCAGCCGGGGACGCCGCAGTACGATGGAGCCATCGACGATCCCGCTCTCTATTTCAACCGCGAGCTCTCCTGGCTCGACTTCAACCAGCGGGTTCTCGAACTCGCCGAAGACCCCGAGGTGCCGCTGCTGGAGCGGGTCCGCTTCTGCGCGATCTACGCCAACAACCTCGACGAGTTCTTCATGGTCCGGGTCGCCGGCCTCTTCGACCAGCTCGACGCCGGGATCGAGGCGCGCGGCCCCGACGGCCTCACCCCGAAGGAGCAGATCGACGCGATCCAGCAGCGCGTGCTCGAGCTCGACGACCGCCTCTGCCACGCCTTCGGCGCCGAGCTGCGGCCGGCGCTGGAGGAGGAGGGCGTCCGGATCGTCACCCTCGACACCGCCACCGCCGCCGAGCGCCGCGAGATCGACGAGCGCTTCGAGCAGCAGGTCTTCCCGGCACTGACGCCGCTGGTGATCGGGCTCGGCCGGCCCTTCCCCTACATCTCCAACCTCTCGCTCAGCCTCGGGGTGCTGCTGCGCGACGCCGAGAGCGGCAACGAGATCATCGCCCGGGTCAAGGTCCCGAAGGAGCTGCTCGGGCGCTTCCTGCCGCTCGGCGAGGGGGGCCTGACCTTCGTGCCGCTGGAGGAGGTGATCGCCGCCAACCTGGAGGCGCTCTTCCCCGGCATCGACGTAATCGACCACGGCTACTTCCGGGTCACCCGAGACGCCGACTTCAACGTCTCCGACGAGGCCGACGACCTCCTGCAGGCGGTCCAGGACGAGCTCCGCCGCCGCCGCTTCGGCGAGGTGGTGCGACTCGAGGTCGCCTCCGGCATGAACCCGAAGCTGCGCGCCCAGCTGGTCGAGGCGCTGCGGCTCGAAGAGCGCGAGGTCTACGACATCGACGGCCTCCTCGACCTCGCCGACCTCGACGCGATCGCCGACGTCCCCGGCCACGCCGAGCTCCGCTACACGCCCTGGACCCCGGTCACCCAGCCGCGCCTGCAGGGCGAGGACGAGGAGCCGGTCGACATGTTCGCCGAGATCCGCCGGCGCGACATCCTCGTCCACCATCCGTATGAGTCCTTCGGCACCTCGGTCGAGCGCTTCGTCGCCCAGGCGGTCGCCGACCCCGACGTGCTGGCGATCAAGCAGACCGTGTACCGGACCAGCGACGACTCGCCGCTGGTGCCGTCGCTGATCCGCGCTTCGGAACGCGGCAAGCAGGCGGTCTGCATGGTCGAGCTGAAAGCGCGCTTCGACGAGGAGGCGAACATCCACTGGGCGAAGTCCCTGGAGGAGGCGGGCGTCCATGTCGTCTACGGCATCCCCGGCCTGAAGACCCACGTGAAGGCGATCCTCGTCGCCCGCCGCGAGGGCGAGCAGGTGCGCGAGTACGTCCACGTCGGCACCGGCAACTACAACCCGAAGACCGCCCGCCTCTACACCGACCTCGGCATCTTCACCGTCGACCCCGACATCGGCGCCGATGTCGCCGAGATGTTCAACTTCCTCACCGGCTACGGGCGACCCGCCGGCTTCCGCAAGGTGCTGGTCTCGCCGACGACGATGCGCGACCAGATCGTCGAGGAGATCGAGCGCACGGTCGAGGCGCACCAGGCCGGGGAGGAGGCCCGGATCGCGCTGAAGATGAACTCGCTGGTCGACGCGCGCTGCATCCAGGCGCTGTACGAGGCCTCGCAGGCGGGGGTGCGGATCGACCTCAACGTGCGCGGGATCTGCTGCCTGCGCCCTGGCGTCGCGGGAGTCTCCGAGAACATCCACGTCAGCTCGATCGTCGGCCGCTTCCTCGAGCACTCGCGGATCTACGTCTTCCGCCGCGGCGAGGAGACGCGGGTGCTGATGGGCTCGGCCGACCTGATGCCCCGCAACCTCGACAGCCGGGTCGAGCTGGTGGCGCCGGTCGAGGATGCGGAGATCAAGGCCGAGCTGCTCGACGTGCTCGAGCGCTGCCTGGCCGACAACGCCAGCTCCTGGGACCTCGACGCCGAGGGGACCTGGTCGCGGCGCCGCCCCGACGGCGAATTGCGCAGCGCGCAGGAGGAGCTGATGGCGCGCCATTCCGCACGTGCCGCAGAGCATTTGGCGGCCTCCGCCGCCTGAGCGGCGCTCTCGCTCGTTACATCTCTAGGATGCGTCCGCAGTGGCGCGCTTCTCGCTCCTCCCCCGCGACCGGACCTTCTTCGACCTCTTCATCGAGGCCGGCCAGAACGCGGTCCGCGCCGCCAAGCTGCTCGACGAGATGATGCACACCTGGCCGGAGAGCGAAGCGCTCTCGCGCGAGATCGTCGTCGCCGAGCAGGAGGGCGACCGGATCACCCACGACATCGTCCAGCGGCTCAACTCGACCTTCGTGACGCCGATCGACCGCGAGGACATCTACGGGCTGGCGACGCAGATGGACGACATCGTCGACTTCACCGAGGAGGCCGCCGACTTCCTCGGCCTCTACAAGATCGAGGCGCCGATGGAGCAGGCGCAGGCGCTGACGAAGGTCCTCGTCGCTTCCTGCGAGCAGCTGGCGATGGGGCTGGAGAACCTGCCCTCCTTCAAAGACCTCGACAAGTACTGGATCGAGATCCACCGCCTCGAGAACGACGGCGACCGGATCTCCCGCGACGCCGTCGCCTCGCTCTTCTCCAACGGGATCGACCCGATGGTCGTGATCCGCTGGAAGGACATGTTCGCGGTGCTCGAGGAGGCGATCGACGCGACCGAGACCGCGGCGCAGATACTCGAGGGCATCGTGATCAAAAATTCGTGACGGCCCGTGTCCTCTGACGTAATCCTCGTCATCGTCGTCGGCACGGCGCTCGCCTTCGACTTCACCAACGGCTTCCACGACACGGCCAACGTCGTCGCCACCTCGATCTCGACCGGGGCGGCGCGGCCGCAGGTGGCGATCGGGTTCGCCTCGCTGCTGAACTTCCTCGGGGCCTTCATCTCGATCAGCGTCGCCGCCACCGTCGCCAAGGACGTGGTTGACGCCGAAGTGATCACGCCGACGATCGTCTTCGCGGGCCTGATCGGGGCGATTGCCTGGAACCTGATCACCTGGTACTTCGGGCTGCCGTCGAGCTCCTCGCACGCACTGATCGGCGGCGTGGTCGGCTCCGCGGTCGCCGCTGCCGGGATCGACGTGATCCTCGCCGAAGGCCTGGTCGGCAAGGTGCTGATCCCGGCTGTGGTGGCGCCGGTCGTCGCCTTCCTCGTCGCCGGCCTCGCGATCGGCTTCTCCTACCGGGTGATCGGCCGGCAGCGGCCGGGGATCGTCACCCGCGGCTATCGCTACGGGCAGATCGTCTCCGGCGGGCTGCTGGCGCTGGCGCACGGGACCAACGACGCCCAGAAGACGATGGGGGTGATCACCCTGGCGCTGATCTCAGCTGGCAAGCTCGGCGCCGAATCCGACCCGCCGACCTGGGTGATCGTCGCCTCGGCGACGGCGATCGCGCTCGGCACCTACAGCGGCGGCTGGCGGATCATCAAAACCACCGGCACCCGGATCATCAAGATGGACGCGGCCCAGGGGTTCTCGGCGCAGGGGGCGGGGGCGGCGGTGATCCTCGCCTCGACCCATTTCGGCTTCCCGCTCTCGACCACGCACGTGATCAACGGCGGCGTGATGGGGTCCGGCGCCGCCAAACGCCTCTCGGCGGTGCGTTGGGGGGTCGCCGGAAACATCGTCGTCGCCTGGATCCTCACGCTGCCGGCCGCGGCGCTGATCGGCGCCGCCACCTACGGGTTCACGCGGATCTTCGGCACCGGCGCGCTGGGGCCGGTTCTGGTCACGCTGATGGCGCTCTCGCTGATCACGGCGGCGTTCGCGCGGCGCGCGCGGCGGGGAGCGCCGGTCGAAGCGGTGGGCACGTGATCGCGACGATCGTCCAGTGGAAGGAGCTCTGGCAGACGGTCGCGGCCTCGCTGGTGGCCGGCGTCGGCATCACCTTCGCCTTCTCGCTGGGGATCTGGGGATCGGGTCAGTTCATCGAGCTGAGCCGCGACGAACGGCCGGTGGCGGCGACGGCCGCAGGAGTGGTCGCCGGTTTGGCCTTCCTCTGCGTGGCGGCCGCGGTGATCGTCGGCATCGTCGTGATGACGCAGAAGTAGAAGCGGCTTCCCGGCCGCCCTACACTTGAGGGGTGCGAACCGCTCGCAACGTAGCGATCGTCATGCTCCTGGCCCTGGGCGTCGCCTTCCTGCCGGGAGGCGGCAACGCGGCGGCGACGCTGCTGACCGCGCTGACGATGGCCCTGCTGGCCGGCATCGCCTGGATGGTCTACGTGCTGAGCCGCGAGAACCAGCTGACGCTGGCGACCCTGAGCGACGGCCGCCGCGCGATCCTCTACGGCGCGGTGGGGATGGTCGCCCTGCTGATCGCCGGGAGCGACAAGCTGTTCGAAACGGGGGGCGGGACGCTGCTCTGGATCATCCTGCTGGCCGCCTCGATCGCGGCGATCTGGAAAGTCTGGATGGAAGCCAACACGTACCACTGAGGAGCCGGAGGCCGTCTCTCGCGCCGGCGAATTCTCTGATTCGTTAGAAAGCTGGCGCTGAATTTTTGCTTTGTGCGCGCCACGCGTGCGGGTTGGATCGGCAGGGTTGTGGTCATGCCGTCGGTGGCCGAGAGAGCAGTGTGTGGGGAGGAGGGGACCGCTTCGGTGGAGCTGGTCGCCGTGGTCCCGTTCCTGCTGCTGGCGCTGCTGGCGGCCGCGCAGATCGCGCTCGCCGGCCAGGCGCTCTGGTCGGCGAGCGTGGCCGCGCGAGCGGGAGCGCGGGCGGCCGCGGTTGGAGGGGACGCGGTGGCGGCCGCCCGCTCCGCGCTCCCGCCGGCGATGCAGCAGGGGGCGAAGGTGGAGGACGAAGGCACGGTCTCGGTGCGGGTCGAGGTGCCGCGCCTGATCCCTCCGCTGCCGGTGGTGCGGGTGGCGGCGTCGAGCGGGCTGGAGCCGAGCGGTGGCTGAGCGCGGACAGGCGACGGTGGAGCTGGTCGCGGCGCTGCCGGCATTGCTGCTCGCGGCGCTGGTGGCCCTGCAGCTGCTCGCGGCGGGCTACGCGATGACGCTTGCCGATGGCGCCGCCGAGGCGGGAGCGCTGGCACTGGCGTCCAAGGGCTCGGCGGCCGAGGCGGCGCGTGAAGCGCTGCCGGGGTGGGCGCAGGACGACGTCTCGGTAACGGTCGAGGGTGGGACCGTCTCGGTCCGGCTGCGACCGCCGTCGCCGATCGGCGCTCTGGCCGAGCGGCTGGCGATCAGCAGCAGCGCCTCCGCGAGGCCGGCCCGATGAAGTTCGAGAACCCTCTGCAGGGCGGTCCGGCGATCATCGTCACCAGGATCGGCGAGGCCGAAGGGGCGCGAGGCGCCGCCGTCGCGCTCGCCTGCGCGGGGTCGGACCTCGATCGGGCAGCGCTGTTGATCGACGTCGGCGGCAGCCAGGCGCGGCCGGCGCTGCTTGCCTCCGCTGCCGCTCAGAAGCTGGAGGAGCGGCTGTCGGCGCACCTGCCAGATTCGAGGGCCGCGGCGCGCGGCCAGATCTGTCACCTGGCTGTGGCCGCTGAGCCTGGAGGCCTGGAGGCTGCCTCTGCCGCGGCAACGGCGGCGCGTGGGTCGACCGTGGTCGTTCATGCGCCGCCTGAGTTGCTGCAGTCGCTGCTGGCCGAGGGTGCCGGGCTGCGGCCGACCGGCGTGCTGCTGCGCGCCGATCTGAGCGAGGAGCGGCCGCTCGCAGCTCTCGCCGCCCGCGACCTGATCGCTCGCGGGCTCGCAGTCGCCGTCCTCAAGCACCGCCTCGGGTGGGTGGCGGAGCGCCGGGCGCTGTTCGGAGCGCTTCCGGCCAGCAGTCAGGGCGGGTTGCCGGCCCGCCTCGTCCGGCGGCTCGGAGTTCTCAGTAGGGATACGGAGATTCGGATTCCTGCGGCGGCGGCTGCGAGCTGACGGTTCCGACCCTCGCCGCGTGCCAGGTGCCGACATCTTTCAGGCCCTCGCCGTTGGCTTCGCCGGCCTTCGCGTCCCCGTTGAAGCTGTAGAGGGGGCGGCCTTTGTAGGTGACCTGGGTCCTCCCGTCCGGCCGCTTGACCGTACCCAGCTTCACCGGCCCCTTCGGCTTGACCCCGCGCGGGACGACCAGCGGCTTCCAGGAGGAGAGGCAGGTCCCGGTGCAGATGAACTTGCCGTGGGTCTCGACGCTGAGGCTGTAGAGGGTCTTCCCTTTCAGCGTCGTCAGCACCGTGCGGCCGAGGGTCGCGTTTTCGGCCTCTTTGACCACGCGCTTGGTTGCCTGGGCGCTCGCTTCGGTCGCGACTACCAGTGCCAGCGCTGCCAGTGCGAGCATGGCGATGCGGATCGGACTGGTGCGCGGACGGAGCATGATCAGCGGCGGCATCGGCGCTCTCCTTCGGTCGGTTCGACCGGTCTACGCGGGAGGTCACGGAAAAGTTCGAAAGTTGCCTGAGAAGAGTTTGTTTCTGCGCGCCACGCGTGCGTCGTCACGAGGCAGGCTCGGCCGATGCGGGCGAGGGGGGAATCGGGGCAGGCGCTGATCCTGGCGCTGGGCGGGGCGCTCGGCTTGATCGCGGCGGCGCTGGCGCTGGTGGCCATCGCCGGAGCGGTGACCGGAAAAGGGAGGGCGCAGCGGGCGGCGGACCTGGTCGCGATCTCGGCGGTGCGTTCGATGCGCGACGATCTCGACCACCTGCTCGCGCCACCGCGCCTGCGGGACGGATCGCCGAACCCGCGGCACCTGGCGAAGGCCGCCTACCTGGCGAGGGCACGGGTCGCGGCGCTGGCGGCGGCGCGAGCGAACGAGGTCGATCCGCGGCGGGTGGTGCTCCGCTTCCCCGACGCCGACTCGTTTGCGCCGGTGCGGGCGAAGGCGACCATCGTCGCCGGTCTGCGGGAAGCGGATGGGCAGCGCGTCGAAGCCTCGGCCGTTGCCGAAGCCGCGGCCCCGTACGGAGCCGCGGCGGGCGGCGCCACCGGCATGGCGAGCGGCGGCGGCTACAGCGGGCCGCTGATCTTCCGGGACGGCGAGGGGATGCGGCCCGACGTCGCCGCCGCCTACGACCGTATGGCCGCCGCCGCCCGTGCCGACGGCATAGTCCTGATCGTCGTCTCCGGCTTCCGCTCCGACGCCGAGCAGGCCGAACTCTTCGCCGCCCACCCCGATCCGAAATGGGTCGCTCCACCGGGCTACTCGCTGCACCGCTGCGCGACCGAGCTCGACCTCGGCTCGTCCTCCGCCTACGCCTGGCTCGCGACCAACGCCGGCCGCTTCGGTTTCGTCCAGAGGTACAGCTACGAGCCGTGGCACTACGGGTTCGACGCCGGGCCCGCACCCTGCTCGCCGGAGGGCGAAGCGCTCACCGGGGCAAGTGGCGCCACCGGCGCCGCCGTTTCTTTCGAGGCGCTTCCCTCGTTCGTCCCGGCCCTGTACCGCGAGCCGATCCTCCGCTCGGCTGCTCGCTGGGGCGTTCCTCCGGCGCTGATGGCGGGGCAGCTGATGGCCGAGTCGGGATTCGACCCAGACGCCGGCTCTCCCGCCGGCGCCCAAGGCATCGCTCAGTTCATGCCAAGCACTGCCGCCGCCTACGGCCTCACCAACCCCTACGACCCGGTCGCCGCGATCGACGCCGAGGCTCACCTGATGCACGACCTCCTGGCCCAGTTCGGCTCCCCCGAACTCGCCCTCGCCGCCTACAACGCCGGCCCCGCGCCGGTCGAAGCTTGCCACTGCATCCCGCCCTACCCGGAGACCCAGGCCTACGTCACCCGCATCCTCGCCCTGATCGGCGGCGCCGGCGCCATCGACATGCCCAGCTTCGAAGTGCGGCTGGTGGCGTAGACCATTTCGTACTACGATAATGCTACGAATTCATTCCGCAGCTCGAAAGCATGGAGTCTCTGATCGCGATATCGAACACGCTGTGAGTCACGCAATGATCACGGACGACCTTGACGACGGAAAGCGCCTCTACCTCGGACCGGGGTGGAACGGCAGCTTGATCGAGGTCGTAACTCTCTCCCAGGGAAGCAGCCCAGCGTTGGCTATCCACGCAATGGAGATGCGCCGCAAGTATTGGCGCCTCTTTGATGGAGGTTTGACGTGAAGGCGAAAAAGACCTATGGCAGAACCCCCAGCGGGAAGCTGATCACCGATGAGCTGATCGAGAAACTTTCGAGGGAGGCTGAGGCCGGTTACGACGTCGATGAGATCCTGCGGCGGCGCAGAGGCCGGCCTTCGATGGGATCGGGGCCGGCGAAAGTCGAGTCGGTTCGGCTGGACCCAGAGTTGCGCGAAGCCCTCGTCAGCCGGGCCGAACATGACAAGGAACCCACCAGCGCGGTTATTCGGAAAGCCCTGCGCCTGTACTTGAACCTTTAGCCGCGTCTCATAAGGTCCGCCGATGCCGAAGCCGGTGCTCCTGGCGCAGCTCAGCGACCTTCACGTCTGCGACGAATGGGAGGGGGTCGATCCCGGCGCGCGGGTGGAGCGGGTGGTGGCGACGATCGGCTCGCTGCCGGACGCGGTCGACGGCGTCGTCGTCACCGGCGACCTCACCGACGACGGCAGCGAGGAGAGCTATGAGCAGGTGCGCCGGCTTCTGGAGCCGCTGGACGCGCCGCTTCACGTCCTGCCCGGGAACCACGACGACCGCGCCAACCTCCGGGCCGCGTTCGACCTTCCGGGCGAGGGCGATGAGCCGATCAACTACAGCTTCACCGTCGGCGAGCTCCGCGTCGTCGCCTTCGACTCGATCGTCCCCGGCCGGGACCCTGGCGCATACAGCCCCGAACAGCTGGGCCGGCTCGACGAGGAGCTCGACCGCGAAAGCAACAGGCCGACGCTTCTCGCCCTGCACCACCCGCCGTTGCCGACCGGCCTCCCGGGCTGGGACGCGATCAACCTGACGCCCGCTGACCGTGAGGCGCTGGCCGCGGTCGTCGCCAGGCATCCGCAGCTGCGCGCGATCGCCGGCGGCCACCTGCACCGGGTCGCCTCGGGCACCCTGGCCGGCTGCCCGGTCTTCTCGGCGCCCAGCGCCTGCCTGCAGGCACAGCCACGGTTCGCGGACAACGATGTCGAGTTCGTCGACCCGCCCGGGTTCGCGCTGCACGTCTACCACGACGGCGATTTCTCCTCGCAGGCGCAGCTGCTCGGCCCGGCGGACCTAGGGTAGGAGCCAGGGGCGGGGCTACGAAAGGAGCAGCATGCGCAATCCCTTCACCCATAAGAAACTGGAAGAGGTCAAGGACTCGGCGGCGGAGTTCGGCCACGGCGAGACGATGGAGGCCCGTTTCGCCAAGGAGGACCTGGAAGCCGAGGAGACCGGCTTCAGCTTCCACCGGATCAGGCCGGGGAAGCGGCAGCCTTTCGGCCACCACCACGAGGAGGCGGAGGAGGTCTACGTCATCGTCCGCGGCAACGGCCTGTTCAAACTCGACGACGAGATAATCGAGGTGGAGGCGCTCGAGCGGTTCGCGTCTCGCCGGAGGTGACGCGTGCGTTCGAAGCCGGGGACCACGGGCTCGAGGTCATCGTCTTCGGCCCCCACCGGAAGGGCGACGGCGAGATCATCCCCGGCTGGTGGAGCGATTGAGGCCCGGATAGACTGCCCGCCGATGGCAACCGAGGTACAGGGAGTCGAGGGGATGAAGGCCCTCGTCGGCCAGGAGATCGGGCCGAGCGAGTGGCGGACGATCACCCAGGCCGACATCGACGCCTTCGCCGAGCTCTCGGGCGACTACCAGTGGATCCACGTCGACCCCGAGCGGGCCAGGACCGAGAGCCCCTACGGCACCACGATCGCCCACGGCAACCTCACCCTCGCCACCGTCGACGGCTTCCGCAGCGAACTGATCTCCTCCACCGGCTTCGCGATGGGGGTCAACTACGGGTGGGACAAGATCCGCTTCCCGGCCCCGGTCCCCGTCGACTCTCGCATCCGCGCCAAAGCCGAGGTCGTCTCCGTCGAGGAGAAAGGCGGCGGCTGGTACCAGGTGGTGACCCGCTTCACCCTCGAGGTCGAGGGCGGCGACAAGCCCTGCTTCGTCGGCGACAGCGTGACGCGGGTTCTGGCGCCCGGCGACTGAGCAAAGCGCGTCAGGGGACGCCGCTATCAGCGGTGCGACTTATGACCGCATAGCGACCAAAAGTCGCACCGCTGAGTCGGCGAGACCTACTTGACGGTAAGCGTGCCTTCCATGCCGGCCTGGCGGTGACCGGGGACGGAGCAGAAGAAGGTGTAGGTGCCGGGTTTGAGTTCGACTTCGGCGGATTCGGTGCCTTCGGAGACGAGTTCGGTGCCGCCGATTTCTTCGCCGCTGGAGCTTTCGATTTTGACGTCGTGGGGGACCGGCGAGGAGTTGGTGAAGTTGATCGTCACGTTGCCGGCCTTGGCGGTGGCCGATTTCTCTTCGAAGGCGAGCTGGCCTTCGGGGTTGGCTTCGATGTCGACGCTGGAAGCGGAGCCGGCACTGCCGCCTTCGGCTTCCTTCTTGGCTTCTTCGGCCTTTTCTTCGACTTCTTCGCCCGCTTCTTCCGCCGTTTCTTCGGCTTCCTTGGCGGCGCCGGCCGCTCCGCCGGTTTCTTCGTTGGTGGAGCTGCCGCCACCGCCGCAGGCGACCAGCGCGAGCGCGGCGAGGAGCATGGCGAACAGAACTAGGAGCTTCTTCATCTCGTTCCTTTCCCGCTAAGGACCTTTCCGGGTATGACTCTAGACGCGATACGCAAGGTCCCGCTACCCGGTTCAGCGACCGTGGAACTCGGGCGTGCCGCCGCTGAAGAAGGTCTCGACGCCGTTGCGGAGGTCCTCGGTCGCCATCGAGTCGGCGATTCCGTGGCGCTCCAGCTGCAGGTGCTCAGTGATGCTGTTGTCGAGGCTGACCCCGACCAGCTTCTTCGCCATCCGCACGTAATGCGGCGCCTTCTTCGCCAGCTCCTCGGCCTTGACCCGGGCCCGCACCATCAGCTCTTCCGGCGGCGCCACTTCGCTGACCAGGCCCAGCTCCTTGGCCTCTTCGGCAGGCAGGTTCGGGTCTTCGAGCAAGAGCTCCAGCGCCTTGCTCGGGCCGACTACCCGTGGCAGGAAGAAGGTCATGCCGCCGTCCGGCGAGGCGCCGATCCGCCCGTAGGCCGGGGCGAAGAAGGCGGTGGTGGAGGCGATGCGGATGTCGCAGGCGAGCGCCAGCGAGAACCCGGCCCCCGCTGCCGGCCCGTTGACCGCGCCGATCACGGGATAGGGGATCCGCCGCAGGTCGACGATCGCCTGGTGCAGCACCTCGGCCCCGCGCCGCACTTCGGACGGCAGGTCGATCTCGCCCGACTCGACCCCTTTGCGGAACCAGTTGACGTCCCCGCCGGCGCAGAATGCCTGGCCGGCGCCGGTGACGATCAGCCCCCGCAGCGGCGCTCGGTCGGCGAGCCAGGCGAAGGCGACGGTCATCTCGCCGATCAGCTCCGGGCTCATCGCGTTGAAGGCGTCGGGCCGGTTGAGGGTCAGCGTCCCGATCTCCCCGTCGACCTCGATCCGGATCGTGTTCAGCTGCGGCGGGTTGACGGTCTCGCTGGTCATCTGTCTCTCTCCTCGTCGCGTCCGGGGTTTGGCCGAGTGGCCAGGAGCCTACCCTTTGTCAGATGGCAAAAAGCGACGGCAAGGGGAAGGGCGAGGGGGCGCTGGGCCGCGCCGAGCGGATCGCGCAGCAGCGCAAATCGCTGCCCGACCAGCCCGGCGTCTACCTCTTCTACGACGGCGCGGGCGAGCTGCTCTACGTCGGCAAGGCGCGCTCGATCCGCAAACGCATCTCCTCCCACTTCTCCGGCGGCGACACCCGCCTCACCTCGCGGATCGACCGGATCGAGTCCCTCGTCACCGCCAACGAGGCGGAGGCGCTGCTGACCGAGCAGAGCTTCATCAAGCGCCACCGTCCGCGCTTCAACATCCGCCTCCGCGACGACAAGTCCTACCCCTACGTCGCCGTCAGCCTCGACGAGGACTACCCGCGCGTCTACTTCACCCGCGAGAAGCGCCGCTCCGGCCGCGCCTATTTCGGACCCTTCTCCAGCGCCAAGCGGGTCCGGGAGACGCTCGACCTGCTCGGCAAGCTGTTCCAGTTCCGCACCTGCGAGGGCCGCGAGCCCGGCCGCCGCTCCGGAAGCCCCTGCCTCGACTACTACATCAAGCGCTGCGGGGCGCCCTGCGTCGACTACGTCAGCAAGGAGGAGTACCGCCGCAACATCGAGGCGATCGTCGACTTCCTCTCCGGCCGCTACCGCCAGGTCGAGCGCGAGGAGGAAGAGAAGATGAAGGCGGCGGCGAGCGCGCAGGAATTCGAGCGGGCGGCGATCCACCGCGACCGCCTGAAAGCGATCCGCTCGCTGTTCGAGCGCCAGCGGGTCGCCGGGGTGACGATGGGGACGGCGGACCTGATCGGGGTCGCGGTCGAGGGGCAGGACGCCAACGCCCAGGTCTTCCAGGTCCGCGACGGGATCCTCGCCGAGCGCCAGAGCTTCTACCTAGAGAACCAGGGGGAACGCGAGCTGCCCGAGGTCGCCGAGGACTTCATCTCCCAGTACTACGCCGCCTCGCCGGCGATGCCGCGGACGGTGATCGTCGGTCCCTACCTGCGCGACCGCGCCGAGGTGCTCGCCGAGGCGCTGAGCGAGCGCCGCGGCGCCCCGGTCGAGGTCCGCGCCGCCGAGCGCGGCGACAAACGGCGGCTGCGCGAGCTGGCCGAGCGCAACGCCCAGCTCGCCCTCGACCAGGACAAGCTGCGCCGCGAGCACCGCCGCACCCGCCGGGTCGAGTCGCTCTCGGCGCTGGCCGAGGCGCTGGGGATGGAGGAGCTGCCGGTGCGGATCGAGGGCTTCGACATTTCCACGATCGGCGGCGAGCACACCGTCGCCTCGATGGTCGTCTTCGAGGGCGGCGCACCGAAGAAGTCCGACTACCGCCGCTTCAAAGTCCGCGGCGACCTGCGCGCCGACGGCGTCGGCAACGGCGGCCCGGACGACTTCGCCTCGATGGAGGAGGTGCTCTCGCGGCGGATGGCGCGCTACCTCGAACAGGTCGACCTCTCGCCGCACGACGGCAAGCGCGACGCCAGCTTCGCCTCGCTCCCGTCGCTGATCCTGATCGACGGCGGCAAAGGGCAGCTGGCGGTGGGGATGCGGGCGCTGGCGCCGTTCCGCGAGCGCGGGGTCACCATCCTCAGCCTCGCCAAGCGCCTGGAGGAGGTCTACGTGCCGGGGCGCCCGCAGCCGCTCGACCTCGCCGCCGACTCCGAGGCCTCGCGGCTGCTGCAGCGGGTCCGCGACGAGGCCCACCGCTTCGCGATCGAGCACCATCGCGGCCGCCGCGACCGCGGCCTGCTGGAAAGCTCGGTCTTCGACTCCCTGCCGGGGATCGGTCCGGCCCGCAAGCGGGCGCTGCTGCAACACTTCGGGACGCCGGAGCGGTTCCTCGCCGCCACCCGCGAGGAGCTCGAGGCGGTGCCCGGCCTGCCTGGCAAAGTAGGTCGGGAAATACACGAGCAGCTCAACCGGACCAGCTGAGGGAGAGTCAGATGGCGGAGCGGGTGGAGACGGATACGAAGAGCGGAAGCGGCGGCGGCAACGGCAAGCGTCCCGCCAAGCCGGTGACCGTCGTCGTCATCACCGGCCACTCGGGCGCGGGCAAGTCGGAAGCGATCGCCGCCTTCGAGGACGGCGGCTACTTCTGCGTCGACAACCTGCCGCCGCGGATGATCGCCAGCCTCGGCGAGCTCTTCCGCCACGAGGGCAGCGGGGTCGAGCGCGCCGCGATCGTCTCCGACGTGCGCGGCGGCGAGTACTTCGAGGAGCTGGTGCAGGTGATCGACGACCTCGAGGCCGAAGGCCTGAAGCCGACGGTCCTCTTCCTAGAGGCCGACGAGGAGACGCTGCTCGACCGCTACAAGGAGACCCGCCGTCGCCACCCGCTGGCGCCGGAGGGGCGGATCGTCGAGGGCATCCGGGCCGAGCGGGCGCTGCTGGCGCCGCTGCGCGAGCGCGCCGACAAGGTGATCGACACCAGCGACCTGACCGGCGCCGAGCTGCGCCGCCAGATCACCGAAGAGCTGCTGGGCCGGGAGGAGAGCGGCAAGCTGGCGCTGACCCTGCTCACCTTCGGCTTCAAGAACGGGCCGCCCCGCGACGGGGACCTCACCCTCGACGTCCGCTTCCTGCCCAACCCCTACTACGACAAGGTTCTGCGGCCGATGACCGGGATGGACGCGGAGGTCCGCGCCTACGTCGAGAACGGGACTCAGGCCGGCGAGTTCTACGGCCGCCTGCTGCCGCTGCTCGAGTTCCTCGTCCCCGCCTACGTCGCCGAGGGCAAGAGCCACCTGACGATCGCGATCGGCTGCACCGGCGGGCGCCACCGCTCGATCACCGTCGCCGACCGCATCCGCCGCGACCTCGCCGCCCGCGAGGACGTGATCGTGAAGGTGAAGCACCGCGACGTCGAGATCGGCTGACCGACGGGCCGATTTGTCGATTCTCATCTGCCGACGGGCCGATTGGTCCTCTTGGGCAAGACATATCGGCCCATCGGCCTACGGAATGCGACTTTTCGGCCCATCGACCTAGAATCGCCGGGCTTTGCCTGACCCCGTCATCTCCATCAAGGGCCTGCGGATGAGCTACGGCGAGACCGAGGCGGTCTGCGGCATCGACCTCGAGGTCGAGCGCGGCGAGGTCTTCGCCTTCCTCGGGCCGAACGGGGCGGGGAAGACGACGACGGTTGAGATCCTCGAGGGCTACCGCAAGCGGACCGGGGGAGAGGTGAGCGTGCTCGGCGAGGACCCCGAGCGGGCCGGGCGCGAGTGGCGCGAGCGGATCGGGATCGTCCTGCAGAGCGGTCGGCTCGACCCCTACCTGAGCGTGCGCGAGTCGCTCGACCTCTACGCCGGCTACTTCCGCGCGCCGCGCCCGACCGACGAGGTGATCTCGCTGGTCGGCCTCGAGGGCAAAGCCGACGAGCGCGCCAGCCGCCTATCCGGCGGCCAGCAGCGCCGACTCGACGTCGGCATGGCGCTGGTCGGCGACCCCGAGCTGCTCTTCCTCGACGAGCCGACGACCGGCTTCGACCCCTCGGCCAGGCGCCAGGCCTGGGACGTGATCGCCGGCCTGCGCGACCTCGGCAAGACCGTCTTCCTCACCACCCACTACATGGACGAGGCGCAGCGGCTCGCCGACCGGGTGACGATCATCGCCGCCGGCCGGATCGTCGCCCGCGGCACCCCGGAGGACCTCGGCCGGCGCGACCGCGGCGAGACGACGATCCGCTACCGGGTCGACGGCCGCGAGGTGGCGGTGCAGACGAGCGATCCGGTGAAGGCCCTCAACGAGCTGACCGGCACCGCCCTCGCCAAGGGCGAAGAGCTGGAGGGGCTGGAAGTGACGCGCCCCTCGCTCGAGGACGTCTACCTGGAGCTGACCGCCGCCGCGGAGGGAGCCGCCGCGGAGGCGCCGGAGGAGGCCGCCGAGTGAACGGCCTCGCACTCGTCGGCCACCAGTTCCGCTACGACCAGAAGGCGTTCTGGCGCAATCCCGCCTCGGTCTTCTTCACGGTGATGTTCCCCGTGATCGTCTTCCTCATTCTCGCCGTCGTCTTCAACGGCGAAACGGTCAACGTGCGGGGCGGGGTGGAGGCGACCACCTACTACGTGCCGGCGATCATGTCGCTCTCGATCATCTCGGCGACGATGCAGACGCTGGCGATGAGCCTGGTGATCGCCCGCGAAGACGGCCGCCTCAAGCGCGGCCGGGGCACCCCGATGCCGCCCTGGGTCTTCATCGCCGGCCGCGTCGGCAACTCGATCGTCGTTGCCCTGATGATGCTGGTGCTGCTGGCGGCGATCGGCGGAGTCCTCTACGGAGTCAGCGTGCCCTGGGAACGTCTGCCGGCGATCCTGCTCGCGCTCATAGTCGGCGCCGCCTCCTTCTGCTGCCTCGGCATCGCCCTCACCGCCGCAATCCCCTCCCAGGACGCCGCCGCCGCGATCGTCAACGCCCTGCTGCTGCCGCTCTACTTCCTCTCCGGCGTCTTCATCCCCGAAGACCAGCTCCCCAACGGCGTCATCACCTTCGCCGACCTCTTCCCGGTCCGCCACTTCTTCGACGCCTTCTTCGACGCCTACGTCCCCGCCGGCGGCTCCGCCGTCTCCTGGGACAACCTCGCCGTGGTCGCCGCCTGGGGTATCGCCGGCCTCCTCCTGGCGATCAAGTTCTTCCGCTGGACCCCACGATCCGGCTAGACCTATAGCCTCCTTCCCTCGATGCTTCACCACGTCCTCCTGGAGGTCGGCGATCTCGACCGGTCCGCCGCCTTCTATGACTCGATGCTGGCCCCGTTGGGATGGCGGCGGCATTTCGAGCAGGATCAGACGATCGGCTGGGGCATCGCCAAGCCCGTCTTCTTCATCTCCGCCAAGCACGACCCGGCGTCCGGCTTCGGCCTGCTCAGCTTCTCCGCGCTGGGGATCGTCGCGGTCAAGGCGGCCTGGGAGAACGGGGTGAATGCGGGCGGCGTCAGCGTCGCCGATCCCGGCGAGCGGCGCTCGCACGGCTCGGGCTCCTACTCCGCATTTCTCAAGGACCCCGATGGCTACGAGATCGAGATCACCATCGGCTCCGACTAGCGCGGATGCACAAGTGTCCGAGTCCATAGGATTCGGCTTCCCCACACACAATTAGGAGGAATTGGTTCATGGCTGTGAAGGTCGGCATCAACGGGTTCGGACGCATCGGGCGCAACGTCTTCCGCGCCGCCAAGGAGGCGAACGCCGACATCGAGTTCGTCGCCGTCAACGACCTCGTCGACACGGCCACGATGGCCCACCTGCTCAAATACGACTCGATCCTCGGGCGCTACCCGGGCGAGGTCGAGGCCGGCGACGGCGTCATCTCCGTCGACGGCGCCGAGGTGAAGATGCTCTCCGAGCGCGACCCGGCGCAGCTGCCCTGGGGCGACCTCGGCGTCGACGTGGTAATCGAGTCGACCGGCTTCTTCACCGCCCGCGCCGACGCCGCCAAGCACCTCGAGGCAGGGGCCAAGAAGGTGATCATCTCGGCCCCGGCCAAGGAACCGGACGTGACCGTCGCCCTCGGCGTCAACTTCGACTCCGACTACGACCCCGAGCAGCACGATGTCATCTCCAACGCCTCCTGCACGACCAACTGCCTGGCGCCCCTGGCCAAAGTGCTGCACGAGGCGTTCGGGATCGAGCAGGGGCTGATGCTGACGATCCACGCCTACACCGCCGACCAGCGCCTGCAGGACATGCCGCACAAGGACCTGCGGCGGGCTCGCGCCGCGGCGCTCAACCTGATCCCGACCACGACCGGCGCCGCCAAGGCGGTCGGCCTGGTGCTGCCGGAGCTGAACGGCAAGCTGAACGGGTTCGCGATTCGGGCCCCGGTCCCGACCGGCTCGGTCGTCGACCTCACCTTCGACTCGGAAAAAGCGACCAACCCCGAGGAGGTCAACGCCGCGCTCAAGGCGGCCGCCGAGGGTCCGCTGCAGGGGATCCTCTCCTACACCGAGGACCCGATCGTCTCCACCGACATCGTCGGCGACCCGCACAGCTCGATCTTCGACGCGGCGCAGACGATGGTGATCGGCGACGGCAAGCTGGTGAAGGCGGTCAGCTGGTACGACAACGAGTGGGGCTACTCCAACCGCTGCGTCGAGCTGGCCGGCAAGGTCCTCCCCTAGCGGCGCACCGCTTCCGTAGATGGGATTCGACAAGGCAAGCGTCCGCGACGCCCCGGTGAAGGGGCGCCGCGTCCTCGTCCGGGTCGACTTCAACGTGCCGCTGAAGGACGAGGGCGGCGAGCGGGTCGTCGCCGACGACACCCGCATCCGCGCGGCGCTGCCGACGATCGAACTGCTGCGCGAGCGCGGCGCGGCGCTGATCCTGATGTCGCACCTCGGCCGGCCGCAGGGCAAGTGGGTCCCCGAGCTCTCGATGGCGCCGGTTGCGAAGCGGCTGGGCGAGCTGCTGGGGACCGAGGTGCAGATGGCGCCGGGGGTGATCGAGGGCGACGTCGACCTCACCTGCGGGGCGCTCGGCCCGGGTGACGTGCTGCTGCTGGAGAACGTCCGCTTCGAGCCGGGCGAGACGAAGAACGACCCGAAGCTGGCCGAAAACCTGGCCCAGCTGGCGAGCGTCTACGTCAACGACGCCTTCGGGGCGGCGCACCGCGCCCACGCAAGCACCGCCGGGGTCGCCGACTACCTGCCGGCCTACGCGGGGCTGCTGCTGGAGAAGGAGGTGACCGAACTGACGAAGGTGGTCGAGGACCCGCGGCGGCCGCTGGTCGTCGTCCTCGGCGGCGCCAAGGTCTCCGACAAGGTCGGGGTGATCGACCGCTTCCTCGAGGTCGCCGACAAGATTCTGATCGGCGGCGCGATGTGCTTCGGCTTCTTCAAGGCGCAGGGGATCCCCACCGGAGATTCGCTCGCCGAGGGGGAGGACGCGGCCAAGGAGGCGCTGGAGCGGGGGGAGCAGTCCGACTGCGAGCTGCAGCTGCCAGTCGACCTCGTCCTCGGCCGCGAGTTCTCGGCTGAGGCCGAGCGCAAAGAGAGCGAGGGGGTCGAGGTGCCCGAGGGCTGGATGGGCCTCGACGTCGGCCCGCGCACGGCCCAGGCCTACGCGCAGGCGATTGCCCATGCCGGCACCGTCCTCTGGAACGGGCCGATGGGGGCCTTCGAGATGGAGCCGTTCGCCGCCGGCACCCGCGCCGTCGCCGAAGCGGTCGCCGCGGCGCCCGGCACCACCGTGGTCGGCGGCGGCGACAGCGTCGCCGCGCTGAACCAGTTCGGCCTCGAGGACCAGGTCGACTGGGTCTCGACCGGGGGCGGGGCCTCGCTGGAGCTGCTGGAGGGGAAGAAGCTGCCGGGCGTTGAGGCCCTGCTCGACGCCGAAGAGGGGGAGAAAGCCGTTGCCTGACCGCACGCCGTACATCGCCGCCAACTGGAAGATGCACAAGACCGTCGCCGAGGCGGCCGAGTTCGTCGACGCGCTGCTGCCGCGCATCGCCGCGACCCGGTCCGACGTCGTCATCTGCGCGCCGTTCACGGCGCTGACCGCAGTGGTCGAGCGGCGCTACGGGACCGCAGTCAAGGTCGCCGCCCAGAACATGCACGAGGAGGCCTCGGGCGCCTTCACCGGCGAGGTCTCGGCGCCGATGCTGGCCGAGCTCGACGTCGAGGCGGTCGTCCTCGGCCACTCCGAGCGCCGCCAGCACTTCAACGAGACCGACGAGGCGCTGGCGCGCAAGGTTCCCGCCGCGCTCGCCCACGACCTCGAGCCGATCCTCTGCATCGGCGAGAGCGAGGAGGCGCGCGACGCGGGGGGGACCGACACGGTGCTCGAGCGCCAGCTGCAGGCCGACCTCGCCGGCCTCGACGCCGGCCAGATCGAGAACGTGGTGATCGCCTACGAGCCGATCTGGGCGATCGGCACCGGCCGCACCGCCACTCCCGACCAGGCCCAGGAGGCGTGCGCCTTCATTCGCGACGTCCTGCGCGTCCGCGGCGCCGCCGGCGACAGGGTGCGGATCCTCTACGGCGGCTCGGTCAAGCCCGCGAACGCGGCGGAGCTGCTCTCGCTGCCGGACGTGGACGGCGCCCTGGTCGGCGGCGCCAGCCTCGATGCCGAAGAGTTCGCAGCGATCGTCGAGGCGGCAGGCTAGGCCGATGCCCGAGCCTGTCCCGTCCCTCGCCCTGATCATCCTCGACGGCTGGGGGCTGGCGGAGCCGGGGCCGGGCAACGCGATCTCGCTCGCCGAGACGCCGACCTTCGACCGCCTCTGGGACGAGTACCCGCACACCCGGCTCTCCGCCCAGGGCCCCGACGTCGGCCTGCCGGAGGGGCAGATGGGCAACTCCGAGGTCGGCCATCTCAACCTCGGCGCCGGCGCGATCGTCAAGCAGGACCTGGCGCGGATCGACGACGCCGTCGCCGACGGCAGCTTCTTCGAAAACGAGGCCCTGCTCGCCGCCTGCGAGCGCGCCCGCAACAGCCCCCGCGGCCGCCTCCACCTGCTCGGCCTGGTCTCCGACGGCGGCGTCCACTCAGGCTGGGAGCACATCGAGGCGACGATCGAGCTGGCCGCGCAGGAGGGCGTCCCGGACGTCGTCTTCCACGCCTTCACCGACGGCCGCGACACGCTCCCGCACGGGGGCAAGGGCTACCTCGAGGAACTGGAACGCTGGCTGCAGGCGGCGGGCCGCGTCGCCACCGTCAGCGGCCGCTACTACGCGATGGACCGCGACACCCGCTGGGAGCGCACCAAGCTCGCCTACGACGCGATCGTCCACGGCCGCGGGCTGCACGCGCCCACCGCGCTGGCCGCGATCACAGAGTCCTACGAGCGCGACGAGACCGACGAGTTCGTCAAACCGACGGTGATCGGCGACTACGACGGCGCCGCCGAGGGCGACGTCGCGATCTTCATCAACTTCCGTCCCGACCGCGCCCGGCAGATGACCCGCGCCCTCGCCGAACCCGGCTTCGAAGAGTTCCCCCGCAACCGGTTCACGCTCGACCTGACGACGATGACCGAGTACCGCAAGGGCTGGCCCTACCCGGTCGCCTTCCCCGAGCAGCGGCCGCAGACGACGCTGGCGGAAACGATCGCTGAGGCCGGCGGCAGCCAGCTCCACGTCGCCGAGACCGAGAAGTACGCGCACGTCACCTACTTCTTCAACGGCGGCCGCGAGCAGGAGCTGGCGGGGGAAGAGCACTGCCTGGTCGACTCGCCGCGCGACGTCCCCACCTACGACCACAAGCCGGAGATGAGCGCCGAGGGAGCCGCCGAGGCCTTCGTCTCGCACTGGCAGAAGGGCGACTACCGCTTCGGGATCATCAACTTCGCCAATCCCGACATGGTCGGCCACACCGGAGTGATCCCCGCCGCGGTCAAGGCGGTCGAGACCGTCGACGCCCAGCTGGCCAAGGTGGTCGAGGCCGTCACCGCCAAGGGCGGCGCGTGCATCATCACCGCCGACCACGGCAACTGCGACAACATGCTCGAGCCCGACGGCTCCCCCAACACCGCCCACTCGCTCAACCCCGTCCCGCTGATCGTCACCGAGCACGGCCTCGACCTCCGCGACCACGGCATCCTCGCCGACGTCGCCCCCACCGCCCTAGACCTCCTCGGCATCCCCCAGCCGGAGGCGATGACCGGCCGCTCTCTGGTCGACTAGCTCACTGGAGCCAGAAG